>NZ_CP110341.1:3070839-3406258 GCF_026013965.1 Brevibacterium sp. JSBI002
CGAGGTCGCGTTCGTTCTTCTCGGCCGTCGTCCGAGCGTCGCTGCCCGGGTCATGGTTGGAGTCGGTCATGACCTCCAGCATAGGGGTCAGCCGGGTTGTCGCCTCTGTGGTTCGGCGACTTCCCGCACATCATCGACCAGCTGCTTCCATTCCGGCGGCATCTGGGCCTCGCCGAAGCGCACTCGCCCGAATCGGCTTTCGATGAGATAAGCGAAACGGTCAGCCCCCGTGGACTGCGGCGCATCATCACTCTGCCCGCCGTCGGACCAGGGAAGATCGGCGATGCGCGGGCCGAGGTCATCGCGCCGACTGCTCGCGTCGATGTCGACTTCCCAGACGAGCAGCATCCCGCCGATCCCGCCCGAGCGTTCGACGAGCAGACGCCCGAAGCCTTCGGCCGACTTCTCGTTCACCAGCTGCTCCCCTGGTTTCCGCGCGCCGAACCTGCGTGGGAGATGCCCACGGTATCCCACCCGGACACGATCGCATCGTGGATGTCGGATCCGGCTCCGAACTGGTCGGCCGCCTCGGCGATGGTGAGTTCTGCGAACTCCGCGAAATCGGTGCGCTGCGTGATCTCGGACCCGGTGAGGACGGAGTACCAGACCTGTCCGACGCTCTCCCAGGCCGGACCGCCGACGGCGGTGGCGGCGAGCGCGAAGGCGCGGTTCGGGATCCCGGAATTGAGGTGGACCCCGCCGTTGTCGGAGTCGGTGGTGACGAAGTCATTCATGTGCGCCGGCTGCGGATCCTTGCCGAGGACGTCGTCGTCATAGGCTGTGCCGGGTTCGATCATCGACCGCAGGGCACGTCCGGTCACCTCGGGGGTGAAGATTCCGGCGCCGATGAGCCAGTCGGCGTCCTCGGCATTCTGTCCCGCGTCGTGCTGTTGGGTCAGGGCGCCGAAGACATCGGCGCAGTGCTCGTTGAGTGCTCCCGGCTGGCCGAAGTATTCGAGGTCGGCGGTGTGGCTGATGACGCCGTGGGAGAGCTCGTGGCCGATGATCGACAGCGAACCGGTGAACCCGGTGAACACTTCGTCGTCGCCGTCGCCGAAGACCATGAGGCGGCCGTCGAAGAAGGCATTGTCGTAGTCCTTGCCGTAGTGGACGCTGGCCATGAGCGGCATTCCCGCGCCGTCGAGCGAATCGCGCCCGAACACCTCGGAGAACAGCGAATACGAAGCACCGAGCCCGTCATAGGCTTCGTTGACCGGCTCATCGTCGACGGACTCTTCGCCCTCGGAGCGGACGAGTTCGCCGGGCAGCACCTCGGTGTTCTGCGCATCGTGGATGAGACGCTGCACCCCTGCCGATCCGGGGGCGGCGAGCGCGGTTTCGTCCTTGCCGAGATCGGCCGGCGGTGTGTACCTCAGACCCGCCAGGCGCAGGTTTCGGCAGCTCTCATCGGACATCCGACAGTTGGCCGCGGCGGCCGCGGCCTTCGGGAACCGCTCGGTGCCGCGCTCGGCGATCGCATCGAGGAGATAGGGCGGGACGACACTGTGAAATGGGACGACGCTGTGAGAGACCATGACTCCAGCGTGCCACTTCCGGCGACGAACCGATAGGGAACCCGGCACATCCGCGGCGGACGGCCCGCCGCGACCTCAACTAAACTTGTCACGTGCTCAAACCGATCCTGTGGCCGGTGCTCGTGCCGTTCGCCCTCTTCGCCGTCGGCCTGGGTGCGATCATGCCGATCCTCGTGCTCGGGGCGCTCTCGCTGGGGTCGACGCAGGCCTTCGCCGCCGCCATCGTCGGCATCATGGGGGCCGTGTCGCTGATGGCCACGGTACCGGCGGGGATCCTCATCGACCGCCTCGGCGATTTCCGGGCCATGTTCGTGGCCACGTTCGCCGCGATCATCGTGCTCGGCTCCATCGTCGCCGCCTTCATCTGGGATTCGCCGTACTCGCTGCTCGTCTATACGGTCGCGCTCATGGTCTTCGGTCCGGTCTCCGATGTGTGGAGCCTGGCAAGGCAGGCCGTCGTCGCCGAGGTGATGCCGCCGGCCGACCTCGCGAAGGCGATGACCGCGCTCGGCGGCACGCAACGGGTCGGCAACCTCGTCGGGCCGATGATCGGCGCCGGCCTCATGCTCGTCTTTCCCATCTGGTCCGTGTTCGTCTTCTCCGGCCTCACCGCCGTCGCCGCGATCGCGATCATGACCCTGCCGATCGCGCAGATCCCCGGTTTCGACGACCATCCCCATCGCGCCGAGGCGGCCCCGACCTCACGTGCGGACGGTCCCTCCCCCGCCGATGCTCCCAACCCCACCGAGGCGGCCGACCCCGCCGCGACGAACGATCCGGCACATCGTGACGTCGTCCCTCCTCGGCGGGGGAAGAAGGATCGTCGGCCGCCGCTGGACGTGCGGTGGAAATCGGTCATCCTCACCGGCGTCACGATCATCGCACTGGCGGCGGCCCGTGCCGCCCAGCCGGTCGTCGTCCAGCTGTGGGGCGTCGAGATCGGTCTGCACAAGTCCTCGATCTCGCTCATCATCGCCTTCGGAGCCGGACTCGAACTCACCGTCATGTTCCTCGGCGCGTACATCAAGGATCGCCTCGGTCGGGTCGCGACCTCGTCGCGTGCCTGTCCGTCTTCGGCACCGGATTCGTCATCATGGTCGCGAAACCGGACCTCGCAGGGATGGTCATCGCCGCCGCGGTCATGGCCTTCGGCAACGGCCTCGGCGCGGGCGTGAATATGACGATCGGCGCGGACCTCTCCCCCGCGGTCGGACGGCCGCGGTTCCTCGGCATCTGGGCGATCTTCAACAACGGCGGCAAGCTCGGCGGGCCGACGCTGCTGTCCCTCATCATCACCGTGACCACCCTGCGATTCGGGGTGCTCTTCCCGGGACTGCTCGCCTTCCTCGGCGCGGTGTGGATCCTCATCTGGGCCCGTCAGGTGGGTCTGCCCGGCCGCCGCCGACCCTGAGCTTCGACGTTTCGGTCCATGACCGCCCCGCCCCATCGTGCCGTGGATCACACAACTCCCCCTCCGAGCCGAGGCAACAGGATGTTATCGTTTTTCGTGATATCGATAAACGATATGTCGTTGATCGTCGCCGACAGACATCGAGAGGATGCCACATGCTCAACCAGAGCCGTAAGAACCAGGTCAGCACATTCACCGGAGGCCTCTTCGCTGCCGGCGCCGTCGCCGCCGGCTTCGAGATCCTCAAGCCGCTGCTGACACTGATTTCCGACCACAGAGTCACGATTCGCCTGCACGACGGCACTGCGCACGACGATCTCTCGGAAGCGGCGCACGTAATGAGCACGGAACTGACCACAGCCATCGACGCCTCAGCCCTGCCGACTTGGATTGTCGTGGCCTATGCCGTCGGCTCCGTGCTGACGGCTCTAGGACTGCTCAGCCTCATCGTCGGATACGCCTCATTCATCGCATCTTCCGGGGCCCACGTGATCTCCTCGAACCGTTGGCCACTGACGATCACGACTGCCGGGTTGCTCGGGCTGATCGGCGGAGTCAGTGGTGGATGGCTGACCAACTGGACAATCGACCAAGCAGCGTTCGACCAGGGACTGCCGCACCTCGGCTATAACGTCGCCGATCAGTCCACCTTCTTCATCACGGTGGTCGCGAGCGCTGTGCTCACCCTGCTCGGCCTCACCGCCTCACACACTCATGAGCTCGAGGAAGAGACGTCAGGCCTGGTCTGAGGGCCGCGGGATGCCCCCTCGAACGCCGAGGACCGCGGGAATGTCCCGCGGACGCCGAGAGTCGTGGGCCCCACCCCGCGGACGCCGAGTGCCGCAGGCCCACCCCTCGGTCGCCGAGCACTGCGGGTCATCCGAATCCGCGCTCCGCAGCCGCTGGAAGGTCCGTGCCGACCGACTAGGCTGATGGTGACCGATTCGAAAATGGTCAGCCGAGTCTCGGACGCTGGCAGCCCGAACAGGATCAGGAGAGTCATCGATGGAAGCACTGGACGTCGGTGGGTACGTGCTGGTGAGCCTGGCTGCGCTCGTCTTCCTCTTCCTGCAGTCATGGTTCGCCGCCACCGTGGTCCGTCGCGTCGTCGGGGTACCCACCGGCTGGCCGCGCTCGCTGGCCGTCGGTCTCGTCATGAGCGCCGTCGTTGCCGTGACCGTCCAATACCTCTACCGGGCCGGCACCGGGCAGAACGTCGACGGTCTCGACGTCTCCCCCGGAGTGGCGGTGCTGTTCATGGTGCTCGCCCTCGGGTGGATCTTCGCCCTGGGCGTCGGTGCCCTCGTCATGCTCGAAGCGGCCTTCCCGACCGGATCCCTGCCGAGCCCGCAGTCGCTGTTCTTCGGGTGGAAGTCCCGTCGTCGCCGCGGCCGCCGCTACGCCCAGGTCGTGTCCATCGCCGTGCGGCACGGGCTCGGCTCACAGCTGCGCGGCTTCGGAGGGGATTCGCCGGGCCGCGACGTCAAGACCGCACGAGCGCTCAAGGAATCCCTCGCCGAGGCGGGGGTTACCTTCGTCAAGCTCGGACAGATGCTCTCCACCCGCAGAGACATCCTCCCGCCGGTGTTCGTCCGTGAGCTCGAAACCCTACAGACACAGGTCACGCCCGAGCCCTGGTCGGTCATCGAACCGGCCATCGCCGAGCGGCTCGGTCGACCCATCGGAGAGGTGTTCGCACGGATCGGCTCCACGCCGCTGGCGGCCGCCTCGGTGGCGCAGGTCCACGAGGCGACCCTGCTCGACGGCACGGAAGTCATCGTCAAGGTGCAGCGGCCGAAGGCGCTCAATCAGGTCACGCAGGACCTCGACATCATCCTGCGGTTGGCGGGCTGGCTGAACAAAACCACGACCTGGGGCAGGGATCTGGGTGTGCAGTCACTGGCCGCAGGCTTCGCGAACACGCTCGAGGAGGAACTCGACTATCGGATCGAGCTGGACAATATGGCCAGCATCGAGGCCTCTCTCAAACGGTCGGGGAAATTCGACGTCACCGTTCCACACGGCTACCCGGGCCTCAGCGGCGAACGCCTGCTGGTCATGGATCGACTGCCCGGACAGCCGGTGTCACGGGCGGGGGCGCTGCTGACCGAGCTCAGCGATGCCGAACGGTCCCGGTTGGCCACCACACTGTTGGGTGCCACGCTCGAGCAGATCATCGGTGACGGGATCTTCCACGCCGATCTGCATGCCGGCAACATCTTCATCACTCCCGAGGGGAAGCTGGGGCTGCTCGACTTCGGTGCGGTCGGCCGACTCGATCCGGGCACGCAGACCTCGCTGGGACTCATGCTCTACTCGATCGACCAGAACGACAGCGCCGGGGCCACCGATGCCCTCATCGAACTCCTCGGGCGTCCCGACGGGCTCGACGATCGGGAGGTCGAACGGGCCGTCGGCGAACTCCTGCTGCGCTACGGCGGCGGCACCCGCGCGGCACAGGAGCAGAAGCTCTTCGATGATCTGTTCAATCTCGTGCTCGCTCATCGCTTCTCCGTGCCGGCGCCGATCAGTGCCGCCTTCCGGGCGATGGCCTCCGTGGAGGGTGCGCTGCTGACGATCGATCCGAACTTCGATGTCGTCGCCGTGTCCCGGCGGGAGGGCAACAGGCTCGTGAGGTCGAAGCTCAAGGGCACGAAGATCACCGATGAGCTTCAGCGTCGGGCCCTGCAGCTGATGCCGATGATCGACCGCATGCCGCGCCGGATCAACAAGATCACCGAGGATCTCGAGCACGGTCGGTTCTCGATGAACATGCGCGTGCTCGAGAACCCGTCCGACCGCAGCTTCCTCACCAGTCTGTTCCAACAGCTCATCGTCGCCGTCCTCGCCGGGGCCGCCGTGGTGGGAGCGATCATGCTCATCACCAGCGATGAGGGTCCGCTGCTGACGAAGGACATCCATCTGTACTCGTTCTTCGGCTTCGTGCTGCTCTTCGGCGGGTTCGTGCTGAGCATGCGCTCCCTCATGCTCGTGTTCCGACGCGACGGCCAGACCTAGCGGGTCGCCCGAGCCCGACGGCTCGCCTCCGCCACTCGTCCGCAGCGCTCGCGTCCTCTGCCTCATTCAAGGCTGAGCGCACTTTTCGCGCCGTGTACGCATCGATAACCGCGCCTCGCCTTGAACGAGAGAAGTTTGCGCTTGAACGAGTAGCTTGTACTTGAACGAGCACGGCCTGTAACCCCCTAGGCCGTCTCCATCGTCTGCCCGTCCATGAAGAAGCCCCACGCTCGCTGTTTCCAGCGATGCGCGGGGCTGTCCCGAGTGGAGCCCCCTGTCAGACTCGAACTGACGACCTTCGCTTTACAAGAGCGGTGCTCTACCAACTGAGCTAAGGAGGCGTGGTGCGCACCGAGCGTGCGCGCCTACACGATAGTAGTCCATGGCCGGGCCCGGCCACAAAACCGCGGGGCACGGAGAAGGCCGGACCCCACCTCGGCGGGACCCGGCCTACTCACACGGCGACGGTTGGGAGGTCCTCAGGCGATCAACCCTTGAACTCTCCGGTGGCCTTGAGGATCTCGGTCGCCAGGGCCTGCGAGTCGCTGGTCTTGTCCGTGCGCTTGCCGTTGATGAGCACCCACGGGGTGGCTTCGACACCGTCGTCGAGAGCGGTCTGGCTCGACTGTTCGACGAACTTGTCGAAAGTGCGGTCCGTGACGCAGGACTTCACGGTCTGCTCGGGATCGGCCTTGAGCTTCTTCGAGGTGTCGACGCCGGCTTCTTCAGCCACCTTGAGCAGCTCCTCATCGGTACGGCCCTCGCCGCCTTCCTCCGGCTGCTGAGCGAAGAGTGCATCGAACAGATCGACGGCGACCTCGGGCTGGCTGTCGACGACGCAGGCGGCGAGGTTGGCCGAGCGGGTCGAGTACTCGTTGCCGCTGGACATGCGGTCGAGGAACGACACCGGCTTATAGTTGACGACGATCGAACCCTCATTGGCGAGCTTGCGCAGCATGCTCGCATTGCCTTCCTCGAAGGCCTTGCACCCGGGGCACTGGAAGTCGAGGTAGACGGTGACCGTGGCGGCGCCTTTCTTCGCACCCTCCTCGGTCGGAGCCGGCAGATCCGATTCCTCGCCTTCGGGCATCTTCAGCGGCTGCACGAGCGTGTTGTCCTTGCCCACGGTGATTCCGTCGGAGACATAGTTCGAGGGGCTGACAGCGGGTTTGCTCTGCTGGAACACGAGCACACCGACCACGGCGAGCACGGCGACGACGACCACTGCGATCCCGGTGTAGAGGATCGTCTTCGCGGTCTTCTCCTTCTTCGCCTGATTCGCCGCGATCTGGCGGGCGTTCTCGCGTGCGCGGTTCCGCTTGTCGTCCGCGGAGTTGTTCTTCGCCATTGTTCCTCACGTTGGATCGTCTGACATCGGTGCGGCCTGTGGCCCGAAAGGTGCGGGACGGCTTCCGCGACCCGACGGCACCACTGTACCGAAACAGGTGCTGCGCCGACTCCCAGAAACATTCAAGGTTCAACTACAATGTTCAACTACCTCGGACTCGTCCGGCGCTCAGTTCGGACTCCTGCGGCACTCAGTGCGGATCGAATCACACGGTCACACGGTCGCACAGGCGCACTCTCACATTCCCGCCCGCATCGAACCGACCTGCCCGCACCAGACCGAACAGTCAGTCCGACCTGCTCACACCGGTCCGGGCAGGTAGTCGAAGGGGTTGATCGTCAGCGGCCACCAAGACATGGCCGCCCCCGACTGGATGACCATGACGGCGAGGATGACGAGCAGCGCGATCACCGCCAAGGCGATGAGGCGCCCGAGCTGATTGCGAGTGGCTCCAGAGACGAGCAGACGTGAGCCGAAGCGCAGGCTCGAGGCTCCCGGCCCGACCCACAGCACCAGCGAACCCGCGGCGCCGGCCGCCCACACCGACCATTGTTCGGACGACCCGCTGGGCACGATCCCGGCGATGTCGAGCCGGGTGAGCACGAGCGCGGCGGCGGCCGCGATCGCCGGCAGGATGAGCGAGGCCACCGACGTCAGGATCGAGGCCAGCACGGCCCCCGGCGCCGAGGCGAGCGCCCGGAAGAATCCACCCGAATTCGTTCCGCGGTCGAACCGGTATCGCTGGACCTTCCGATCCAGACGGGTGCCGGTGCGGGCGAACACCGACCAGATCAGTGCGACGACACTGATGACCAGCGGGCCGAGCGGCATGACGGCGACGGCCAAGACGACGAGTCCGAAGACGACCCAGCCGCCCGACTGAACCCGTCGGTATCCCATCGGGGTCCATGGCTGGCCGGCGGGCTGCATCTGCTGACCGCCCTGCTGCATCGGCTGGCCGCCGGGACCCATGAGCTGACCGCCGGGACCGGACTGGTCGCCCCACTGTCCCTGGGCGATCTGGCCGTGCGGTCCGCCGGGACCGCTCGGTCCGATGAGGTTCTGTCCATGACCGGGTTGGACGAAGCCGGATCGGCCGAGGTCGGCACCGGCCATCGGGGAGCCCGGGCCTGCTTGGATGCCGCCGTTGGGGTTGTTGATCGGCGGCGCGGTCGCCTGCTGCGGGGGCCCGTGCATCTGCCCGGGACCATAGCCCGAACCCTGGTTGGGCCCGGCACCGTGACCGGAACCGGAATGATTGGTCGGTCGGCTGGACCCGGGGTACTGCGGCTGCCCGTTGCCGGTCGGGCCGGCTCCCGGATACCCCGTACCTGCAAAATCTCCCCGCGGACCACCCTGACCGACGGAGCCGCCGTTCGCGGCAGCATCTCCACGACCCGCAGCGCCGGCTGCGCCGAATCCAGCGGCAGCTCCCGCCGCGCCGCCCAGAGCCGCACCCCCGAGCGCAGACCCAGCCGCCCCGGCACCACCGTGACCTGAACCGCCGTGACCATTGCCGCCGTCGTCGACGGCAGGCATGACTGCGGTTCCGCTCGATGCCCGCTGCAGACCACCCGAGCCGGCCCCGCCGCTAGGACCGGAACCGAGCTGCGGCATCCGCCCGGACTCGATGTCGACGAGAGCGTCGAGGATCATCTGCCCCGACGGACGACGTTCGGGTTTCGGATCGAGGCAGGCGGAGATGAGCGGAGCGAAGTTCTTCGGCGCCCCGTCGAGGTCGAATTTGCCCATGGCCACACGACCGAGAACGGCTTCCAAGGGTCCGGAACCATAGGGGTTGCGACCGGTGGCGGCGAACGCCATGGTCGCGGCCCATCCCCACCAGTCGGTCTTCTCACTCGACGTCTTGCCGTCGGCGATCTCCGGGGAGAGATAGCCGGGGGTGCCCATGACCAGCCCGGTGGCGGTCACGCGCACTTCGTCGGCGACCTGGGCGATGCCGAAGTCGATGACCATCGGCTCACCGTCCATGATCATCACGTTGGCGGGTTTGAGGTCGCGGTGGATGACGCCGGCATCGTGGACGGCGTTGAGAGCATCGAGGAGTGCGTGGCCGAAATGGACGAGCTCATCCTCGGCGAAGGGGCCGTTGTCGCGGACGTCATCGGACAGGGTCTGCCCGTCGACGAATTCGGTGATGATGAACGGCTGCGCGGAATCGAGTTCGGCGTCGAGCACCTCGGCGATGCGGGGATGGCGGATCCGGCGCAGGGTGCGGGTTTCGCGGGCGAGACGCTTCCTGGCGGTCTCGTCATTGGCGATATGCGGATGGAGGACCTTGACCGCGACCGGGTTGTTTCCGCCGTCGACACCGAGGTAGACGACACCCATGCCGCCCGAGCCGAGCTCCTCGATGAGGCGGTAGCCTCCCAGTTCCTGATCCATCACCTGGCCAAGCCTAGTCGAGCGAGTACAGTTCATTCCAAGGACCGACACAGGAGGAGGCGCAGATGAGCACCGTCGACTCTGCCGAGCTCAGCACCGAGATCCCCTACGGCGACAGCGATTTCGTCGTCGTGGCAAACCGCCTGCCCGTCGACCGCGATCCCGACGACGCGAATCGCGGATGGCGCACCTCACCTGGGGGTTTGGTCACTGCGGTGGCTCCCGTGATGAAGGCCCAGGAGGGTGCCTGGATCGGGTGGACGGGCGTCGCCGACGAGGATTTCGAACCCTTCACCATCGACGGCATGCACCTGACCCCGGTGACTCTGACAAGTGAGGATGTCCTCAGGTACTACGAAGGGTTTTCCAACGCCACACTGTGGCCGCTCTATCACGATGTCATCGTCCCTCCCGAGTACCACCGCACCTGGTGGGATGCGTATGTGCGGGTCAATGAGCGCTTCGCGGCCAAGGTCGCCGAGGTGTCTGCGCAGTCCGCGACCGTGTGGGTTCACGATTATCAGCTCCAGTTGGTTCCGCAGATGGTCCGACGTCTGCGCCCTGACCTCGCGATCGGGTTCTTCAATCACATTCCCTTCCCTCCTTACGAGCTCTTCGCTCAGCTGCCGTGGCGCGACGAGATCCTCCGCGGGCTCCTCGGCGCCGATCTCATCGGGTTCCAACGGCCGGCGGACGCAGCGAACTTCCGCCGTGCCGTCCGCGGGCGTCTGGGATACGCGACGAAGGGGTCGACCGTCTCGGTCCCGCCGGGTGACTTCCTCCCGGCCCACCTCGTCCGCGCCGAGTCGTTCCCCATCTCGATCGACACCCCTTACCTCGAGGAACTCGCCCGCGATCCGAAGATCATCGAACGGGCGAAGCAGATCCGCGAAGAGGTCGGCAATCCGCGGGTGGTCATGCTCGGCGTCGATCGGATGGACTATACGAAGGGCATCCGCCACCGGCTCAAGGCGTTCGGAGAGCTGCTCGCCGAAGGCCGACTCGACGTCGAGGATGTTGTGCTCATTCAGATCGCGACCCCGTCGCGGGAGAGGCTCGAGCAGTACAAGATCATCCGCCACGACGTCGAACTGGCCGTCGGTCGGATCAACGGCGAGCAGGTCGATGTCGGATCGATTCCCGTGCGCTATCTCCACCATTCCTATCCGCGCGATGAGATGACGGCATTCTTCCTCGCCGCCGATGTCATGCTCGTGACCGCTCTGCGCGACGGAATGAACCTCGTCGCCAAGGAGTATGCGGCGTGTCGAAGGCGGGACGACGGAGCCCTCGTGCTCTCCGAATTCACCGGGGCTGCCGAACAGCTCAAGGGCGCGGTGATGGTCAATCCCCACGACATCGCCGACCTCAAGGCGGGCATCCTCGAAGCCGTGCAGATGGACGAGAAGACTCGCACACGTCGGATGAAGCAGATGCGCAAGAGGGTCGCCACGGACACCGTGAGCCGGTGGTCGAAGAACTTCCTCGCCGAACTCGAGCACATCAAACACAATCCCGAGGTCATCGTCCCCGAACGACCCGTGGTGCAGAAGAACCGCAGCGCACCGCCGCCGGATGTGCCGGCAGCCCCATCAGATCGCGCCGACCGACCTGATGATGCCGAGTGGACAGACGATATCTCCACCGCCCGCTAGGAGAAGCCCAGTGACATCGAAGCCGACCGCGCTCGGTCCTGCCCGCTCCGCCCCCGCCGAGGTGGTCCTGCGTGACCTCGCCATCGCCGATTCGCTGCTGCTGGCCCTGGATTTCGATGGGGTGCTCGCACCTCTTCAGGACGATCCGTCGACCTCCCGGATGGTCCCCGAATCGGCTGCGGCCATCGCGGCGCTCGCCGGCCTGCCGCGCACGCGGGTGGCGCTGGTGTCCGGTCGCGATATCGCGACCCTGCGACGGCTGTCCGCAGCCCCGGACTCGGCGTGGCTGATCGGTTCGCACGGCGCGGAGGCCGAACTCGGCAGCGACGCTGCTCGTGATCCTGACTCCGCCGTAGGCCGGTCTCCCGAGCTCACTCCGGACGAGGCGGAGATGCTCGCCGCCATCGACACACACCTCGACGCTTTCGAACACACTCTTCCGGGCGCTGATGAACGCCCCGGTTCGTCCGCGGCGACCACAGGTGCGGCTGCGGCCACGATGGGTTCGGCCGCAACGATTGGCGCGAACGACTCGGGCAATGCCGACGGCCCCTCGGATTTCCTCATCGAGCGCAAACCCTATTCGCGGACGGTCCACACTCGCGGACTCGCCCCCGAGGCCGCTGCGGCCCTCCATGAACACGCCCTCGACGTAGTCGAGGAGTTCCCGGATATCCGTGTCATCGAAGGCCACGACATCACCGAACTCGCGGTGAAACAGGCGACGAAAGGCGATGGCATCCGGCTGCTCGCCCGTGCCGGAGAACCGACGGCAATGGGCTACCTCGGGGACGATGTCACCGATGAGGACGCCTTCGCGGCCCTCGACGAACTCACGGACTCCCGCGCTCTGGACTCTGGTCTCACCGTCAAGGTCGGGTCCGCCCCGACTCGCGCTTCATGGCGGATCGCCGATCCAGCGGCCGTGGCCGAACTGCTCGGCCGCCTCGTCGTCGAACGCACGGAATTCCTCCGCACCGTCCACGGCTGAGGTCGAGCCGCCTCGTCGAGGATGGTCCGGTTCGCGACCGGCATCGGACCGCCTCGGCGCACTCCGGTCGATCCGACTCACCGGTCGGATCCACGTCACGGCAGGACCGCCTCTGCGAGGATGATTGTGATCGAAACCCGAGATCAGCGGCGTTGCGGGGGCACGGCGCTGGCCCGGAGGACGAGATCCGGGTCAACCGTGTAGTCGACATGTACGCGCGCGTCACCGGCGGCGATCATCGCGCGGATCTCGTCGATCGCCGACTGCGCCACGGTCGCCCAGTCGTAGACGACCTGCGACAGGGGCGGTTGGACGACATCGGCGTCGGGGACGTCGCCGACCGTGAGCAGGGACAGGTCCCTGGGCACGTCGAGTCGCAGCCGCTGGGCGGCCTCGAGCATGCCGAAGGACAGGGACGGGGCGCAGGCGATGACGGCGGTGCAACGCAGATCGAGCAGCTCCTCGGCGGCAGCGACTCCGGCCATGGCTCCGCCGGCAGCCTCGACGACGGGGGCCTGATCACGGGTCGCGGGAATGTGGAGGATTCCTGCCATCGATCTGCGGAAGCCGGCGATGCGGGCCGGGGCAGCCGAATCGCGCAGCACGGCGAGCCCGATGCGTTTGTGGCCGAGGTGGACCAGGTGGGCCACGGCGGTCTCGATTCCGCCGGTCGCGTCGAGGTAGATGCGCGAGATCCCGTCGTCGTGGCGGGCATTCGAAATGCGGATGAGCGGCAGCCCACGTTCGGCGAGCATCCCCGCAAGCACACCGGCGGCACCGCCGCCGACGACGATGGCTCCGGAGATCGTGGGCCCGCCGTGTTCGCTGCCGAGGATCGTCTCGAGGAGGGCCTCATTGCGTTCGGCAATGGCCTCGATGTGGACGACGGCGATGCCGAGCCCGAACATCCGGTTCGTCAAGATCTCCGCAAGCCGCGAATACGGGTCCACGTTGCCTGCTGACACCGCAGGTTTGATGAGCGCGATGAGCGACGAGGCGGCTCCTGCACCGGGCCCTCCCCCGGCACCTGATCCTTCCCGTGCCCCGGATTCGGCGTACGGGGCCTGCCCGGCAGCGCCGAGGATCGCCAACGCCTGCCGCACCTTCGCCAACGAGGCGGCCGACACCGATTCGGGATCACGCAGAGCTCGTGAGGCGGTGGCTTTCGAGACCCCGGCGGTGCCGGCGATCTCTGCGAGACGGACGTGCCGGTGCTCGGGCAGGTGTTCGCTCATTGGCGAGCCGCCGTCGTCGAGGTTCGGGCGACGAGTCGAGGACGGAACACCGGAGGCACCGAGGGCAGACCCGTCGTCGAGATCCGCAGGGTCTGCAGCGTCGCATCGATGAGGGCATTCGACAGCCCTTCGACGTCGAGGCCGAGGACCGTGGCCGGCGGGCCCGTGAACTTCATCGTCGGGGAATCGCCGAACCCCACGACCGACATGTCCCGCGGCACCTGCAGATGCCGATTCCGCAGACCGTGGAGGGCACCGTGCAGCTGCAGAGCGGACTGGACGATCACCGCTGTGCACGTCGCATCCTTGAGCTCGAGCACCGCACGCGATCCGCCGGAGAACGACTTCGGCACCCGTGAGATCCAGTCCTCGAGGTTGAGCCCGAGGTTTCTGGCCGGATGTTCGTCGAGGAAGCGGCGGATGAGCTGAACGGCCAGTTCACCGCTGTCGTTGCAGATCAGCCCGATGCGCCGGTGTCCGATCGCCCGCAGATGCTCGAAGGCCGTGGTCATCCCGCCGCCGAGGTCGAGGCGCGCGGCGATGACCTCCGTACCGGCTTCGGAGACCTCCTCGGTGGCGGACTGTTCGGCGACGCGGATGCAGGGGATCTCCGTATTCAGACTCGTCATCGTCGTGGTCACCAGGGCGACGGCGCCGCGTCGATCGCGGTCTGCAGCGGTTCCGGGTCGGTCTCGACGAGCGGGCGGGTGACGAGGAGATCATGATCCTGCAGGGCCTTGGCCACGCGGGTGCAGACCTGGACCTGCCAATGTTCGGGATTGCCGGGAGCGCTGACGGCCACGAGCCGCCTCGGCGCATCATGGAGCAGGGTCGAGCGCGAATAGCCGAGCTCGCTCATCGCCTCCAGCACCTTCGCCCGTGTCGATTCGGCGACTGCACCGCGGCGACCGAGCACCCGGGAGACCGTGGCCAGGGAGACTCCGGCCCGGGCGGCGACCTCGTCCAACGTGACCTTCATACGAGTCAGTCTACTTTCGCGCCGTGGTCTGCGTCGGCGCATCCGGCGGGGTGGACGGCGCGGTATGCGTCGGCGCACAGCCATCGTGCTGAGAATCACTCTACGCTTTGTCGAATTCACAGAGCACCCCAACCATCCACCCCTTAGGATGAGAGTGACTGAGCATCCCTGCCGGGTCACCGACGACCAGCTGCTCACGGAGTTATTCAGAAGTTTTAGGAGGACTTATGTCAACGGTGTCGTTGAATGGCCTCAGTCATGTCTACGAGAACACGACGTCCGAATCCGTTCACCCCTTCAATCTCTTCGTCGATGACGGCGAGTTCCTTGTCCTCTACGGCCCCACCGCCTCGGGCAAGTCGACGATCCTGCGGATGCTGCACGGACTGGAGACCCCGAAGTCCGGAACGATCCTCATCGACGGCGCGGACATCACCCACGCCGCCGTCAACGACCGCGATGTCACCCTGGCGCTGGAGAGCTACGCGCTCTACCCGCATATGAGTGTGCGCGACAATCTCGGCTTCGCGCTGCGCGTCGACGGCCTGCCCGCCGACGAGATCACCGAACGCGTCGAATCCGTGATGGACAAGATCGGGCTGAGCGACATCCTCGATTCGGTTCCCGGCGACCTCACCCAGCTGCAGCGCCAGACCGTGGCCCTGGCGCGTGCCGTGGTGCGCCGGCCCAAGGTGCTCATCATGGACGAGCCCGTGGTCAATCTCGTCCCCGAGCAGCAGGCGGAGACTCTTGCGCTCATCAAGCAGCTGCAGCAGGAATTCGGACTGACGACGATCTACGCCACCTCCGATCTCGAGGATGCGAAGGTCCTCGGCGACCGGATCGCCTTCCTCGATCACGGACGGCTCATCGGCGTGGAGACACCCGACCTCGCCGAGGCGCTCGTGGCCTCGGTCTCCGACGCGGACTCCTGAGCCGTGTCGGGAACCCTGCCCCCGCCGGACCCGTCAGCACAGGCTTCACTGTCGGCGACGACGCCGAACAGCGCTGCCACGCCGGTCGGCGCGGCCGTTCCCGCACCGGAGATCCACACGGTCCGCAACGCCGATCATGCGGCCCTGGCCGAACTCCCCTGGCACCTGCCCCTGGCCGAGTGGCCGGAGAAGCTCCTCGGCGGTCTGCCCCGCGGAATCTCCCGCCACGTCGTGCGCTACGTCGAGATCGGAGACGAAGTTCTCGCGATCAAGGAGACCGACGACGCGCAGGCCACGCGTGAGTTCGACATCCTCGGTGCGCTCGGCAACCTCGACGTCCCCCTCGTCGAAGCCCGCGCCGTCGTCGGAGGTCGCAGGACCGGATCGGGCCAGGCACTCAAGGGCGCTCTCATCACCGCCTACCTCGAATTCTCCCTGCCCTACCGTGCGCTGTTCTCCCGGGACCTGGCCGAGGACACCGGCGGCCGCCTCGTCGACGCTCTGGCCGTGCTGCTCGTCCGCCTCCACCTCGTCGGCTTCTACTGGGGAGACGTATCCCTGTCGAACACGCTCTTCCGCCGCGATGCCGATGCCTACGCCGCCTACGTCGTCGACGCCGAGACCGGCGAGCTGCACGACCAGCTCTCCGACGGTCAGCGGAACATGGACCTGCGGATCGCGCGGATGAACATCGCCGGAGACTTCCTCGACCTGCAGGCCGCGGGCCTCGTCGCCCCCGAGACCGATCCGCTGGCGGCCGGTGAGCGGCTCTGCGAGTCGTACAACGCGCTGTGGGCGGAGCTGACCCGGGTCGAGGAATTCAGTGTCAACGAACGCTGGCGCATCGACGAACGCATCCGTCGCCTCAACGACCTGGGCTTCGACCTCGGCGAACTGACCGTGACGACCGATATCGACGGCATCAGCCTCCTCGTGTCCCCGAAGGTCGTCGAACCCAACCACCACTCACGGCGTCTGCTGCGCCTGACCGGGATCGGCGCGAACGAGAATCAGGCCCGAGCGATGCTCAACGACCTCGATTCGTTCCGCTCGGCTCCCGAGATCGCCGAATTCGACGAACTCGACGAATCCCAAGCCGCCCGCCGCTGGCTCGACGAAGTGTACAAACCCCTCATCCAGGCGATCCCGGAGAATCTCACCCGCAAGCTCGAACCCGGGCAGGTCTTCTACGAATTCGCCGAGCACCGCCGCACCATGGCGCGCGCCGCCAGCGCGACATCCCCACGATGGAGGCCATCGCCTACTTCATCGTCGACTACCTGGCGAACCTCCCCGACGAGATCCGCTACGTCGACAGCAAGAAATTCTGACACCCTGACCTCAGCCGATGTTCCACAAGGTGAAACGGGGACGGCGGGGCCGCCTCGGCGGGCATACCTTTGAAGTCCACGGAGCGACACCGGTGTCGCTCCGGAACCGAACCCCGCCCGGAAGGATTCCCGATGTCGACGAACGAGCCGATGCCCACGAACGAGAACAACCCGTCGATCCCGTCCCTGTTCGACCTCAGCGGGCGCACGGCCGTCGTCGTCGGGGCCGGCTCCGGACTGGGGCAGGCCAGCGCGATCGGGCTCGCCGATGCGGGGGCGCACGTCGTCGTCGCCGACCTCAACCTCACCGGCGCCGAGGAGACCGCCGCCCTCATCGCCGCTCGCAGCGGCGGGTCGGCCGCCCACTCATCGGCACAGGGTTCGGCAGCAGACGGATCGGCCGTGTCGGGAACGGACGGAACGGCCACGGCCGCTGCCGTCGACATCACGGACACCGCCTCCGTCGATGCCCTCGTGGACGCCTGGGCCGATGCCGAGATCCTCGTCATCACACCGGGAGCGAACGTACGCAAACGCCTCGTCGACACCACCGATGACGAATTCGATCGGGTCATCGACATCAACCTCAAGGGCACGTACCGGCTGATGCGCGGCTTCGGCCGTGAGATGGGTGAGCGCGGTCGCGGATCGATCGTCACCTACGCCTCATTCCGGGCTCTGGCCATCGAACCCGGCCAGGGAATCTATGCGGCCGCGAAAGCCGGTGTCGTACAGCTGACGAAGACGATGGCCAGCGAGCTCGGGGGCAAGGGCGTGCGCGTCAACGCGATCCTGCCCGGCCCCTTCGACACTCCCCTGACGCAGCAGATCAAGGCCGACGGGAAATGGTGGGATGCGTATGCGGACAAGACCGCTCTGGGCCGCTGGGGTCGCCTGCACGAGATCGCCGGGCCCGTTCTGTTCCTCGCCTCGGACGCCTCGAGCTATGTCACCGGGCACTCGCAGCTCGTCGACGGAGGCTGGATGGCCCAGGACGGCCGGTTCACCCCCGACGTGTGAGCACGGCGGCCTCCGGGCGGCTGGAGCGGCTCGTCATCCCTGACATCGCAGCCGTGGCGGCGGATCTCCGCCGACGCCGTGTGAGATCGGCGACGCTGCGGGGCGTCATCGCCAGTGATCAAGGGGAGGCCCGGCGAGACAATATTCATGACCATGCAAGAATATTCAGATGACCGTTTCGCACACTCCGTCCGCTCCGCCGGCGCACACTCCCACAGGCGTGCTGCGGCAGCTGGGGCGACGCAAGTCGATCAGCGCCATGACCGCCGAGGCCCACACCGATGCGCAGTCCGCGCAGCAGGGTGGACTGCGGCGGACATTCGGTGTCTTCCAGCTGACGATGATCAGCGTCGGTGCCACCTTGGGCACGGGAATCCTCGTCATCCTCGGCGAGGCGGTGCCTGTGGCCGGCCCCGCCGTGTGGCTTGCCTTCGTTCTCGCCGGAATCACCGCGCTGCTGTCGGCGGTCAGCTACGCCGAGATGGCCGGAATGGTGCCGGTGTCCGGGTCGAGCTACTCGTATTCCTACGCCACCCTGGGTGAGGGCGTCGCCTGGGTCTGCGGCTGGTGTCTCGTCCTCGAATACGCGGTCTCGGTCGCGGCGGTCGCTGTCGGCGCCGCCGACTACGTCAATGAGACCCTGCGCGTCTTCGGTCTCGAGCTGCCCGCGTCGCTGACCACGGGGCCGGGCCTGGCGGATAATCCGGACGGAATCATCAACGCCTCGGCCCTTGTCGTCGTGGCGTTGGCGACCGTGCTGCTCATGCGCGGGGCTCGTGAATCCGGTGTCGTCAACACCATTCTCGTGTTCGTCAAGATCGGCATCCTCGTCTTCTTCGCCGTCGTCGCGTTCACCGCGTTCAAGGCCGGCAATTTCGCGCCGATGCTGCCGATGGGTGCCGCCGGCGTCACCGCGGCCGCCTCGAGCGTGTTCTTCTCGTATATCGGCTTCGATGCGGCGTCCACGGCCGGTGAGGAAGCGAAGAATCCGCGCCGGGATCTGCCGCGGGCGATCATCTTCTCGATGCTCATCGTCACCTCGATGTACGTCCTCGTCGCCGTCACGGCGATCGGGGCACGGCAGTGGCAGTGGTTCGAAGGCGCTCATGCCCCGCTGGTGCAGATCGTCGAGGAGATCACCGGGTCGAATATCGCGGTCCTGCTCTTCGCGGTGGCCGCGGTGCTCGCGATCTTCTCCGTCGTCATCACCGTGCTCTACGGTCAGTCGCGGATCCTGCTGACGATGGCCAGGGACGGAATGGTGCCGAAGATCTTCGGCCGCGTCTCCCAGCGCACCGGCACTCCTTTGGTCGGCACTCTCATCGTCGGCGGCCTCGTGGCCATCACCGCCGCGTTCATACCGCTCGGCGAACTCGCCGACGCCACGAGCATCGGCACCCTGTTCGCGTTCTGCCTGGTCAACATCGCAGTCATCTACCTGCGGTTCAAACGCCCGGACCTCGAGCGCTCATTCAAGGTTCCGTTCGGGCCGGTCGTGCCCGCGCTGGGTGCCGTGGCGTGCGCATTCCTCATGGTCAACCTCGGCGGACGGACGTGGATCGTCTTCGGGGCGTGGATGGTCGTCGGCGCCATCGTCTACTTCACTTACAGCCGCCGCCACTCGACGGTCGGGGCCATGGACGAGGCAACCTACCGCACCTCCCTCTAATTACTACCTGACGGCGGCCCAGCAACCTGGCGCGAGGTTGCTGGGCCGCCGTCAGGTAGTAAGAGGGGTCAGGGGCGGCGGGCTCTTGCCACCTCGTAGAGGGTCACGGCCGCGGCGATGCCGGCGTTGAGCGATTCGGTGGTCGCGGCGATCGGGATCGACACGATCTGATCGCACTTCTCCGCGATGAGCCGTGAGAGCCCCTTGCCTTCGGAGCCGACGACGATGCACAGCGGGTCGCGGGTGAAGGTCAATTCGGGCAGCTCGACGTCGCCGTCCATGTCGAGGCCGACGACGAAGACGTTCTGCTTCTTCAGCTCGTCGATCGCCCTGGCCAGGTTGACCACCTGTGCCACGCGGATGCGCGATGCGGCACCGGCCGAGGTCTTCCACGCGGCGGCAGTCATCGAGGCGGCGCGACGTTCGGGGATGATCACACCGTGGCCGCCGAAGGCCGCCGTCGACCGGACGATGGCACCGAGGTTGCGCGGATCCGTGATCCCGTCGAGGGCCACGAGCAGCGGCGTCTCCGCACGTTCGGCCGCGAACTCGAGCAGATCGGAGGGGTCGGCGTAGTCGTAGGGCGGGACCTGCAGGGCGATGCCCTGGTGGATCGCGTCATCGGTGAGCCGGTCGAGGTCGGGCTTGCTCGCCTCGAGCATCGAGATGCCGCGCTGAGTCGCCAGAGTGATGGATTCGCGGACCCGATCGTCGGAGTCGATGCGTCCGGAGACGTACATCGCGGTGGCGGGAACGCCCTCCCGCAGAGCCTCGAGGACCGAATTGCGCCCGGCGACCATATTCGGGCCGAGCTCCTTCTTCTTCCGCTTCGCCTGCGCCGAGGCGTTCGAGCTCTTGCGCTGCTGTGCGGCCTTGTGCGCCTTGTGGTAGACGCGGTCCTCGGCCTTCGGCGTCGGCCCCTTACCGCGCAGGCCGCGCTTGTTCTTACCGCCCGACCCCTTGGTCGGGCCCTTCTTCGAACCGCCGGAGCGGGGATTGGAAGCCATCTGATTCCTTCAAATACGTTGGGGCCGCGAGCTCGTGCCCGTGGCCGAAATTCGTCGCCCTCAGCTCTCGCCGAGGTGGTAGCGGTATCCGTCGGCCGTGTCCTCGATGACGACGCCGGCCGCAGCCAGTTCGTCCCGTAGAGCATCCGCGGTGGCGAAGTCCTTCTCCGCCTTCGCCTCGGCCCGTCGCTTGGCCATGGCGGCCACGAGGGAGTCGAGCGCCGACTCCGCCTTGGCATCGGCGGCCGAACCGGCCCAGACCGCAGCGCTGGGATTGACACCGAGGATGTCGAGCATGAGCTCCACCTCGGCGACGATCCGCGCCAGGCTCTCCCGATCGCTGCCGGAATCGAGGAGCTTCGCACCCTCGCTCACCGAGGCGAAGACCACGGACAGGGCACGAGGCACACCGAGGTCGTCGTCGAGAGCGGCGGCGAATTCGGCGGGCACGTCGACGCCGCGTGAAGCGTAGGAATCGCTGACGTCCGGCAGCGCCGGCGCGTCCGCGCCGAGTGCCTGGCGGGCTCGCTGGAGGAAGTTCTTCAGCCGCTCGAGCGAGGCCGCGGAGCGTTCCATCGCCTCGTTCGAGAAGTCGAGGATCGACCGATAGCTGGCACCGGTGAGGAAGTAGCGCACGGCCAGCGGGCTGAACGTGGCGAACAGGTCGGAGGCGAAGACCGAGTTGCCCAGAGACTTCGACATCTTGTCCCCGCCCACATTGAGCAGACCGGAATGCATCCAGATGTTCGCGAACTGATCCCCTGCGGCACGGGACTGCGCCAGCTCGTTCTCATGGTGCGGGAAGCGCAGGTCGAGTCCGCCGCCGTGGATGTCGAAGTTCGACCCCAGGTACTTCGTCGACATGGCCGAGCACTCGATGTGCCAGCCCGGTCGGCCCCGCCCCCAGGGCGAAGGCCACGAGGCGGTGATCGGCTCGGCGTCCTTGTGCGCCTTCCACAGCGCGAAGTCCCGGGCGTCCTTCTTTCCGCGCAGCTCGGCGCCCTCGGAGAGCTCCATGTCATCGAGCTTCTGGTTCGTCAGTGCCCCGTAGTCGCTCCACGAGGCGGCGTCGAAGTAGACATCGGCGCTGCCGTCGAGCGCGGGGTAGGCATGTCCGGCTTCGATGAGGCGGGAGATGAGTTCGATCATCTCCGTGATGTGCCCGGTCGCGCGAGGTTCACTGCTCGGCGGCAGAACGTCGAGCGCGTCGTAGGCGGCGGTGAAGGCGCGTTCGTACTTATACGCGTGAGCGAACCACTCCCGTCCTTCTTCGACGGACTTCGACAGGATCTTGTCGTCGATGTCAGTGACGTTGCGGACCATGGTCACCCGGTAGCCGGTGTAGAGCAGCCAGCGGCGAAGGGTATCGAACACCGAAGCTGACCGCAGGTGGCCGATATGCGGTTCGCCCTGCACCGTGGCGCCACAGACGTAGATACCGACCTGACCGTCATTGACGGGGCGCAGTTCTTCGGTCGTGCGGCTGGCGGTGTTATAGAGCGAGATAGTCACGCCCTCAAGTCTACCGGGCCTGGGGCTTTTCGCGGTTTCCGCGAATTCGATACTAGACTGTTATGCGGCTCACGTGATGCGCGGCACATCGCACAGTGAATTCCCAGTAAAATGGGATCAAGCAACGAAGCTCGACTCGAGAGTCATTCTCGCTATTCGGACTTCACTCCGGGCCACCGGTCTCACAGACGAAACTCCGGTGGCCCCGTTCGGTCGCGACGATCCGCGACCGGTCAAGAAAGGACATCATGTCACCCAAGTCATCACCCCAGAGGGAGGTCTTCGTCTCCCGCGGCGCGTTCATCTTCGCGGCCATCGGGTCGGCGGTCGGCCTCGGCAACATCTGGCGCTTCCCCTATGTCACGTATGACAACGGCGGCGGCGCGTTCATCATCCCCTACCTCGTCGCGCTGCTGACGGCAGGCATTCCGCTGCTGTTCTTCTACTACGCGATGGGGCACCGTTCGCGCGGATCGGCACCGCTGGCCCACAGAATGGCTCATAAGGGCGCCGAGCCCATCGGCTGGTTCGCCACCGGTGTCGCGATCATCATCGGCATCTACTACGCCGCGATCATCGCCTGGGCCGGCTCCTATATGTTCTTCTCGCTGACCGAGGCCTGGGGGGACGATTCGGAGGGCTTCTTCTTCGGCGAATACCTCAAGATGGGCGACCCGGGAATCTCGCTCGATTTCGTACCCGGCGTGCTCATCCCGATCATCATCGTCTGGGTCGTCGTCCTCGCCATTCTGCTCCTCGGTGTGCAGAACGGCATCGCGAACTTCTCGAAGATCTTCATTCCGCTGCTCATCATCCTCTTCCTCGCTCTCGTCGTCCGGTCGCTGTTCCTGCCCGGCGCCGCCGAGGGACTCAATGCGCTGTTCACTCCGGACTTCAAGGCGCTGACGGATCCGAGCGTGTGGATCGCGGCCTATGGGCAGATCTTCTTCTCGCTGTCGATCGCATTCGGCATCATGATCACCTACGCCTCGTACTTGAAGAAGAAGACGAACCTCACCGGTTCGGGTCTCGTCGTCGGCTTCTCGAACTCCGCGTTCGAGATCCTCGCCGGCATCGGCATCTTCGCCGCACTCGGCTTCATGGCCACCGCGCAGGGCGTCGAGGTCGCCGATGTGGCCTCCTCGGGCATCGGTCTGGCCTTCGTCGGCTTCCCGACCCTGATCTCGGAGATGCCGGGAGGAGCGATCTTCGGATTCGTCTTCTTCCTCTGCCTCGTCTTCGCCGGAATCACCTCGCTGATCTCGATCATCCAGGTGCCGATCCAGGCGCTGCGCGACAAGTTCCGCGTCGGCAACAAAGCCTCGACCGCGTGGATCGTCGGCAGCATGGCTGTCGTCTCCATCCTGCTCATGCCCACCATCACCGGTCTGTACGCACTGGACACGATGGATGCCTTCGCGAACAACATCGGCATCGTCGGTTCGGCCATCATGTCGATCGTGGTCGTCGGCTGGGCCATGCGGAAGCTGCCGGTCTTCAGTCGTCACCTCAACGCGGTCTCGAGCTTCAAGCTCGGACCGATCTGGATGACGCTCATCTCGATCACCGGCGTCGTGCTCGTGTACATGCTCATCACCCAGATCCTCACCTATATCAACGACGGCTACGAGGGCTACCCGCCGCTCATCCTCGGAGTCTACGGCTGGGGCATGATCGGACTCCTCATCATCGGATCCATCATCCTCACCCTGGTCCGCTGGCCGAAGGCGACGATCGATGAGATGAACGCGGCCGTCGCCGATTCCGTCGCAGAAGAGAACCTCCGCACCGAGAACAAGGGAGTCTGACATGGGCACATCAGCAATCGTCATGATGGTCATCGCAATGGTCACCGTCTGGGGCGGCCTCATCGCGGCGCTTCTGCACCTGCGCAAGCACCCCGACGAAGACGTCGCCGACTGATCGCTGCGAGGTGAACCCCACCCCGTGATCACGTCCGGCTGAGTCGGATCCGCAGCGCCGCCTCGGCGACGTGGATCGTTTCTCCCTCACCGAGGCGGCCCGATGCAACTCAAGCATCGGGCCGCCTTCGTCGTTCCACCCTCACCCCACCCAGGTCGAACGCATCGTCTCACTCCTGAATCACCCACTGGTCGCGGACGTCCGGCCTGGTTAGGGTGGGGGGTGCGAGCACCCCTGCCGAGGTGCATCAGGTCCACTTCGGGTTCCGTATCCGCGGACACCCGCCACCGAAGACATTTAGGAGACGCAATGCCACAGACCGTCAAGGGCGTCATCTCCCGCAGCAAGGGAGCCCCCGTCGAACTCACCGACATCGTCATTCCGGATCCGGGCCCGGGCGAGGTCGTCGTCGATGTGAAGTCGTGCGGCGTCTGCCACACGGACTTCCACTACCGCGAAGGCGGAATCAGCGACGACTACCCATTCCTGCTCGGCCACGAGTCCGCCGGAGTCGTCTCCGAGGTCGGCGACGGGGTCACCGAGGTCGCGGTCGGGGATTTCGTCATCCTCAATTGGCGCGCCATCTGCGGCGACTGCCGTGCCTGCAAGCGCGGCGAGCCCTGGTACTGCTTCGACACCCACAACGCTTCGCAGAAGATGACCCTGCCCGACGGCACCGAGCTCGAAGCCGCTCTGGGCATCGGTTCGTTCGCCGAGAAGACGCTCGTCGCCGCCGGCCAGTGCACCAAGGTCCCCGAGTCGGACCCGGCGGTCGTGGGTCTGCTCGGCTGCGGAATGATGGCTGGGATCGGCGCCGCCATCAACACCGGTGAGGTCACCCGCGGCAAGTCCGTGGCCGTGATCGGTGCCGGCGGTGTCGGCTGCGCGGCGATCGCCGGTTCGGCTCTGGCCGGAGCGAACACGATCATCGCTCTCGACATCGATGAGAAGAAGCTGTCCTGGGCCACCGACTTCGGTGCCACGCACACCGTGTCGACGAAGGGCATGAACGAGGACGAGGTCGTCGCCGCGATCCAGGAGCGCACCGGAGGCTTCGGCGCCGATGTCGTCATCGACGCCGTCGGACTCCCCGCCACGTGGCGGCAGGCCTTCTACGGCCGTGACCTCGCCGGCACCGTCGTCCTCGTCGGTGTGCCGACCCCGGAGATGGAGCTCACGGTTCCGCTGCTCGACGTGTTCGGCCGCGGCGGCAAGCTCAAGTCCTCGTGGTACGGCGACTGCCTGCCCGACCGCGACTTCCCGATGCTCGTCGACCTCTACCAGCAGGGACGTTTCCCGCTCGAAAAGTTCGTGTCCGAACGCATCGGCATCGGCGATGTCGAATCCGCATTCGAGAAGATGGCCAAGGGCGAAGTCCTGCGATCGGTGGTGGAACTGTAATGACAGCTATTGAGCATCTCGTCACGTCGGGTACGTTCTCCCTGGATGGGGAGACGCACAACGTCGACAACAATGTGTGGATCATCGGTGATGATTCCGAGGTCATCGTCATCGACCCGGCCCATGATGTCGATGCGATCGCCGAGGCGGTCGGATCCAGAGAGGTCAAGGCCATTCTGCTCACGCACGGTCATGACGATCATGTCGGAGTCGTCCGCGACTTCGCACAGCGGGTGGGCAATCCGACCGTGTACCTCAATCCCGATGACTATGTGCTGTGGGATATGACCTATGAGAACTACCGTCCCGACGGACAGATCGCCCACGGCAACACCTGGACCGTCGGCGGAGTCAGGCTCAAGGCCCTGCACACTCCCGGCCACTCCCCCGGTTCGACGTGCTTCTTCGTCGAGACCGGTCTGCCGGCTCCGGCATCGGCCGGTGCCGGTCGGGCCGTCGGTCCCGTGCTGTTCTCCGGAGACACTCTGTTCAAGGGCGGCCCGGGCACGGGCGGTCGCATTCGAGCTTCGAGACGATCATCGAATCGATCCGGGACGTGCTCTTCCGGCTGCCCGAGGCGACCGTCGTGCTCACCGGGCACGGTGACTCGACGTCGATCGGCGCCGAGAGTCCGGCCCTCGAGGACTGGATCAAGCGCGGCCACTGAGCCGCCGCAGGACGACGACTGATCGGCAGCTGATCCGGCTCTGACCGCTCGCCGGCGAACACGCAGATCGCATCGCCGACCGGCATACGATCGGTCTCTGACCGACCAGTGCCACTCGCAGACGCGGGTCGCGACCCACAGGGGTCCGCGACCCGCGTCTGCGCTTTCCGAGACTGACGGATAGACTCGTCGGGTGCCTGAATCACAGTCTTCGCAGCCCGCCGAGTCAGCGTCCGCCTCGGCCTCCGGCTCTTCTGATACCTCGTCCAACGGTCTCAAGGTGGGGATGAAGCCCCGCCATCTGGTGATGATGAGCCTCGGTTCGGCGATCGGCGCCGGTCTCTTCGTCGGTTCTGGCGCCGGGGTGCAGGCGGCCGGTCCCGCCGTGCTCATCTCCTACGTCGTCGCGGGCCTCATCGTCATCTTCGTCATGCGGGCCCTGGGCGAACTCGTCGCCGCCGATCCGAATCCGGGCGCGTTCTCGCACTATGCGGGCAAGGCCATGGGCCCGGCAGCGGCCTTCGCCGTCGGTGCTCTGTGGTGGGTTCAGCTGTGCCTCGTCGTCGCCGCCGAGGCCACCGCCGCCGCGCAGATCGCCGCCTCCTATATTCCGGCGGTCCCACAGTGGGTCATCGCCTTGGCGATCATGCTCGTCTTCACAGCCATCAACCTCACCACCTCGGGCAGCTTCGGTGAGTTCGAGTTCTGGTTCTCGCTCATCAAGGTCGCCTTCGTCGTCCTCTTCGTCGTCCTCGGTGCCGCGTACCTGTTCGGGTGGACCCCGGCCGAACCGCCCACTCAGATCTTCGCCGACGGGTTCATGCCCACCGGCATCTCCGGAATCGCCGCCGGCCTGCTCGTCGTCGCGTTCGCCTTCGGCGGCATCGAGATCGTGGCGGTCGCCGCGGCCGAGACCGCGAACCCCGAACGCAGCGTCTCCCAGGCGATCAAGACGATCGTGTGGCGTATCCTGTTCCTCTACATCGGGTCCGTGGCGATCATCGTCCTCGTCCTGCCGTGGACGGACGGCCGCCTGGCCGAATCCCCGTTCGTGGCCGTTCTCGAGACCGCCGGACTCCCGTTCATCGCCTCGCTGCTGGCCGCGGTCATCGTCATCGCGCTGCTGTCGTCGATGAACGCGAACATCTACGGAGCGTCCCGGATGTCGTTCTCGATGTCGCAGCGGTCCATGCTGCCGCGCGGGCTCGGCCGCACCAACCGCCGCGGTGTGCCCGTGGCAGCGGTGCTGGCCACCTCGGCGTTCGGCTTCGTCGCCGTCGCACTCAACTATTTCTGGGCTGCCGAGGTCCTCGGGGTCCTGCTCAACATCGTCGGCTCGACGCTCATCGTCACGTGGTCGCGACCCTCGTATCGCAGATCGTTCTGCGTCGTCGCGCCGAGGCGGCCGGTCAGTCCCTGCCGCTGCGCATGTGGGGCTACCCCTGGCTGTCGTATGTCACACTCGCCGGAATCGCTGTGATCATCGGACTCGGCCTCACCGTCCAATCCGTGCGCTTCCAGATCGTCGGCACGCTCATCTTCGTCGTCGCGCTCTACCTCGTCGGAGTCATCGTCACGAAGCGTCACCCGAACGCGAAGGTCTGAGCCCGCCGTTCACCGCCACCGAGGCGACTGTCGGCTTCCGTGCCCGGACCGCGGAGGCACCCGCGGCCGGACCGCGGCAGTGCCCCACCGCCGGGCCGCGGCGATCCCGCGCGACCGGACCGCTGCGATCTCCCTCGCGGCCGGTTGCTCAGTCGCAGCCTTCGTCCAATGCGGGCATCTGAACTCGTCGAGCCTCAATCGTCAAGTGCGTCCAATGCGGCAACGAGCTCCCGCAGAGCGTGGGCTGAATCTGCCGTTTCCGCCCAGCCGGCGAGCATGTCCCGGGTCTGGCCCACGTGACGGTTGAAGTGCCTGCCCGCATAGCTCGTCACGTCGATCGGCACGATCCTCTCGACTGCTTCGAGCACGAAGTACGCGGCGGAACCGAACACGGGAACCTGCACCCCGAGGCGGGTCCGCACTGCTTCGCTCGCTGCCTTCGCGGGGCGGTCAAGGTGTGATTTCAGTGCGGCCCAGCTGCCCTCGCGGACGCTGAGTTCGGCGACGAAGGGAATGAACACCGTCGGCGGCAGAATCACGACCTCCATCGGCACCGGCAGCACGAGACGACCCAGCCTGCTGACAAGCGCACGCACCACGGTCGACGGTCCTGCGAGGAAGAACCGGGGCGCACCTGCAGGTGCCCAGAACGTCACTTCTCGCCCCGGTTCGGCCCTTCTGCCGACCACTCCGTCGAGACCGCCGGTTGTGAGCACACCTCCGTCGGCCTCCCCGGCACGGCTACCTTCAGCGTGCACGACCTCAGCCGGAGCGCCTGGGTCCAAGCGTTCGGAGAGGAACGCGGGTCCGAATATGACTGCCCGACTACCAGGGAAGACTGCTTGTGCTCGCTCGAGGTCTCGCTCGACCTGGCTCGTCGTCGCAATGAACGCAGGCGAGATATCCCGAATCGCCGAGACCACCTCTGCATCGAGATCATCCGGCCGAGTCGTGAGTACGATGAGGTCCCAGCGTCCATGCGCGGCAGCAGCGGCCCAGTCTGTGATCACCACCCGCCGAGTCGCGGCCACTCTGGTCACCGACCAGCCATTGCCCGTGCTCGCACGTCCGCCTTCAGCTCCCCCGATCTCGCCCTCGCTGCTGCCTCCGGCACGCCCGCGCCCTTCCCTGCAGCTGCCGTCTCCAACTCCCACCTTGCGCGAATGGGTCGGGTCGAACACGCTCACGCGCCGCGGAAAGGACGCCCGCCTATGAGGACCAGCAGCGCGGGAGACGACGGCGACCTCGTGGTCATCGGTGAAGAGCGCGGCCCCTGCGATGCCGATGGCGCCGGCCCCTTGGAAGAGGACTTTCATTGCTGGCTCTCCTCACTCAGCTCGTGTGACTCGGTTCGAGCAGATCATTGCGAATGAACAGGTGCGGGTGATTCAGAGCTCTTGAGATAGTTCGAATACTTCAATTCAGGTGGATCAGTGCGGTGGCGATGGCGGCGACTCCTTCGCCGCGACCGGTCAGGCCGAGACCGTCAGAGGTGGTGCCCGAGACCGTCACCGGTGCTCCGGCAGCAGCCGACAGCGCCTGTTGAGCCTCAGCACGGCGCGCGCCGACCTTCGGTCGATTGCCGATCACCTGAACGGAGATGTTTCCGATCTCGAAGCCTGCCTTGCGGACGATGCGGGCCGCCTCGGCGAGCAGCACCGACCCGGAGGCGCCGGCGAATTCCGGACGGTCGACGCCGAAGTGCTCACCGAGGTCGCCGAGTCCCGCGGCGGAGAACAGGGCGTCGCAGCAGGCGTGGGCGGCCACATCGGAGTCCGAGTGTCCTTCGAGTCCTCGTTCGCCCGGCCACAGCAGTCCCGCAACCCACAGCTCACGTGCGGGATCGGCGGCGAAGGCATGGACATCGACGCCGGTGCCGATGCGGGGAATGACCTGATTCATCGTGGCTCCTTCGCCGAATCCGGCGCACCCGGTCCAGGGGCGACGGCTCCGTCACGCATTCGGGCGAGCTGTTCTGCGAGGACGAGGTCGAGCGGATAGGTGATCTTCAGCGCCTCGTCGTCACCGTCGACGGCGACGACGTCGACGCCGAGGCGCTCGACGAGCCCCGCATCGTCCGTCGGCAGAGCACTGCCCTGCCGGTCGCTCCCAGTCGTCGAGCCCGCACCCTCGATCAGGCCTGCACCATCTGCGGAGCCAGCCCCACCGGTCGGACCAACACCATGAGTAAATATTGGGCCGTCGGCGGCAAACTCGTCATGGGCCCGCCGGAGCACCTCGGCGCGGAACCCCTGAGGCGTCTGGACCCGTCGCAGCACGGCCCTGTCGAGGTCGCCCCGCACCACTTCACGCGTGCCGGCGCCCACAGCGACGGCAAGATCCGGATTGTTGGGTCGATCCGCGGTGGTTTCAGCGCCAGAATCGCCGTGGATCGACCCAACAATTCCGTGGGAAGCGCCCTCCGCGCCCGTGCCTGCCCCTGCGTTCGGTTCCGCACCGACGGCTGCGTGCGGAACGACCCTCCGCACGGTATCGACCATCGGCAGAACCGGAACGACCGCCTCGGCGCCGGAATGCAGCGCGGCGACCACTCGAGTGAACACATCGGACGGGGTCAGACACCTCGCCGCATCATGAACGAGAACGTATTCCGCATCGCGCTTAAGTTTCAAGGCAGTTTGCACCGAGGAATTGCGATCATTGCCACCCGCTACGGCTGTAATTGAAATTTCGCATTTCATCCGCGTAGCTGCTTCAGCGATTTCTTCTTGCGCCTGCAAAAGAAAATCCTCGGGAGCGGCCACCACGATTGCGGAGGCGACTCCCGAGGAGATGATCGTCTCGAGGCTGCGGGCCAGAAGGGTCCGTCCGTTCACACGGACGAAAGCCTTCGGCTCATTGCAACCCAGACGGGATCCCGACCCTGCAGCCGGGATGATGACACAGGTGCTCAGGATGCGAGCACTTCGTCCAGCAGAGCTTCTGCTTCGGACTCTTCCTTCTTCTCGGCCAGTGCGAGTTCGGAGACGAGGATCTGGCGAGCCTTCGAGAGCATGCGCTTCTCACCGGTCGACAGGCCACGGTCCTGCTCTCGGCGCCAGAGGTCACGGACGACCTCTGCTACCTTGATGACGTCACCGGACTGGAGCTTCTCGACATTGGCCTTGTACCGACGGGACCAGTTCGCGGGCTCTTCGACGAATTCGGCACGCAGGACGTTGAAGACCTTCTCGACGCCTTCTTCACCGACGACATCTCGCACACCGACCAGATCGCAGTTATCTGCCGGAACTTCGATCACGAGATCGCCATGGGCGACCTGGAGCTTGAGATACAGCTTCTCCTCACCTTTGATGGCACGTTTCTTGATTTCTTGGATTGTCGCTGCACCGTGATGTGGATAGACAACAGTGTCGCCGACCTGGAAACTCATATTCTCTTCAAACCCCTTTCGCGGAATACCAGTTTACCATGAGGCTCGCCACAGAAATCGTTCAGGGTAGCGAATCTTCATGCTAGGCTCCGCCTCTGCCGCACGCCGTGATGACCCCGGCTGACGCCTCTGCCAGCGAGAACATCGGAGAGGGCGCATTGCCACGAGGCTCGGCATTCAACCTCGACCGAACGCGATGCGGGCCGATCTTCGCCGCCTCTTCACCGAAACTTCAACCGCGACGCGCCCGAGCGTCGCGGAACCTCGTCCACTCCGACCACCCGGTTCTACAGCGGGTCAAAAACCGGGTAGTATACAGACTGATCTTGTATTGCCACTTCAAGGAGCATAATGAAACGGCACAACCGCGCGGCTCTCGCCGTTGCCGCACTCGCTCTCGTTATCCCCGTCAGCGGATGTGCAAGCCTGCTGTCTCCCCATCAGACCGCCGAATACCACTACAACGGCGGCGATGGAGCCTCGGGAGCCGTCGGCGACGTCGAGGTCCGTGGGCTCATGCTCATCACGGACGAGGAAGGCTCCGGTCCGGCGCAGCTGTTCTTCACCCTCATCAACAAGGGTGACTCCACCGCCAAGGTGTCCATCGAGGTCGCCGACACCACGGTGAGCGAATCGATCAAGGCCGGCGACACCTTCGTCCAGGACCCGAAGAGCCCCGAGACCTCGTCCAAGGAAGTCGTCACCGTCGACAGCCTCAAGGCGAAGCCCGGCGACCTCGTCGACATCACCGTCAAGAACGGCGGCGACGAGAAGGTCGTCCAAACCCAGCTCCTCACCGATACCCTGCCGTACTACAACGAGTACGTGCCCTCGGAATCGCCGTCCGAGTCCCCGTCGGACATGCCGACCGAGGACGCCGGCGCAGCAGAGGGAACCGCAACAGCCAACGGCTGATCCGTCTTCCTCAAGCACCGGGACCAGTCCCGCGCGAGAGCACAGAAGGAGCCGCTCACTTCAAGTGAGCGGCTCCTTCTGCATTCACGTCCGGCCAGCCGATTCCGATCTCACGAACCCGGCCTCACGAACCTGGCCGGCATCCACCGACCTCGCCGATCAGAATCCCCGGGCTTCGCCGGATGGCGTCCTCAGGCTTCGCCGGATCGCGCCCTCAAGCTTCGAACTTGTATCCGAGGCCCCGCACCGTGGTGAGCAGACGCGGCTCCGAGGGGTCCTCCTCGATCTTCGCGCGCAGTCGCTTGACGTGGACGTCGAGCGTCTTCGTATCGCCTACGTAGTCTTCGCCCCAGATCCGGTCGATGAGCTGACCACGGGTCATCACGCGGCCGGAGTTGCGCACGAGGATTTCGAGCAGTTCGAACTCCTTGAGCGGCATGGACTGCTCTTCACCACGCACGGACACGACGTGGCGCTCGACGTCGATGCGCACTCCCCCGGCCTCGAGCACGGACTCGTCCTCGAATTCCTCAGTCTCGACATTGCGGCGCAGCACCGCCCGCACGCGAGCCAGCAGCTCACGTGAGGAGTACGGCTTCGTCACATAGTCATCGGCGCCGAGTTCGAGCCCCACTACCTTGTCGATCTCCGAATCCTTGGCCGTGAGCATAATGATCGGCACATTGGACTTCGCCCGCAGCTCGCGGCACACCTCGGTGCCGGAGGCGCCGGGCAGCATGAGGTCGAGCAGGACCAGATCGGCGCCGGTGCGGTCGAACTCCGCCAGAGCCTTGAGCCCGTCATCGGCGACCGTCACCTCGTACCCTTCCTTACCGAGCAGGTACGACAGCGGGTCCGAGAACGAATCTTCGTCCTCGACAAGCAGAATACGAGTCACGTTGTGAGCTTCCTTTGTTCGCTTTCTTCGGTCAGATCCTTGGGTGAGTCGGCGGTCGCCCCGCCGCCTCCATTATCACCGGAGGACGCGTCGTTGTCGCCGACCGGGTCGTCCGCGCCGGACGCGGCGGTTCCGCGCCCGTCGTCATCCGCCGAGGCGGTCCCGGTCGAATCCGCGGAATGTTCGATGAGGACCCGGCCGGGGCCGAATCGGTGGCGGAGGCATCGGTCGCAGTTCCCGCCAACGGGAGCACGATCGTGAACGTCGATCCCTTGTTCAACCGGCTCCACACACGCACTTCTCCGCCGTGGGTGGCGACGATGTGCTTGACGATGCTCAGCCCCAGCCCTGTGCCGCCGGTGATCCGGGAGCGTGCCGGGTCCACGCGGTAGAAGCGTTCGAAGACGCGCTCGGTGTCCTGGGCGGTCATGCCGATGCCCTGATCGGTCACGGCGATCTCGATGCGCTCGTCGACGAGGTCGACCCCGACTCCGACGCGGGTTCCCTCCGGCGAATAATTCACAGCATTGTCGATGAGGTTGCGGACCGCGTTGACGAGCAGTTCGTAGTTGCCCTCGATGAGCAGATCGCTCGGCGGGGAGACCTCGATATGGATGTTCTTGCCTTCCGCCCCGGTCCGGGCACGGTCAGCGGCATCGTCGACCACCTCGGCGACGGAGATGTTCTCGGTCGTCGCGGGAGCGGCGTGGTCCTGGACGCGGGAGAGGTCGATGATCTCCTGCACGAGCTGGGTCAGCCGCTTCGACTCCCGCTGCATCCGCCCGCCGAAGCGTTCGACCGCGGCCGGATCGTCGGCGAAGTCGGTGACCGCCTCGGCGAGCAGGGCCATCGCACCGATCGGAGTCTTGAGCTCATGGGAGACGTTGGCGACGAAGTCCCGGCGGACGGCGTCGACGCGCTTGGATTCGGTCTGATCGTCACAGAGGACGAGGACGAAGGAGGTGCCCAAGGGAGCGACGCGGGCGTGGAGGTAGCGGAGCACGGAATCGGAGTTCTCCCGTGTCTGCTCGAGGTCGATCTCTTCGATGAGACCGCGTGCACGAACGCGGCCGACGACACGCAGCATCTCGGGCGATGCCAGGGAATGACCTCTGACCAGGCCGAACGTATATGCGGCCGGGGACGCCTTGACGACATCGTCACCGGCGTCGATGACGATCGCGGCCGAGGGCAGGACGGCCAGCACCTCGGCGATGCCTTCGGGCAGGTCGTCTTCGGAATGCAGATCGGCAGCATCGCGGGAGCGTTCGCTGAATCGGAACGCAAGAATTCCCGCTATACCCAGGCCCAGGCCGACGACGCCGGTCAGGACCGCCACTACTAAGAGATCCACAGCCTCAAGCTTAGGCGGTGTCTACCGTCCCGGCGCACCGAATTCACTTCTGCTGGCAGTATTTGCCGAGGAATTCACCTTCTCGTCTGGAGTAGTTCACTCGATCGTGCGATGCTGACGTCTGTGTGCCTGCGTTCCCCGTCGTTCCCACCTTCCGCTTTCCCCCGCTGAGAGTGCGGACCGGAAGCGCCGGCACTCCTCAAGACACCAAGCACCGCCGACAGTCACTCCAGATTGTCACAATCGAGAGTTAAGGAACCGCAGTTCATGCGCGAAGTCTTCAGAAACGAATTGGACGACCTGGCCACCCAGCTGGTCGGCATGTCCACCAAGGTCCTCGACGCCATCCGCCTGGCCAACCAGGCGCTGCATTCGAATGATCTCGAGCTGGCCGAGAAGGTCATCGAGGCCGACTCCGTCATCGACAATATGCAGTTCGCCCTCGATCAGCAGGCCGCCGAGATGCTCGCCCTGCAGGCTCCGGTGGCCGCAGATCTGCGCGCCGTCATCGGCTCACTGCGGATGTCCGCATCCCTCGAGCGCATGGGCGACCTCGCCCGTCATATCGCACAGCAGGTGCGCATCCGCTATCCGGAGTCCGCGATCCCCGAGGCCTTCGAATCGGTGTTCGCACGGATGGGCGAGTCCGGTGAGAAGATCGCCGAGGCGACGCAGAGCCTGCTCTCGAATCCCGGCCTGTCCGATGTGCCCACGATCAACTCCATCGACGAGGAGCTCGACGAACTCCACCTGAGCGTGTTCGGGAAGCTCGGCGAAGCTCCCGCCGGTTCGCTGGCTCCCCGTCATATCGCCGATGTCACCCTGCTCTCGCGCTACTACGAGCGTTTCGGTGATCACGCAGTGTCCGTGTCGCAGAAGGTCGAGTACCTTCTCACCGGAAACTGGGAACCCTACCTGTCGAAGAAGTAGGGATCGGGCTCTACGAAGCACGAATCCACCGAAGCGCCCCGACACTGTCGGGGCGCTTCGCCTATCTGGAGGCCGAGACCTCTTTCGGCAGCTGACTGACGACGACCTTGCGGCGTGGTCTGGGCCCGTTCTTGATACCGCGGGCCAGGGTCTTGAGCACTCCCGTGGTCACGGCGACGCCGAGGAGCAGCAGGACTCCGCCGATGAGTTCTGCGATGCTCGGGCGGTCTCCGAGCACGATCCAGGCGGAGATCACCCCGATCGGCGGGACGAGCAGGGAGAACGGCGCAACCTGCGAAGCCGGGAAGCGAGCGAGCAGCGAGTTCCAGATGACATAGCCGACCAGCGATGCCAAGCCGGCGGTGTAGACGACCGAGGCCACGACACCGCAGCTCGGGTGCGTGAGTGCGTTGGCCACCTCGGTGGGTCCGTCGATGAGCATCGACAGTGCGACCATCGGAATCGGAACGACGAGGGCCGACCAACTGAGCGGACGGGCCGCGGCATCGCGCTGACACCGGTGGGCCGGGAGCTCAGCCGACGCGGGTCCGGGCTGCTGGAGGAGCTGGAGAGTCTGGAGACCGCGGCCCGAGCGCAGTCAGGTGAGCCGCGGGGGCGGATCACGGTCGGCGGGTTCTCGACGGGGATCCGCGGACTGCTCGTACCCGCGCTGCCGCGGTTGGCCGCCTCGGCGCCGGAGCTGACGGTGTCGAACTTCGAGGAGGAGCCGGATGAGCTCATCGAAATGGTCACGGCCGGCAGGATCGACGCCTCCCTCGTCTTCGGCTGGGATTCGTCCTCGCTCCACCTGCCCGCGACGCTGATCTCGGAGACGATCACCGTGGATCGGGCCGATATCGTCATGCACCGGGATCATCATCTGGCCGCCTGCACCGAGGTGACCCGCAGCGATCTGCTCGGCTAGATGTTCGTGTCGGCTCCGCGCAATGCCGTGTGCCATCGCTGGCTGACAGCGCTGTTCGAGGAGCTGGGCAGCAAGCCGCAGATCGACTATTGGGCCATCGAATACGACACGCAGATCGAATTCGTCCGAGCCGTCGGGGTGTTGGCCCTCGTGCCGCGATTGGGCAGGCCGCACCTGCCTGCCGATGTCGTGGCGGTGCCGCTCGATGATCCGAGCATTGCCCGCGGGATCTCACTGGTCTGGCGGAAATCGATGTCGCCCTCCCCCGCCATCGCCTTTCTGCTCGAAGAGATGAAGGCGATCGCTGGGAAGGCCGACACGATCAGTGCCTGAGTGGGGCCGGGATTCGGTGTCCGAGTTCTGTCTCGACGCCCGAGTCCGAACGGATCCCGCCCCGTCTGCGGTGGGGCCGGGGCTCAGCGTCCCTGGTTGGCGACTTGGCCGATCGCTGCCGCGGCCGCCTCGGCGTCGAGGTAGGTGCCGCCGGGAGTGACCGGGGTGAAATCCTCGGTGAGTTCGTAGTGCAGCGGAATGCCGGTGGGGATATTCAGCCCCGTGATGTCGGCATCGGAGATCCCGTCGAGGTGCTTGACCAGTGCGCGCAGCGAGTTGCCGTGGGCGGCCACGAGCACGGTCTTGCCGACGGTGAGTTCGGGCACGAGGGTGTCGTACCAGTAGGGCAGGAGGCGGTCGATGACGTCGGCGAGGCATTCGGTGCGGGGCAGCGCATCACCGAGGTTGGCGTAGCGGGCTTCACCGGCCTGCGAGAATTCCGAGCTGTCGGCCAGGGCCGGAGGCGGGGTGTCGAAGGAGCGGCGCCAGGTCATGAACTGCTCTTCACCGAACTCGTCGCGGATCTCCTTCTTGTTCTTGCCCTGCAGTGCGCCGTAGTGGCGTTCATTGAGGCGCCAGCTGCGGTGGACGTCGAGCCAGGACAGATCCGCTGCCTCGAGTGCGATGTTTGCGGTCAGGATCGCACGCTTGAGCCGCGAGGTGTAGACGACATCGGGGATGAGGTCTTTCTCGCGCAGCAGTTCGCCGGCACGCTTGCCTTCGGCACGGCCTTTGTCCGTGAGGGTCACGTCGACCCAACCGGTGAACAGATTCTTCTGGTTCCATTCGCTTTCGCCGTGGCGCAGCAGGATGAGGTTATACGTCATGGCTCCATTTTGACACGACCGTTCAGCCGGAGCCGCCGATGCCCGTCATCGCCACTGGCCTCCTCCTGCGATGGCCCGCCGACGCCCCGCCGCTCCTCATCGCCGATCGGGTCTCAATTTGTGGGCATGTGTCTCAAATGACAAAATCGTCGGAGTAGCCTGGACCTATGTCACATACGCCAGCACATCAGGCTTCCGGAGGCACAGCCGCCCCCGCTGCCGATCGCAGTTCGATCATCGCCGTCACGGCTCTGCCGGTCCTCGTCGTCATTGCGGGAGTGCTCGGGTTCCTGCTGCCCGATGCCTTCACTCCTCTGGCTCCGTCGATCACGTGGGCGCTCGGCGTGGTCATGTTCTTCATGGGCCTGACCCTGACGCTGCCCGACTTCGCCCGCATCGCGAAGCGGCCGTGGATCGCGGTGCTCGGAGTCGTCACTCAGTTCGTGGCGATGCCGCTGCTCGGCCTCCTCGTCGTGACCGTGTACTCGCTTCCGACCGAGATCGCCGTCGGCGTCATCCTCGTCGGCTGCGCGCCCGGCGGCACTGCGTCGAATGTCGTGACCTATCTGGCCAAGGGAGACACGGCGCTGTCGGTGTCGATCACGACCCTGTCGACGCTGCTCGCTCCGGTTCTCACCCCGCTGCTGACTCTGTGGTTGGCTGGTTCGTATATGGACGTGCCGTTCTGGTCGATGTTCGTCTCGATCTGCCAGACCGTGCTCGTGCCGGTCATCGTCGGCGTCCTCGTCCGTGTGTTCGCGTCGAAGTTCGTCGACAAGATCTCGCCGGTGCTGCCGTGGCTGGCCTCGATCGCCATCGCCTATATCGTCTCGATCGTCGTGGCCGGATCCGCGGGTTCGATCGCCACTGCCGGTGTGCTCGTTCTGCTGGCCGTCGTCACGCACAATCTGCTCGGGCTCGGGGTCGGCTACGGTGTGGCCGCGGCCTGCCGTCTCGACACCCCAACCCGTCGCGCGATGGCCTTCGAGGTCGGACTCCAGAACTCCGGTCTGGCATCGACCCTGGCCACCACGTACTTCTCGCCGCTGGCAGCACTGCCCGGAGCAGTCTTCAGCGTGTGGCACAACGTCTCCGGGGCCCTGTTGGCCTCGCTCTTCGCTCGTCGTCCCTATGGAAAGCCGCCGGTCGATGCGGCGGGCCGTGAGCCGGCAGCTGCCGGAGCGACCTCCGCTGGGACCGCGAGCAGATGACCACCGAGGCAGCCCCGGGCGAGGACGAATCGGATCAGGCCGAATCAGGTCAGGCCGAATCGGGCCGAGGCTTCGACGGGTTCTCCCCTCAGACCCTGGACCTGGCGGGCCGGACGTTCGTCATCCGCCGCGCGACCGAGGCCGATGTGTCGGCCATTGTTGCGCTCCTGCGTGACGACGTGCTCGGGGCCGCCCGTGAGGCCGACGTCGAAGTGGTCGACCGTGCGGACCCTGTCGCAGCCGGCGCCGCACCTGCCATCCCCGACGCCGAGGATGCGGCCCCCTATTCTCGTGCGTTCGCGCTCATCGACGCCGATCCCAATCAGCTCCTCGTCGCCATCACCGAAGCAGCAGGACAGGCTGACACGCCAGGCCGGGCCGAGTCAGCCGAACAGGCCGAGTCGGCCGAACAGGCCGAGTCAGCCGAGCAGTCCCCATCAGCAGACCAGACTCACGACGGCTCGACCGTCGTCGGGACCCTGCAATTGAGTCTGCTGCCCAGCCTGTCTCGCCGCGGCACGCTCCGCCTGCAGATCGAGGCGGTGCGAGTCAGCCCCTCGGCTCAGGGCATCGGGCTCGGCACCGCGATCTTCGAATGGGCTCACGAATGCGGTCGCCGCTTCGGCGCCGGACTCGTTCAGCTCACCACCGATAAGTCGCGCACCGGTGCTCAGCGTTTCTATGATCGGCTCGGCTATGTCGCCAGCCATGAGGGAATGAAGCTGCCGCTCGACTGAGACCGGCGCGCCCTCACATCCACTTCACTCCGTCGACCTCGAACTCGCGGATCCTGTGGGTGATCATCTCGGTCAGCAGCTCGGTCGGAACCTCTCCGTCATACGGCAGTTTGATCGAGCCCTTACCGGTGTCGAAGTCCTGCAGACGGTCGGCGAAGGAGTCTTTCGTACTCGGAGTGAATACGACATTCGCGTGCTTCTTGTACCCGGCGAACACGAACAGGATCGAGCCGAGGGCGTAGGCGGGGCTGCCCCATTTGAGGCTCTCCTCGGCCTGCGGTGCGGCGGCACGACTGAGATCGCGCAGCCGGGTGAGGAAGGCTCGGTGTCGCTCGTCGTCGAATGAGGCGATGTATTCGTCGACGCTCGCCGGCTTGGAGGCGGCCGCACTCATGGGCGCGGGCCCTCGCTCGCACGATCGACCGACACCGCCGGAGGTTCGGAATCGGCGTCGCCGAAGGTGCCGAGGAATTCGTTGTCATCCCCGCTGAGCACCTTCTCGAAGGCCGCGAGATTGCGCGTCGACTCACCCCGGCCGACCCTCCAGGCCCACTCCTTCTTCATGCCGGTGAGGAACCCGATCTGGAGGAGTTCGTTGAAAGAGGAGTCCGCCGTGGCGAGCATCGCCCCGAGAAGTCCGTCGAGGTCATCGAGCAGATGCTCTCGGGGCACGCTCGCACGCAGATAGACATCGCCGAGGCTGTCGATCGCAAACGCCACCGGCCCGGGTTTGAGGTTCTTCTGCAGCAGCCACCGATTGAATGCGGCCGAATTCTCGTCGGGATGACGGATGACGAAGGCCTGCAGGTGGGCAGTGCGAGCGAAGACGCTGATCGCCACGTTCGTCTTGAGCTTCTTCTCCCCCGGAAGGGTGACGACGATCTCCGCATCCTCGATCGAATCGACGGGAACGTCGTTGTTCTCGGCCCAGGTGCGCACTCCGGACAGGATCGCCTCGGTGTCGGTGCTCATGCTCTCACGCCTTTCGCTCGGCTCTCGTGCTCACTGCCGACTCTAGTCGTTCAGCACGCTCGCAGCGCTTCCGAGCGCCGCGCAGATATGCCGGAGATGTCCGGCACAGCGTCGAGCACGGCTGCGACGGTGTGGCCCCAGTCGAAGCGTTCGGCACGGTCGACGGCATGGCCGGCGAGTTCGGCTCGCAGCTGCGTGTCAGTGAGCAGCGTTTCGATCGCCGTCGCCCAGTGGTGGGGGTTGTGGTCGGCGATGAGCAGTCCCGAATATCCGTGTTCGACGATCTCCGGAAGTCCTCCCACCGCCGAGGCGATCGCGGGAAGGCCGGAGGCGGCCGCTTCGGCGGCCACGAGTCCGAATGATTCGCTGCGGGAGGGAACGATGAGCACGTCCGCAGCCCGGTAGTAGTCGACGAGGATGTGGGAGGGAACGGGCGGGCGGACCTCGACGCTGGGTTCGCTCGCGATCGCCGCGGTCAGCTCCCGCAGATACGCCGAGAACGGTCGGACCGCTCCCCCGCCTGCTTCGACGCCTGCCCCCGAGGCGGCTCCGAGGAGGATACCGCGGGTCCGGGAGGCCAGGTGCGGGTTGCGTTCCCGCAGGTCGGCCAGGGCGTCGACGGCGACATCCGTGCCTTTGATGAACTGCATCCGCCCGACGTAGAGAACGATCGCCTCGTCCGAGTCGAATCCCAGACGCTTGCGCGCGTCCGACTGTGAGTCCGATGTGTAGAGCGCGTGATCGACACCCGGTCGGGCGACGACGACCGAGTCGGGGTCGGCGCGGAGTTCCGACACGAGGTCGCGACGTTCGGCAGGGGTGGCGGCGACGAGCAGGTCGGCCTCGGCGGCGATGCGCTCTTCGGCTTCGAGTCGTTGGGGTCGTTCGTGGCTGGTGTCGGAATCGCGGTTCTTCACGGCCCCGATCGTGTGCATGCTCACCGCGATCGGAGCCTGCGCCGCACGGTCCTGCCCGACGCCGACAACGGCGTCGGCACCGCAGTCTCCGGACTCGGTACCGCTGTCTCCGGATTCGGCGTCGTTGTCGACGGCGTTGTCACGGGCGCGTAGGGCCGCCTCGGCGGAGATCCAATAGTGGCTCCAGATGAGATCGGCGGCGCGGAAGTCCGGGCGGGCATTGAGCAGGTCGGCGAGTTCGTCGATCGCGTCGGCGAGCTCGTCCTTCGTCGCGGCGCCGACCGGCAGGTGGTGGAGGGTGATGGATTCGGTGATCTCCAGCCTCGCGCTCCGACCTACGGAAGGGCCCGCGCCGCGTCCCCGACCAGCGCCGGTTCCGTCGACAGCGACTTCTGCGCTGCCTCCCGTGCCGTCGAGCCCGCCGGGGTCAGCGGTGAACACGTCGACTCGGTGTCCGGCGGCGGCGAGCGCGCGCACGGTTTGGTCGACGTAGACGTTCATTCCTCCAGCGTCGCCCTGGCCAGGCTGGGCGACGGGCGAGGTGTGGAGGGAGAGGACGGAGATGCGCACGGAGACAGTCTAGCCAACGACCTCGGTCGGGTGACCAGCCGAAGCCAGCGCTGAACCGAATCCAGAACCTAACCGAAGAACGTGACCAACCGAAGCCGGTGCCTAATGGAAGCCGGTGCCTAACCGAAGAACTCGCCGAGGATGCGCCGCACGTCGTGACGGCCGCGCCACAGGATCGATCCGGCAGGGAGCACCTCGAGGCGGGAGTTCGGAATCGCACGGTGGATATCTTCGGCGATGGGGACCGGATGTGCCGGGTCGTCTTCGTGGGTGAGAACGAGGACGTCGCCGGGGAAGGAACGCAGGTTCTCGGCTGCCTCATCGGTCTCCGCGACAGCGATTTCGAGGGCGAGTCCGAGTCCGTCGGACATGTCCGTGCGGACGAGGTTCTCGGCCTTCGCCTTCGTCCAGGCTCGCGCGGGAAGCATCTGGGCCACCTCGGCGGGTTCGCGCGAGAGCATGAGTTCGACGATGCCGTCGATGTCCTCATCGGCGACGAGGCGGCGCAGTCTCTCCAGGTAGGAGCGGTTGGCGGCGGCCGCCTCGGCGGGGAATCCGGTGAAGGAGGCGGGGAGAACGAGGGCGACCTTGTCGAGGCCGCGGGTCACGGGGTGGGCGATGCTCAGCAGGTGGAGGAGTCCTCCGGCGGACATCGAAACACCGAGCGCTCGGCTCGCCGAGGTGGTGCTCACGGCGTCGGCGAGCACCTCGGCGATCTGCGGGTAGGTCCAGCCGGGGCCGGGTGAGGGGCGGCCGCCGTGGCCGGGCAGGTGGAGGAAGTGGCGGGTGCCGGTGATGCCGGTGCCGAAGGGTCGGGTATCGCGGATCGCGCCGGCGAATCCGTGGCCGAAGAGGGTGTGCGGCTCGCCGCTTCCGAACGTGGCGATGAAGCCGGATTCGGGACCCGGCAGGTTGAGGTCGGTGCTCATAGGGTGAGTCTAGTCAGCGTGTGCTGGGCGCATGCCGATCGGGTCCGCGAATGCAGTTACGGCGTCAAGTCGGTCAGCGGTTGCGGTAGCGCGGGTCGACGGCGCGGACCTTCGGGCGCACATCGGTGAGGTAGACGATGCCGGCGACGAGGGCGATGATGTTGAGGAAGATCATGCTCATGCCCATCGGCGGCAGGGCAATGAGGGCGAGCGCGAGTCCGACGCCGAGGAGGATGACCCAGAACTTCTTGCTCTGCTTGTCCACGGCGCGGTAGTTCTCGTCCTTGAAGCGGAGGCAGTCGATGAATGCCCAGAGCTGGACGACGAATGCGGCCACCGTCAGGGCAAGAAAGACGAGACGCTGAAAGCCCGCGATGTATTCCATGGTCCCAGCCTAGCAATCTCGGGCCTTCGGGGCAGTTCCGGGCGGGAGATCCTCGGCAATTGCCCACCCGCATCCCACGGCTTTCACAGTGGGTGCGTGCCGTCCCGAGGCCGTAGCCGATAGGCGGCGGCCAATGTTTGCGGTGGCGGTTCGCTGCCTCGGGACTGCGGTCAGTGCGTGCCGCCCCTGCTCAGAGGATCCCGGTGGTGCGGATGAGCGCGCACACGCCCATGCCGATGACGACGGCGAGCAGCATCGGCACGCGCAGAATCGAGGCGAGAACGCCGGCACCGACGCCGATGAGGCGGGCCGGATCGGCGATGTCAGTGCCGTCGAAGACCGCGGTGGTGGCGAAGACGGCGCCGATGAGCACGACCGTGGCCCGGTCCATCCACATCGTCACACGCGCGGTCGAGTCGGCCGAATCACCTGCTCCCGCCGAGGCGGCTGCGCCCTGTCCGTCGACCCCTGCAGGGGCGGCTGCGCCCCGTCCGCCCACACCTGCGGAGGCGTCAGCCCCCACAGAGGAGTCAGCCCCCACCGAGGCGGTCGCCGGGGTCCGCCGGCGTCCCTTCGTGGCGATGGCCGCTCCCACCTTCACACCGGCGAAGCGCATGAGATAGGTTCCTAGGCTCAGCCCGGCAAGGGCGATGAGGAAGCTGACGGCGCTCATCGGCGGCTCTCCTCTCGAGTTGAGTGCTGCGAGTGGGCGGCATCGTGCGGGTCTGCGCTGTTGTCGCCGGCTCGGCGGCGACGGATGAACCAGCGCACACCCCAGCCGGCGGCGACGAAGACGAAGACGGACAGCGAGGTCACGGCACCCAGCCCGAGGGGCAGCAGCGGGGTCAGGCCCACGGCGATGAGGATGCCGATGACGGTCAGCGAGAGTGTGACCCGGTTCTTCAGGTCCCCGCGGATGAGGCAGAAGAGGATGATCGGGAAGGCCGCGTCGAGTCCGAGCAGGTCCGCGTTGATGACATTGCCCAGCCACTGTCCGACCATGGCACCGCTGGGCCACATGATGGCGATTGCGGCGCCCATGAGCAGGAAAGCATGCCATTTCGCCCGGTCGTTGTGCCCAAGGCGCGAGATCGCAGTGGATTCGTCGTTGATCCAGTGGGATGCGATGAGAGCTCGCCAGTCCTGTGGGAAGAAAGGGCCGACCGCGACTCCGAAGGCGAAGTTCCGGGAGTTGACGAGGAGACCCGCGAGCACCGCGAGGATCGGGGCACCGCCCGCGGCGATGACGCCGACGAAGGTGAATTCGGCGGCGCCGCCGAGGGCGAACATCGCCAGCAGCAGAGTCTGCCACCAGGCGAATCCGGAGACCGCGGAGATCGCCCCGTACGACAGCGCGACTGCGATGATCGTGATGGTGACGATGGCGACCGCACGATAGGTCGAGCCGGGGAGCACCCGATCAGCCGTGCGAAATAATGAACCCATGTTCTATACAGTGCACCCTCGGCAATCGTTCGTCAAACCGAACGGCCTGACCGCTATAGTGAACCCATGACTTCTCGAAGCAACGACGATTCGCTGAATGACGCTCGGGGCGGCTCTGACCCCGATTCGCCCGCCGAGGCGGTCATCGAGCACACCGCCGGCACTGCCAACGACCCCGCCCCCGATCAGGCAGCCGCCGCCGCTCCCGACTCAGCGCTCTCGCCGAGTCAGCAGATCGCGGCGGCACTGAAAAGAGAACGACTGCGCGCCGGGCTCTCCCTCTCCGAGGTCGCCAGGCGAGCCGGCATCGGCAAGTCGACGATGTCCGGGCTTGAGACCGGAAGCGGAAATCCGAGCCTGGAGACGATGTGGGCTCTGGCCGCTGCGCTCGACATCCCACTTGCCCGCCTGCTCGACCCGCCCCCGCACGAGGTCGCCTTCCAGCACGTCGGCGATATGCCGAGCCTGCCGTCGACCACCGCGAACTATGTGGCTACCCTGCTCTCACCGTCTCCGACGAATGCCCGACGCGATGTCTACTTCATCCAGGCCGAACCGGGCGAGCCCAGGGAGTCTCAGCCGCACCCGCAGGGCACGATCGAACATGTCATCCTCGGCCGCGGGGCCGCACGCATCGAGGTGCTCGGGAAGTCCTACGACTTGGGTGTCGGCGACTATCTCACCCATCCGGGCGATCAGCCTCATCGCTTCACGGCTCTGGAACCGGGCACGAACGCCGTCTTCGTCGTCGAAAGCAGCTGACCGCCTCGGGGACGCCCCGTTCGACGCACACCGCAGCCGGCGTTCTCTCCGCAGCACGCGCGAAGCTTCGACTGCTATTCGACGGCCGGCCCGTCGTCCTCATCGGCGTTCACGGCCAGCGGTGGAAGCCGGGACTGAGCTTCCTCACGGGTGAGTCCCGCGGCCTGCAGCAGGTCGACGGCGACTGTCCGCAGGAGCAGGACCATCGATTCGTCGTGGATGTCCCAATCGGGTTTCGCCCGCGGGTCCAAGGTTCCCGCCGCTTCGGACAGGGCCGCCTCGGCGAGGGAACGGTCGGTGCCGCGGCGCAGAGCGATCTCGAGCTTCTTCGCACCGTCGGCCAAGGATCCGACGTAATCGGCGATGACGGGTTTGGCGACGCCGAGCTCGGTGATGCCGACGACGCGGCGGGCGATGACACGCATGGTCCGCATCGCGCGGTCGGAGAAGGTGTGGGCACGGGACAGGCGGGTGACTTCGGCCGCATGCCGGCGGGCACGTGCGTTGATCTTCGCGGCTTCGCGGGAGATCCGTAGGGATGAGCCCCAGGAGTCGATGATGTCCTGGGTTTCGCGAGCGCGCTCGAGGGCTCGGCCAGCCACCGTCACATCGGCTTCGCGCAGGGCTCGTTTCATCATCCTGAGGACGGCGTCGACCTCCTCGAGCATGTCTGCGGCCAGGCGCCGCGGGACCTTGCGAGCGTCGCGCGGGATGAGCAGGGCCAGCAGAATCGCGCAGACGGATCCGGTGAGAGCGTCGAGGGTGCGCGGGAACGGCATGGTGGTGGCGGTGGCAGGGACAACGACGACGTAGACGGATTGGACGGCGATCTGGGTGATGAAGATGCCGCCGGAGTTCAGTATCGTGCCGATCGTCAGGCCGATGATCAGGGTCAGGGCGAGCTGCCAGGTGCCGGAGCCGTATAAATTGACGAGTATCTCGCCCACGAGCACCCCGAACGTCGCTCCGATGCCGATCTCGAGAGCCCGGCGCAGCCGACGGTCGACGACAGGGCCGATGCCGACGGCGGAGGCGACCGCGGCGAGGAACGGATACGGGTGGCCGAGCACGTAGACGCAGAAAGCGTAGGCGGCGGTCGCGGCGATGGGGATCTGGATCAGCTGTCCGGAGTTCACCCACACCCGCTTGAGTCCTAAGCGCAGGCGGTGGGCGACGACGTTGAACCCCTGCCGAGGCAGTTCGCTGACCCGTTTGTCCGCCATCAGTCCCCTCTGCCGTTCGCTGGTGCTGTACTCAGGATACCGGAAGTGTGGCATGCTAAAGTTTGTCCGCCGAGGAGGCTATTGAATGACAACGAATCTCACCCGAAGCGAAGCGCAGAGTCGAACACAGCTGCTCGAGGTCGATTCCTACTCAGTCCATATCGACGTCAGCAACGCCGAAACCGAAGCCGACACGTACCTGTCTCGCACTGTCGTCGACTTCTCCGCTCGCTTCGTCGATTCGACATTCATCGACCTCATCGCCGATTCCGTGACCTCCGTTCTGATCAATGGTGAGAGCCTCTCCCCCGCCGAGGTCTTCGACGGGGCCCGAGTCACGTTCCCCGTCCGCGCCGGCCGCAATTCCCTGACGATCGAGGCGCAGGCCCGCTATTCCACCTCGGGCGAGGGCCTGCACCGGTTCACGGATCCGGCCGACGGCAAGACCTATCTCTATACGCAGTACGAACCCACCGATGCCCGTCGCGTCTTCGCGAATTTCGACCAGCCCGATCTCAAGGCCGAGTTCATCTTCACGGTCACCGCTCCCGCACATTTCCACGTCCTGTCGAACCGGGCCGAGGCGCGGACGGAACCGGCCGATGGTTCGGCGGGGGCCGCCTCGGCGAACGGATACGCCTCGGCGGGATTCGAGCCTGCGAACGGATACGAGTCGTCTGCCGCGGTCACCCATCACTTCGAACCGACGCTCAAGCAGTCGAGCTACATCACCTGCATCACCGCGGGCCCCTACGAGGGGGCGACGGATTCGTGGACGGATCCGCGCACCGGGCAGACCGTGCAGCTGGGCGCGTGGACACGCGCGAGCCTCGTCGACCACCTCGACGCGGAGGATATCTTCGGTGTCACGAAGGCGGGCCTCGACTTCTTCACCTCCGAATTCGACTACCCCTACCCGTGGGGCAAGTACGATCAGATCTTCGTTCCCGAGTACAACCTCGGCGCGATGGAGAACCCCGGCCTGGTGACGTTCACGGACAATCTGATCTTCCGGGACAAAGTCACGGACGCGAACTACGAGTCACGCGCCAATGTCATCCTGCACGAGATGGCGCACATGTGGTTCGGCGATCTCGTCACGATGAAGTGGTGGGATGACCTGTGGCTCAAGGAGTCCTTCGCCGATTTCATGGGCGGGCTCGCGCTGGCCGAGGCGACGCGGTTCACCGATGGGTGGGTCACTTTCGCGCTGCGCCGCAAGGCGTGGGCGTACACGCAGGATCTGTATCCGACGACGCACCCGATCGTCGCCGACATCCCCGATGTCGAGGCTGCGAAGCTCAACTTCGACGGCATCACCTATGCCAAGGGCGCATCCGTGCTCAAGCAGCTTGTCGCGTTCGTCGGCCGGGAGGCGTTCTTCGCCGGTTCGCGGCTGTACTTCAGACGGTTCGAGTACGGCAATACCGAGCTCGCCGATTTCCTCGAATGCCTCGCCGAGGCGGCTCCCGACCGGGACATCGCGAACTGGGCGGCCGCGTGGCTGGGGACGTCAGGAGTCTCGGAGCTGTCCCTGCAGCTCACGACGGCAGACGGTTCGTCTGGGTCCCCGGATGGTTCGGCCGGATCCGCGGTCGGGTCGGCCGCGTTCTCGCAGGGTGGGGCCGGAATCGGCACCGAAGGAACTTCGGCCAGTTCCGACGTCGCAGGGCAGAGCGCGGGACGCGGGAGGCTCGTGGCTTCGAGCTCGGGCGCGAGGCTGCGCAGCCCGGATGCGGTCGACGACGGTTTCGACGGGACTGCCGGAGCCGCTCACGAGGCAGGATCCGGGTCGAACGGCAGGGCAGAGGCGCCTCGGCGACGGTCCGGTTCGGAAAAGGTCACGGGTGCCACGATCACTCAGTCCGATTCGGCCGAGGGCACGGCCCTGCTGCGGCCGCACACGATCGAAATCGCCACGCTCGGGCGGTCGGGGCGGGCGATCGTTCCCCTCGATTCCTTCCGTTTCGAGTTCTCGACCGAGTCGGCCGACGTCGAGCAGCTGATCGGTCGCAGCGCCGGCGTGATCACTCTGCTCAATTACAACGACCTGGACTATGCGCGGGTGCGCCTCGATCCGGAGTCGACGGAGGCGGCGGTCACCTCGGCGTCGCGGATCACGGATCCGCTGTCACGGGCACTGGTGTGGTCGGCGTTGGACAATGCGGTGCGCGACGGGCTCATGCCGGTGCAGAAGTACCTCACTGCCTATGCCCGCAGCCTGGGCAAGGAGAGTCATGCGGGGATCATGGCGGGGCTCAGTCAGACCGCTCTGACCTGCATCGATCAGTGGGTGGCGGATCGGAATTTCGATGCCGCGATCATGGGGCTTCTGGGAGCCGCGTTGGATGCGTTGGCGGCGGCGAAGGCGGGTTCGGATGCGCAGCTGCATCTGGCCAACCTCGTGTTGGCGCTGACGTCGCGGACGGCTCGCTGTGCCGCCGGCAGCTCCGCGGTGGCTATGGGTCGTGGGTTCGCCAGCCAGATCCTGGCGGTACCGGTCGGCGAGGAGATCGACCGGATGTATGCCGGAGCTCCCGGGCATGCCGATTCGGCTGGGCAGGCTGGTTCGGTTGGGCAGGCTGGTTCGGTGAGTCAGTCGGCCGAAGCTTCCGGTGGTGCCCGCACGGGTCGAGGCGCCGAGCATTCGACTGCGACGCTGCCGTTCCGGGGTCTCATCAATGATCATGCGCTGCGGTGGAATGCGCTTACGGCGCTCGTCTGCCTCGGATGGGCGGATCAGACGGATATCGCGCGGGAGAATCATTCGGATCCCAGCTCTTCGGGTCGACTTCACGCCGAGACGGCCAGTGCCGCACTGCCTCTGCCGATCGTCAAGATCCGTGCCTGGGAGGCGATCCGCGAGGCTGGAGCGCTGAGCAACGATGTTCTGTCGGCGATCATCGCCGGGTTCATCGCGCCGAGTGCGATGCCGCTCATCGAAGAGTATGTCGATGAGTACTTCGATGGTCTGCTCGGGTTCTGGACGGACAATTCGATTGAGATCGCCCGCCGCCTGGTGCTCGGCCTCTATCCCCGATGGTCCGTCGACGAGGAGGCTGTGGTCGAGAAGACCGACGCATGGTTGGCCGCCAACGACGATGCACCTGCGGCTCTGCGCCGGCTGGTCATTGAACGTCGGGATGATCTGGCCCGTGCCATCTTCCTGAAATCCACTCAGAGCTCGCGGCACTGACCGGCGGTTGTCTCGGGGAAACCATACGACGGTCGCCTCGGTTGGTGAGTTTCGATGAAATCGGGTCGCTGGTCATTCCGGTCGACTCTGCTCGATAGCCGCTTCGGCGGGCGCCACTGACCTGGCGAGACCCTCCCCTGGCTAGGCCTCTCGACAATCGCCATGCTCAGCAAACTTGGCGAGGCTCCCCGGCTAGAGCCGTGCTCAGCGACCTTGGCGATGTTCCCAGCTAGGCCCTACTGAAATCACTGATGGCCGGTCCCCTATTGGGGCACCGGCCATCAGTGTTTCGGCTGGTCATTCGACAGACTTGGTCAGATCCTGGTTGGAATCGGAACCATCTGACTCGATCCAGGTCAGAGGATGCGGCGGGCTCCGGAGAATTCGTTTCCGGTGTCCCACTTCTTCCAGTCGGTGACGTAGACATCTTTCGACGCGTTCGGCGAGTGGATCATCTTGCCGTCGCCGACGTACATTCCGACGTGGTGGACCGTTCCCGAGCTGGTCGAGAAGAACAGCAGGTCTCCGGGCTTGAGGTTCGACGAGGAGACTGCCTTGCCGGCCTTCGCCTGTTCTCCCGAGTCGCGAGGCAGTTCGATGCCGTGGGCTTTGTAGATGGAGTAGGTGAATCCGGAGCAGTCGAATCCGTAGGCGGAGACTCCGGCCCACAGGTAGCGCAGACCCTCGAACTGCTTCGCGGTCTTCACGAGGTCTTTGCCGCTGGGCTTCTCGGGTTTGTCGCCGACATCATAGACATCCACGTCATCGATGTCGATCCAGGCGGCTCCGCCTCCGGGGAGGGCGACGCGGACATCGTCGACGTCCTGTGCGATGAGCGGCAGGTCAACGTTGAAGCTGACGTCGGCACCGGTGTCCTTGGTGAATTCGATGCCTTCGAGTTCGCTCTTGGGCTTCGTGACCATTGCGCGGGGCTGTTCTTCGGCGAGCTTTCCGAAACGGTCGTTTTCGACCAGCTGCTTCTTGGGCAGCCAGCCCGGGTAGCCCTTCTTGTTCTTCGGGGTCTTCTGGTCGGTCACGGCGACCTTGGCCCAGCTGCCCTTGGTTTCGAGGACGGAGACTTCCGAACCGTAGGTTGCCTGTGTCTCGGCTTTTCCAGTCAGGCCCCGGCGCACATCGGTGGATTCGAGGTTCTTGTTCCACTTCTTGAGGTCGACGGGGTGCTGGAGCGCGGGCTTGTCGACCTTGCGAGGGGCCTTCGGGTCGGTCCACAGTGTCGCGACCGTGACATCGACGTAGGCGGTCTCGCCCTTTTCGATCTTGCCGTCGGTGATTCGTTCGAGTTCTTGGCCGGGCACGACATCAGCGGAGATGCCGGACGTTTTTGCGGCGTCGGTCGACGACAGATTGCTCGACAGTGCGGGAGCACCGGCGCCGAAAACCAGTCCGACCCCAAGTGCTGCCGAAACAGCAATTTTGGTACGCATTATTTCTCTTTCGGTCTGCAGGCCGGGGCCCGCGTGGGGGAAGTCTCCGAAGGTGCGCGAGCGCATTCGGCGTACAGTATTCGCTTCCGTTTCGACCTCTCCGCAAGGAGCGGCCTCGAAGTAGACGAGGTTCTGCACGGTGTCGATTCTACTGGCTGTCACACGACTGTCAGCTTTCATGACACTGTGACAGGATAACGCGGACTGGTCGTGGATTGAAGTCCACTTGCCCGAATCGATGCTGAGCTGAGACTTCGGCCCGGCGCCGATGGCCGATATCTGCCCTGACCGGAATCGGAAACAGACCTCAGCCAGGTGTCACATATCGGTGCCTGCACCAGCGACGCCGGAAGCCCCGGTGGAGCCGAGGAATTCCGCGGCAAGCAGGTTGATCGTCTGGATCCGTCCCGGGTCTTCGCGTACGTCTTCGCCTTCCATGGCACCCGCAATCGGCTGGATCATGATCTCGTCGACGGCGAAGCGCTCGGAGAGTTCCTCGAGCTGCGCGGACACGGATTTCGTGTCGCCGATGATCCAGTTGCCGGAGAGCTCTTCGCCGACCATACGCTCTTGGTCGGTCATCACCGAGCGCACGTCGTCGCCGGCCAGGTGCAGCTTCTCCATCGGTCCGCCGGTGCGCATTCTGGCCATCTGCAGCATGAAGGGCTCCGCGCGTAGCCGCGCTTCCTCCTCGGTGGGTGCTGCGACGACGTTGGCCGTGACAAAGGTCTGCGGTTTGTCACCATAGGCGCCAGGCGTGAAATTGTCGCGGTAGATCTTCATTCCGGTGGTGGCACCCGACGCGAAGTGGTTGGCGAAGACATAGGGCATGCCGAGTTCAGCTGCCAGCCTGGCCGAGTAACCGGATGAACCGAGCAGCCACGGCAGCGGCTGCGTTTCCGGAGCTGCCGCGGGAGTCGCCTTGAGCACATGTTCGCGTCCACCGTGAAGCGGAACTCGCATCCCCTCGGGCCGCATGAGGCTGAGAGTGTCGATCACGTGCTGGGGGAACTGCTCGACGGGATCGATTGCCCGCCCTTCACGGTCGACCATCCGTCCTTCACCGAGGTGGCCGCGCATTGCCGCCGAAGTGATCGGGTCCGTCCCCGGTGCGCGACCGATTCCCAGATCGATGCGGTCGCCGTAGACAGCGGAGAGCAGAGCGAACAGCTCTGCGACCGCCAGCGGAGCATGATTGGGAAGCATGACTCCACCGGAACCGAGGCGGATCTGCTGTGTTCCCTGGCCGAGGTGCATGAGTTCGGGTCCAGGCATCGTCGATGCGATCGAGGGCATGTTGTGGTGCTCGGCGACCCAATAGCGGGTGAATCCGAGCTTGTCAGCCGTGTCGATGATCTGCTTAGAGGCGGCGAAGGAGTCTGCTGTCGTCTGTCCTGTACGAACGGGAACGAGGTCTAGGATCGAAAACTTCATAACAAGGCAACAGTGCATGTGAGAAGAACATTCCGTTCCCCGCGGACCACGCCGCCGATGAACCGCACCATCGGTCTCGGCCACGTGTCCCGCGAAAAACAGTCACATTGCCGGGGTTTTGCCAGCTGAACCAAAGTGCTTGCCAACCGAACCCAAGTGCCCGTCAGCCGAAGAGAGTCTCTCCGATTTCCCGCGCGATGAACCGTGCGTGGAGCACCGGTTCTTGTGCTGGGTCGATGGTCGCCGGTGGCACCCACGCGGGCCGACCGTCGATGAGCATTCTGCAGTCCCAATCGGTGTAATCAAGCAGGTGGTGATGCGCTGAACAGGCCAAAGTGAGATTGTTGACGTCGGTCTTGCCGTTCTGCGCCCATGGGACGATATGGTGCGCTTCGCACCAGCCGGGAGGAGTGTCGCATCCGGGGAAAGTGCATCCCTGGTCACGGCTGGCGAGAATTGCCAGCTGCTTCTCTGTGGCCAACCGTCGTTCTGTCGCGAGTGCCAACGATTTCGCTTTCTCGCCCATGAGGTGGAAGAAGACCGATCCGTTCAGTCCTTCCAGAGCAGCGGAATCGATCGGGAACGGCGTTTCGACTTCCGTGACGGCCTTGCCGGTCCGGTTCGCCAGGTCTTCTGCCTTGGCTGTGACGACCAGTGCGTAGGCCGCTCCGGCCTTGATGCGGTTCATTTCGATGCTGCCGATGACGCTGGAGAAACGCTCGTAGATGCGACGCCGGACACTCGGCTGCTCAGCGGCCATCGCCACCAGTGAGCCGTCCTGCCTCACCCCGGCTCCCTGCGGGATCTCACCATTCGCGCCGACCTGCGGCGGGGTGAAGTCGAGCGAGGGGTCGAGACAGTCCGCGCGGTCGCCGCGCAGAACCTCCGTATAGGCGTCGACGACTTCCTGATCGAGGTCGCTCACACTGTCACCGCCGCCTTCGGCTGCGGAGCGGGCGTCGTCGGCAGATCGGGTATCGTCGGTGGCGCTCGCTCCGTCGATCGGGCGTTCGCCATCCGCGGGAGCGGCATCGATTCCTGCCGCGTTCGCGCAGTTGTCCTCGTCCGACTGAGAATCGGTTTTGATGCGCGAAGTCAGCAGGCCGTTGAGGATCTCACCGGTCTCCTCGTCGAGGCGACCTTTGAGAGTCCACGTTCCGTCCTTCGCCTGGCGCAGGTTGACAGCGAAGCTGTCCCGGTCTGCCGCTTCTTTCGGTTCTTGGCCGTCGGGATCGATCCAGCCCAGGATCTCTTCGAAGAGTGCATGGATATCGCAGACGCGAACCGCCTGAGCCTTTTCGACAAGCAGACTTTCAGCCTTGATCTTGTCGTCCTCCGATACGTTCACAGGCAGGCTCTTCAAGCATTTGGAGATCGTCGACGCCTGGTTTGCCGAGAGCACTCCTTCACGAAGGGCAGCTGCGAGAATCGGAAACTGCGCCTCGATCGATTCCCCGCTCATGCTGGTCCGCTTTCCCAGGCACTCAGCGAGCTGAGTGCGGCGATAGGCCTCTTGTGCAGACAGGTTGAGCCGATGTTGGACCAGCGCCTTCGTCGTCTTCGCCCCGTAGTCGCGGGGCGTGCCGACACGTTCGAACACGGAGAGGGTCACGACCGACAGGGACTCTGTCAGACGGTTCAAGGTCTCAAGACCATCGAGAAGAGTCACCGCGTCATCGGGCCCCATGGGCGAGTGAAGTCGTGGAGCCCGTCGAGCAGGCCCTGCAGAGCGCAGATGCTTTCTGTGACTTCTGGGGCTGCGTGCTTCAAGTCTGACCAGCGAAACTCGTCGAGCAGGGGATGCGCGTCAGCTTCGGAGTCATAGCGTCCGGCGAGTGCCTTGTGTCGCTCCGCGCGTTCCGCCTCAGCGATACGTTCAGCTTCTTCTTGCGCGCGCTTCTTCGCCTCGTACCGCTCAACGTGGGCGTTCCACTCCGCTCTTTCACGCGCGAGCGCTTCGTCCTCTGCACGGGCCTGCGGGTTCTTCTTCAGGAACTCCTCACGCTCCGCAGCTCGCTGTGCCTCACGTTCTTCGCGCTTTGCCTTCATCCACGCACTTTGGCGTGCTTCGATCTCTTTGATGCAGGCCTGGACCTCAGCCTCGGTCTCCGGCATCGTCGTCCTGCTCGACCACGGCCCATGCCCGGCGTGGATATCGCCACCCGGAAGAGCAGGCGCCGCTGCGTCAGCCTCGACAGCAGCTGCTTGACTGCTGCCTTCCGCAGCTACGACTCCGTCGACGACTGCATCGCTGCCGTCCTCGACGGCGTCATCCTGGCCGTCACCAGCTTGGTCGGCGACCGCCTCGCCGTCGGCCAGATTGTCGGCGATCCCGTCGAATCTGTCGGCGAGAGGATGACCGGTCAGATCGAATCCGGCCTCAGCGAGCAGCTCCCGGTAAGTCGACCTGGAGGAGTCACTGTCGACAGACCGGGCAGAAGAGCCGGCCGCAGCTGGAGAGAGGTCACTGGGCGGTGAACCTTGAAGGGGTGGTGCCGGCGAAGCGTTTCCCGCTTCGCAATCATCGTGCTCGTCGTACCTTCGGTCGGGGATGAGAGCCATCTTCTTCGTATCCGTTCATCATCGTTGATGTCTTCGGCTTGGCTCCATTCTAATCCAGGAATAGAACAGAGTCGATAGTTCTGTACGATTTTTTTGAGATAATTTCCCTGTCTTACTATTTTGTACTATTTGCACTGGTCAATGGGAGATCTCACTCGGAGTGCGATGTTTGACAATGATCGCTGGCGGCGACCAGAAGAAGGGGCTCTCACCTACGGTGTCGACGAAGTGGGCCAAGACTACTTCTCGCCACTGACGCGACCAGGCAGGACCAGGACCCCGCCACAGCCACGCAGGCAGCACCCCGCCACAGTCACGCTTGCAGAACTCACTTCCCGCCACAGTCAAGCGCGCACAACCGACGCCCCGTCGCAGCCACAAGCGCCCGCGCCGGCCCGCAGCTCCACTCAACTCTTCATATGAACGCGCTGCCCTTCGGGCCCGAACAGGCTGAGATACTCGACCCCGCCGTCATCGGCTCCCCCGAACCAGTGCGGAGTGCGCGTATCGAACTCCGCAGCCTCTCCAGCACTGAGGACCATCGTCCGATCGCCGAGGATGAGGGTGAGTCGACCACGGATCACATAGACCCATTCGAATCCCGGGTGAGTCTTCAGCGCACCGAGCTTCGGTGTCTGCCGACCATCGACGATGTGCTTGAAGGCCTGCACTCCGATCGCTCCGCGGCTGAGCGGCAGGATCGTCTGATCATGGAACTTCCGCGGTGAGATATGAATGCGCGGATCCCCGATCGGCGGAGTCCCCACAAGCTCATCGAGCGGGAGCCCATAGACCCCAGCCAGCGGCAACAGCAGCTCCAAACTCGGCTTGCGCTTCCCGGATTCCAAGCGCGACAGTGTGCTCGTCGACATTCCGGCAAGCTCAGCCACCTCGTCGAGTGTGCGCCCCTGCTCCTGCCGCAGCCCTCGCAGGCGAGCGCCGACACCCGCCAAGGACTGCCGGATGGCCTCCTGCGCCTCGACCGGAGCGGACCCATCGGAGAGGATCTCCGACATCCGACCCGTCGCATGAGCGGCACGCTCCCCTGACTCTCTTGGCTCTTCCATGCCCTCAGCATGACACAATTTGCTATTTCTGCAAACACGTTTGCACTTTTACACGGGCTAGGAACACACTCGAATAGACGCCGACCATCCATCAGCACACAGGAGAATCATGACCACCCAATCTTCACCCGTAAACTCCCAGCCAACTGCGCCCGATTCGTCGGCCGAATCCGCGCAGGACTCCTTCGATGTCGCCGTCATCGGCGGTGGGGCAGGCGGCCTCGCCGCATCGATCGCCTTGGCCCGTTCGCTCCGATCCGTCGTCGTCATCGACGCCGGCCAGCTGCGCAATGCCTCGAGCGCGCACGCGCATAACGTCCTCGGCCACGAAGGCATCCGGCCCCAGGATCTCGTGGCGAAAGGCCGCGCCGAGGCCGAGGAGTACGGCGTCACCTTCATCGACGCGACCGTGCAGAAAGCACGCACGATCGATTCGGAACCCAACCCCGCCGAGGCGGCTCCGCGGCATCGGTTCGAACTGACCACCTCGGCGGGGGTCATTGTCAGGGTCCGACGCATCATCATCGCCACCGGTTTGAGCGACGAACTTCCGGACATCCCGGGTCTCGCGGAAGGCTGGGGCGACACCGTCCTGCACTGCCCCTACTGCCACGGCTTCGAGGTGCGCGGACAGCGCATCGGAGTCGTCGGCACAACGGCCATGTCATACCACCAGGCGATGCTGTTCTCCCAGCTCAGCGACCGCGTCACCTTCGTCCGGCACAACGCTCCCGCCCCTGATCCCGAACAGACGGCAATGCTCGATACGCTCGGCATCGGGTTCATCGATTCCACCGTCACCGAGGTGGCCCGCACCGAGTCCGACACCGTCGTTTCACTGGCGGCCGCCGAATCCGCGGACGGAGCGGAATCTCTTACCTTCGATGCGCTCACCGTCGGTGCATATGGTCGAGCGAATGCCGACCTGTTCGCCCAGCTCGGAGGCGAGGTCGTCGCTCACCCGAGCGGGATGGGCACCTATATTCCGACGCAGATGGCCGGACAGACCGATGTGCCCGGCGTCTGGGCGGTCGGCAACAGCGCAGACGTCTCAGCGATGGTCGTGGCCAGCACAGCCAGCGGGGTGATGGCCGGCGCTCATGTCAACGCCGATCTCATCATGGAGCGGCTCGGCTGAGGCGTGCGTGAGGCGGGTGCATGACAGCCCAGCAAGCCTCGTTGCGTGCGCGCTGCGGACGCGCCCGCAGCAATGCAATCGCGGGCGCCCCGCGGCGAAGCGAGCCGGGGGTGCGGGTGCGTCCACTCGTACCCGCGACCAGGGAAGCGCAGGCGTCACGAATTTGCGGGGCGGCCCTTTACGCGGGCCACCGCCGCAGTTGTCGCGCTGTTGCGGCGCGGCCTGCCTCCGCCGGCCACGCAGATATCACGCATGCACAACTTGCCCCGCCGCGGGCCGTCACGTCGCCGCGGTCAAGCCCTCAGTGCGCGGCTTTGACGCACAGCACCGGGGCTTCGGCGTCGAGGATGACCTTCTGAATCGTCGACCCGAGCAGGAATTTTCCGACCGGGGTGCGCTTCCGGGTTCCGAGTACGATCAGTTCGGCTCCCACCTCGTTGGCGGTGTCGAGGATCTGTTCGGCAGGGTCGTATTCGCTGCCCAAGGTCAGCACGCGAAACTCGACGTCCGCCCTGGTCAGGTAGTTGTTGACGGATTTGAGCTCCCCCTCGCCGAGGCGGTAGGAGTCGCTGCGCTGCGCCGACCGTGACGCATTGACGACGACAAGCTCCTTGCCGTCCTTCTTCGCCTGCGCGATGCCGGCATCGAGAGCAGCGTGTCCGGCGGGATTGTTGACGTAACCGACGAGTACTGTCATTTTTCACCTTCGTTGGATTGAGCTGTACAAAACCGAGCGCGCAGGCCGGGAACCCACCGTCCCAGCATATCGAGCGATGCAGACATGAGTCCGCGGGCGGCCCCGGCCGCACCGCCTCGGCGAGGGGATGAGCTCACGACAGCTCTTCGGGATTGCGGAATCGGGTGCTCGTGCCCTTCGTCGAACGGTTCCAGAACCAGGTCACGGCCCACAGGACGACACCGATGCCGACGAGCGCCGCTGCGATCTGATACTGGATGAGCTCATCGAGGCGGGCCCACGGACCGACGAGGAACACGCAGGTGATGACGCCGATCCACGGCAGAATCGTCGGTGCCTTGAAGTGATCGGCGTTGCCGGACTTGTCCTTGCGCAGGATGAGCACGGCGACGTTGACGACGGCGAACACCGCCAGGAGCAGCAGCGAAGTGGTGCCGCCGAGGGAGGCCGTGACGGATTCGGGCAGAACCGTCGAGACGAAGAAGATGAGCGCGAAGGCGATCAGCGTCGTGAAGATGATCGACACCCACGGCGAGCGACGGCCGGCCAAGACCTTCGCGAACACGGGCGGGAGCACGTTCTGCTTGGCCATTCCGTAGAGCAGACGGCTGGCCATGAGCATGTTGATCAAGGCCGAGTTCGCCACGGCGAACATCGTCATGAACGGGAATATCGTATCGATCGGAAGGCCCGGAGCACCCTCGCGGACGACTTCGAGCAGCGGCGTCTCGCTCTCGGTGAGCACGCCGATCGGCACGGCCGCGACGGTGACGAGGGAGACCAGCACATAGATGATGCCGGTGATCGTCAGGCCGGAGAGCATGATCTTCGGGAAGACCCGCGGGTCCTTCGTCTCCTCGACCATGTTGACCGAATCCTCGAAGCCGACCATGGAGAAGAAGGCGAGCGCAGTGGCACCGGTGACAGCGAGGAAGACGCTCTTATCGCCTTCGGTCTCGAAGATCATCACACGCGAGAAGTCGGCGTCACCCGAACCGAGTGCGAAGAAGCCGACGACGATGACCAGCAGCAGACCGCTCAGCTCGATGAGGGTGAGGACGACGTTGAACCATACGCTCTCGCCGACTCCGCGGAGGTTGATGAGCGCAATGAGAGTGAGGAACGCCAGCGCAATCCACATCACCCCTGTGCCGGAGACGTCCCAACCGAAGCCGGCCACAAGGTTGGCAGCGAAGACATTCGACGCCGTCGATGCCGAGGTGATTCCGGAGCTGAGGACGGCGAAGGCGACGAGGAACGTCACGAAGTGGATCCCGAACGCCTTGTGCGTATACAGCGCGGCACCCGCGGCCTGCGGATACTTCGTCACGAGTTCCATATAGGAGAATGCGGTGATCAGCGCGATGAGGAAAGCGAGGATCACCGGCGCCCAACCGGCACCGCCGACCTGCCCGGCCACCTTGCCGGTCAGAGCATAGACGCCGGTTCCGAGGATGTCACCGACGATGAACAGAAGCAGCAGCTTCGGCCCCATGACCCGCCTCAGAGTCTCGGGCTGGTGTCCGTGACCGGGGTCGAATGTCGTCGTGGGTTCTTTGTCGCTCACGATTCCTCCGTGTCCAATGCGGCGGCTGTGCCGCATACCTGGCAACCCTGACTGTGGTCAGAGCCTCGCCTAGTATGCCTCAGTCACGAGCCTGACACACAAGCTTCAGTTCCGAACCACAGTGAGAAACGCCGAGAACAGGGCCTTCGAATCACGTTCGCTCTCGGGCCCGAGCTCCATCGCTTCTTCCAACAGGGTATCTTTATCGAACCCCAAAGTCTGCAGTTTCTCCGCATCCCAGCGCTCGATGTTCGCCCGCGTCGACTCCGGATGGAACTGCGTGCCCCATGCCCGGCCGACTCGGAACGCCTGGAATTCGCAGGCCTCGCTCGTAGCCAGCAGCGTCGCTTCCTCGGGGAGGGCGACGATGCGGTCGACATGGCTTTCGACGAACGAGGTCCGCGGCCGGATCGCTGAGAACACCGGGTCCGCGGCCGCCTCGGCGGTGGTGTCGATCCGCGTGTATCCCTTCTCCGGTGCTCCGGTCCGAGCCCTCACATCGCCCCCGATGACGTGGGCGATGAGTTGCCCGCCGAGGCAGATCCCGAACTGCGGCAGATCCGTGGCCATGGCATGGCGGACGAGTTCGGCCTCATCGGCCAACCACGGGGCACGATCCGTCTCGTCGGGCATGTATCCGCCGCCGAGCAAGATGAGCCCGTCATAGGCCTCGAGTTCCGAGGGCACCGGCAGGGGTGAAACCCCGCCGATGCGCAGATCGAATTCGACGTTCTCGCTGATCATCCACCGTGTCAGCAGCCCCGGCTGAGATTCGATGTCGTTGACGATGACGAGCAGCCGAGTCATGATTCCGCCCCCGCCGAGGCGGCCATGCCGTTGGCTGCGGAACCGGCGTTGCCTGCGGCGCCGCCGCCCCCCGCCGAGGCAGCCGTTCCTGTGGCCGCGGACGGTGCGGCATCTGCGGCGCCGAGGAACGCCGTGTACGCGTCCTCGTGTCCGTCGAGGACGCGCATCGCATTGGCGAAGCCGATCTTGCGCAGGTCGGTCTGCGACCAGCCGCGCGAGGCGAGCTCGGCGAACAGGTTCGGATACTGGCCGGCGTCGCCGAGTCCGGTCGGCAGCTCATCGACTCCGCAGATGTCGCCGCCGAGGCCGATGTAATCGATGCCGATCCGTTCGCGGACGTAATCGCAGTGGTCGGCGACCTGGGCCACTGTCACCTCGGGGGCGGTTCCCTGTTCTCCGGCGTCGACCCATTCGCGGCGGGCGTTCGAGACGAATGAGGGCACGAACGTCATCATCGCCACTCCCCCGTTGTCGGGCACGCGGTCCAAGACGTCGTCCGGGATGTTGCGCGGGTGCGGGTTGAGACCGTACGCGCAGGAGTGGGTGAAGAGGACCGGCAGGGTGCTCTGGTCCAGCGACTGGTGCATGACGGTGGGCGCGACGTGGGAGAGGTCGAGGATCATGCCGATCCGGTTCATCTCCGCCACGACCTCACGGCCGAAGTCGCTCAGGCCTCCGTGGACCGGTTCGTCGGTGGCTGAGTCTGCCCACGAATGGGTCGTCGACCAGGTGAGAGTCATATAGCGGGCCCCGGCGCGGGCGAAGGACCGCAGCACGGCCAGGGACTCGTCGATCTGCTGACCGCCCTCGACTCCCATGAGGGAGGCGACCTTGCCGGCGGTGCGGGCGGCACGGACATCGGCGGCGGTGCGGGCGAAGGCGAGTCGTTCAGGGTAGGCGGTGACGAAACGCTGGACCGCGTCGATCTGCTCCCACGTGGCCTTGATCGCGTCCGCGCCGGTGATCGAGGAATGGACGTAGACGGACCAGTACTGTGCGGCCACATGGCCGGCCGCCAGCTGATCCATTGTGGTGAACGGCGACACGGCCGGATCGTTGAGCCCCTCCACGCTGTAGTCGCGTTCCTCGCGCAGGTACCAGGCAAGGTCGTTGTGTCCGTCGAAGACGTCGACCGCGGGTGCGGATGCTGTGGCTGCTGTGGCTGCTGTGGCTGCTGTCGATTCGGTGTTGGGGGCGGTCATGGTCGGGTCCTTCCGGTCGGGCGGATTGGTTCGGTGCAGGGGTGGACGGATGCGGAACGGTACTCCCGCGGTGGGGTGGTCGGCCGCCTCGGCGAGGTGGGGTCGGTTCGTTCATCATGCCAGCCCGGACAGGATCTGGGCCGACCACAGGCCGAGGAACGTGCCGAGGAACGTTCCCATCAGCGCGAACAGCACACCGACGGGGACGAGCTGCCGGTTGAAGGCTCCCGCGACGACCGGCGCCGAGGCGATTCCGCCGATGTTCGCGGTGCTGGCCACGGCGATGCTGAAGAGCTCGGTGCGGGTGAGCTTCGCGTAGATGAACATGATGGCGATGTGGACGAGAAGGACGATGATGCCGGCCACCAGGTAGAGCGGCGCTTCGGCCAGGGAGGTGAAGTCCGAGCCCGAGGCGATGATGCCGATGATGAGGTAGAGCAGGATCGTCGCGAGCTCATTGGATCCGGCGGTCTTGCCGAACCGAGTCGATCCGATAGCCAGGCCGAGGACGCTGACGATGAGGATCGTCCACGCGGTGCCGTCGATGACCGCTCCGACCTCGGGCAGCAGTTCGCCGAGGCGGATCGCCAGGGCCGAGGCCAAAAGTGCGAATCCGATGAGTCCGAAGATCGACGACAGCGTCATCGGCTTCTCCTCCTCGGCCGAGACTCTGTCGGTGAAGTCGAGCTTCGACATATCGGCCCTCGTCCACTTGTCGAACTTGTCGGAGACAGTGACGGAGGAGAAGACGAGCAGCAGCCAGAAGGAGTAGAGCACTGTGTCGACGATGAGGACGTAGCCGAACACGTTTTCGGGTGCCTGGAGGACCTCCTGCACCGCGACCATGTTCGCCGAACCACCCGTCCACGAGGCGTTGAGAGCGCCGAGGGCCTTCCACGCTTCCGGGTCGAGGCTGGAGTGCAGGATGAGGTAGCTGATGATGAAGCCGACAATGATGCTCGCCGCGGTCACCGCAAAGGTGAGCAGCAGCTTCGGGCCGAGCTTGATGATCTGCCGGATATCGCACTTGAACAGCATGAGCAGGATCATCGCCGGCAGCATCACCTCGCGCAGGGTATCGCCGACCGCGGTGATGTCTCCACCGTCGTGGTCGAAGACGCCGAAGGTGTTGAGCAGCGCCGCCACGATGTAGAGGATGACGAAGCCGGGCACATATTTGAAGAGCTTGAAGCGCCCGCTCCGGTCCGCGACGACGAGTACAGCGGAGATAGCCAGAAGCAGGCTGATGAATAGAAAACCGTCCGTGATCACTGACGACACTTCCTCATTGAATACGTCCATCCCGGCAGAGGCAGAGCCGACGGTGCCGCAGCTGGCTGCGCCGCACGGCGCGGATGGCAGCAGCACCGGTTGGGCCAGTGGCAGAGCCACGGGCGGCACCGAGGATGCCTCCGGGGTGGAGCAATGTGCAGTTGTCGATCGGATCCGGTCCGGTGAGGGCCCGGGCAATCGGGGTGGTCGAAGGCGCTGCCTAAGCGGTGACCTCGCGGTACTTCTTCGCGGCGTTGTTCACTGCTGTGATCAGCGCCTTCTGCGAGGATCCGTGGTAGCGGCGCTGGATGCGCTCTATCAGTCGACCGGGGTCCGTGATGTCGGCATCGACGAACAGGCTCCGAATGAAGTTCCGGGTCAGAGCCAACGTCGCCGTGCAGTCCACATCGAGGATTCGGTGGGTGTCCGGCTGGATCTCGAACGCCACGTAGAACAGACCGAACTGGTTGGTGATCGGGTTGTTCGACGGAGCCTTCGCTTCGCCTGTGAGGTAGATCGTATCGGACATCGCCCACCAGACTACCCCACGACTCTCCGCGCCGAGGGGTCTTGGGAATCAAGCAACGTCAGAGGAACCGGTGGATCGCGTTGCCGGCTTCGCGCATCACCGGCATGACGTCGACGACGCGGTCGGTGCCCGGTTCCCAGTTCGCGAACACCGCATAGGCGACGCGACGCGTAGGCGTCATCACGATCCCGGCATCGGCCCGGATCGTCCCGTTCGTGCCGGTCTTGTTCCACACCCACACGTCCCGCTGGTAGTTGTAGTGGGCGAGCGGGTCCAGATCGAACGCCGAGGCGACCATCGAGGTGTCCGCGCCGGCTCCCAACCAGCGCCGGAAGACCTCGTTCGTCGACTCGTCCCAGAACTCGTCCTTGGCGTGCCTGGCCATGAAATCACTGAGCTCCGCGGCCGTGCCCGTCGACAGTGTCCGCGGTGCCTTGGCCGGGCGCGGCCAGCGCAGAAAGTCGTGCAGACCCGAGTTCCGGTACCCGAGCTTCTCCACCTGATCCGCAACATTCTCCAGCCCGACCCTGCGGATGAGCACGTTCGTGGCGAAGTTGTCGCTGAACGCCCCGATGAGCAGAGCGACGTCGAAGATGCTCAGGTCATCCTGCTCCATGAGGTACCAGATCCCCGACTCGTCGACCCTCTCCGAAGGCCGTCGGTGCAGACGTTCTTCCAGGTCAAGCGTGCCGTCCTTAGACATCTGCAAGGCAGTGTGGAGGAGGAATACCTTGCCCATGCTGGCCGTGTCGAGTTCGTCGTTCTCATTGTGGGCGAACACCCGTTCCCCACTGTCGACGTCGAAGGCCAGAGCGCTGAAGCGCACCCCGGGCAGTCCATCGAATTTCAAATCGCTCATCATCATGCTCCTGTCAGTCTCGTTTCGTTCATGCCTGCCCACTCGCGCGATCCACCCACAGCCGCGGCCGTTCCCCGGGCTCCGCCTCGAGCGAGACGTCGACGCCGAGTGGGGCACTCGGCGCATCGGGATCGTGGCCGAAGCCCATCTCCGACACGATCGGTATTCCCAGACTGCCGAGGTAGTCGATCATCAGCGCCTCCACCTCGTGGACGGGCGCGCAGTCCTCCCATGAGCCGAGCACCACCGCATCCGCCGAGGTGAACCACCCGCCGCGGACCAGCTGCACCATGAGATTGTCGAGCCGGTACAGCTCTTCGTCGACGTCTTCGAGCATGAGGATGTTCGGACCCCGACGGTCGCGTCGTTCCCGCACGTCGATGAGCTCGGGACTGCCCATCCCAGCGGCGATGAGACTGAGATTTCCCCCGCCGAGGCGGCCCTTCGCCGACCCCGGAACCAACGTCTGGGCCCGGCTGAGCGGGCGGGCTGCGTCTACTGCGGGGAAGCCGAGTTCGCGGCCGCCCCAGGGACGGAACAGCCAGGAGGCCACCTCGTCGGGGACGACCGTCGAATTCTTGAACGGGTCGTTGCCGACCATCGGGCAGAACAGGGTCGCGACACCGAGGTGATGGTCCCAGGCCTGGTGGAGTGCGGTGATGTCCGAGGAGCCGGTGAGCAGCTTGGGACGGCCGTCGCGGCGCAGCATGTGCCGGCGCATGAGGTCGAAGTCGATGCCGTCGAGCAGGCGCATGGCTCCGAACCCTCCGCGGAGCGCGATGACCGCATCCGTGTCCGGATCGCACCAGGCGTCGTCGAGGTCGGCCCGGCGCTCGGCGTCCGTGCCGGCCAGATACTTCACCCGCGGATGGCGGGCGCGGATGTGCTCACCGGGCACAACGCGCAGCCCCCAGGATTCGAGCTGAGCGATGGCTCGTTGCAGCGATTCCTCGTCGGTGGGTCCCGACGGCGCGATGAGGCGAACGTTGTCGCCGGCGGCCAAGGGTGCCGTTTCGAGGTAGGGGCTCGGCTTAATCATTCCTCACCAGACTCTGACTTCCCAGTCGGGGAACCGCGGCGAGCAGCTCCTGCGTGTATTCGTGCTGCGGATCGGACAGCACCTCATCGACCTCACCGTATTCGACGATCTCCCCTCTTCTCATCACGGCCACCGTATCTGCGATGTTCCAGGCCAGGCCGAGGTCATGGGTGATGATGAGCGCACTCATTCCTAGGTTCTTCTTCAGTGCGAGGAACAGCGAGAGGATCTCCCCGCGCACGGAGGCGTCCAGCGACGCCACCGGCTCATCGGCGATGAGCACCTGCGGGTCGAGCGCCAGTGCGCCGGCGATGACGACGCGCTGCCGCTGTCCACCGGAGAGCTCCTGCGGAATCGATTCGAGGTAGTCCTCGGCCGGGGTGAGTTCGGCGGCTTCGAGCGCGCCGACGACCCGCTCGTACTCCCGATCCTTGATTCCCTGTACTTTCAAGCCCTCAACCACGGCTTCGTACACGCTGCGCTTGGGATTGAGCGATCCGGCCGGGTCCTGCAGAATCATCTGCACCTGCCGCCGAAACGTCCGCCGCTTGTTCGCCTTCTTCGGCAGAGCCTTGCCCGCGAACGACAGCTGCGAACCCGCTTCCACCTCCTGCAGACCGAGCAGCGACCGTGCCAGAGTCGTCTTCCCCGAACCGGACTGGCCGACGACGGCGAGGATCTCCGCCTTCCGCAGCTGCAGATCCACACCGCGCACCGCACGTTCTCGGCCCCGGCGGGTGTCGAAGGAGACGCTGAGGTTCTTCGCCTCGAGCACCACCTCATCCGTCATGGTGAACGGTTCGGACAGGGCCACCTCGGCGGGTTTGAGTGTTCGGGGGTTCAGCCGGGATTCGAGGTCCCCGATCTGCGGAAACGCACCGGCGAGCTGCTTCGTGTAATCCTCCTGCGGAGACAGGCACACTTCGTCGCTGGGACCGTATTCGACGAGGCGGCCGTGGCGCATGATCGCAAGATTCGCGCACACGGCGGAGAGTACGGCGAGGTCGTGGCTGATCATCAGCAGCGAGATCCCACGTTCGGCGACGAGGCGGGCCAGACCGGACAGGATCTGCTTCTGCACGATGACGTCGAGAGCCGTCGTCGGCTCGTCGGCGATGATGATATCGGGTTCGCAGGCGAGCGCCATCGCGATCATGATCCGCTGCTTCTGCCCGCCGGAGAGCTCGTGCGGATACGCGCTCGACTTCGATGCCTCGAGGTTGACCTCGGCGAGGAGTTCGAACATCCGGTCCCGGCGCTTCTGCGGAGTCGTCCACGTGCCCTTCGAGTGATGTTCGAGGGCTTCGATGATCTGGCTTCCCACCTCGCGGACGGGATTGAGAGAGTGCAGAGCGCCCTGGAAGACGATCGAGGCCTGAGCCCACCTGACAGCGCGGATCTGGCCGAAGCTCAGCTCCCGGATGTCCTGCCCGCCGAGGAGGACCCGCCCCTCGAGGCGAGCCGACTTCGGCAGCAGGCGCAGGGCCGACATGATCAGGGTCGATTTCCCCGACCCGGACTCGCCCGCAATGCCCAGAGTGGCACCGGCGGGCAGGTCGAGGCTGACGTCTTCCACGGCGACGACATCGCCGCGGTCGGATGAGGAGCGGTAGGTGATCGAGACGTTTTCGAAATGCAGATCGGTCATCAGCGGCTCCTCAGGGCGGGGTTGATGATGGCCTCGAAAGCGCGCCCGACCATCGTGAACGCGAGCACGACGAGCAGGATCGCGATTCCTGGGGTGAGCACGTACCACCAGTAGCCGGAGGTCGCCGCGGACACGTCCATCGAGTTCTTCAGGATCGTGCCCCACGATTCCTTCGACGTGTCCCCGAGGCCGAGGAACGACAGTGTGGATTCGGCGATGATCGCCCCACCGACGGTCAGCGTCGTGTTCGCGAGCACGAGCGGCATCACCGCCGGCAGCAGGTGCCGGAACAGGATGTGGGAATGACCGGCACCGAGGATGCGCGCCCGTTCGATGTAGAGCCGAGATTCGACGCTCAACGTCTGCGACCGCACGATCCGTGCGGTCGACGCCCATGAGGTCAGTCCGATGGCGACGACGATCGTGAAGACTCCGCGTTCGAGGACGGAGGAGAGCACGATCGCGAGCAGCAGGGACGGCAGGACGATGAAGAAGTCGACGATGCGCATGATGATTCCGCCGAACAGTCCCGTGAAGTGACCGGCGGCCAGGCCCATGATGGTGCCGATGACCATCGACATCACGGTCGCTGCGACGCCGACGAGGATCGACACTCGCGCTCCCCAGAGGATGCGCACCCACAGCTCCCGTCCCAGGTCGTCGGTGCCCAGGGGGTGGTCGAGGCTGGGCGGGGCGTAGCGGGGCACGTCGAGCTGCTTCGTGACATCGAGCATCGAGGCCGGGGCGATGAGCGGGGCGGCGATCGCGATGACGATGAAGAAGAGGAGCACGACGGCGCCGATGAGAGCCGGGACGTCGGAGCGGAAGAGTGCCCAGTTCTTCTTCGCGTTGTTCAGTCGACGTTCGCGCACGAGCTTCGCGCCGTCGACGGCGGGGGTCGATCCCCGTGTCACCGAACCACGCGGATTCGGTTCGTTCGATGAGGGGCCGGGGGCCGCCTCGGCGGGGGTGTTCGCGCTCATCAGGCCCTCCTGACGCGGGGATCGAGGAATCGGTAGACGATGTCGGCAGCGAGGTTCATCACGATGATGATCGCCGAGAACACGACGAAGGTGCCCTGCAGCAGCGGCAGGTCGGGGCCGCGGATGGCTTCGAAGGTGAGTTTGCCCAGTCCCGGCCACGAGAACACTGCTTCGACGGTGACGGCGCCGGCGATGAGTCCGCCGATGTGGAGGAAGACGACGGTGACGGTCGGCAGCAGCGCATTGGGCACGGCGTGACGGCGGCGGACCTCATCCTCGGTGAGTCCTTTCGCGCGGGCGGTCGTGAGGTAGTCCTCGTTCATCTCCTCGAGCAGGGAGGCGCGCATGATCATGAGGAACTGTGCATAGACGACTGCGACGAGCGAGACGACGGGGAGGATGAGGTGTTTGATGACGTCGATGATTCCGGCCGGTGACCACGGGTCGAGGCCGGGGGTGATCATGCCGCCGGTGGGCAGCCATTGGAGGGTGCCGCCGAAGATCATGAGCAGGATGAGGCCGAGCCAGAACGTCGGCACGGACCAGAAGATCAGCGAGGTCGAGGACGCGAGCTTGTCGAACAGGGAATTGCGGCGCCAGGCCGAGATCTGTCCGAGCCACAGGCCCAGGACGATGGCGATGACGGCCGCGGTGGCGGTGAGCAGCAGGGTCGGGCCGAGGTATTCGCCGATGAGCGCCGACACGGATTTCCGGTACACATAGGATTCGCCGAGGTCGCCGGTGACGATGCCGACGAGGTAGTCCCAGAACTGGACAATGACGGGTTTGTCGAGTCCGTACTGGCTGCGCAGCTCGGCGATCTGCGCCGGGGACATCGGCCGTTCCTTCGCGATCTTGAGCACGGGATCGCCGGGCAGCATCCGGAACGCGAAGAAGCCGAGCACGATGACGAGGACCATCGAGGTCGCGGCCCCGCCGAGCTTGCGCAGGAAGTAGCGGGTGAACGATCCGCCGGCCGGTGGTTCGTCCATATCGACGGCGGCGGGGTTCGCCGGGTCGGCGGGGTTCTCGTCGGCAGTTGCCGCGGATCCCCTCGCCGAGGCGGGACTGGGGTTCGTGGGGCCGGTGCCCGGGTTCGCCGTGCCCGTCCCGCGGTCAGGGCGATCCCCGGAATGGGGATCGTGGGTGGGTGTGCTCACTGTGGTGCTCCAGGTGGTGGGGACGGGACCGTGGGCCCGGGTGCCGCAGGTGGTGCGGGTGGTGCGGCACCCGGACTGTGGGTGTGGGGACTATTCGCGGTCGTCGGACTTCTTGCGACGGCTGAGCAGCCAGCCGCCTCCGCCGAGGACGACGATGACCGCGGCCGCGATGCCGATCCAGCCGCCGGCGCCCATTCCGCCGCCGGTGGCTTCCTCTTCGCTGACGGGTTCGACCGAGGAATATCCCCAGTAGCCGACCTGGTTGGCGATAGCACCGCCGTCGCTGGGCTGTTTGGTGAAGTTGTCGAACCGGTCGGAGCGGTAGGCCTCGAGCTGGTTCGGGTACCACAGCGTCACCGAGGGGGCTTCCTCGTAGTGGATGGCCTGGGCCTTCTGCACGAGGTCCTGACGCTTGGCCTGGTCGAGCTCGACGTGCTGAGCCTGATAGAGCTTGTCGAATTCCTTGTTGCACCAGCCGTCCTGGCTGGTGCCGCCGTTGCCGTCGGCGTCGGGGCGCTGACCGCAGGTGTTGATGCTCAGCTGGTAGTCGGGATCGGGATTGATCGACCAGCCGGAGAAGTACATATCGTAGTCGCCCTTGGTGGTGCGTTCGGACACCGTGTCGACGTCAGAGGACTCGTTCTTCAGGTCGATGCCGATGTCCTTCATCCACGGTTTGAGGAACTTCGCTGTGCTCTGCTCGATCGGCGCGTCGGCGTCGGTGAGGAAGCGCAGCTGCAGCTTCTCACCGTCTTTCTCGCGGATGCCGCCGGATCCTTCCTTCCAGCCGGCGTCGTCGAGGAGCTTCTTCGCCTCGGCCACGTCGAATCCGCTGATGACGGAGTTGTCGGATTTGAGTGCCCAGTCCGGGTAGACGGCGGGAATGAAGCTCGTGGCCGGCTGCGCATAGTCCTGCATGACCTGTTTGCGCAGGGTCTCGGTGTCGATGCCGGCACGGATGGCCTGCCGGACCTTCTTGTCCCCCAGCGCCTCATTGCCGGTGCCGAATTCCTTGCCCTTGGCGTCGGCGACTCCCGGGTTGATGGAGATTCCGTTGAAGCGGCGGCCGTTGCCCTCGTTGAGTTCGACGTTGTCCGCGTTCTCCAGCGCCGTGAACTGGTCGGGGCTGAGCCCAGTGATGAAGTCGACTTCGCCGGAGCGGATCGCCTGCACCTGCGCATCGGAATTCGTGTAGTAGCGGTACTGGATCTCGTCGAGCTTCGGCTTGCCGCGCCAGAAGTTCGGATTCGCTTTGAGCGTGATCGACTTGTTCGCCTCGTAGCTCTCGAGCTGGAAGGGTCCCGAGCCGACGGACTTCTCATCGTTCTTGAATTCGCCGGGCTTGTCGATCTTCGACCAGACATGCTCGGGCACGACGGGGATCTCTTGGCCGGGGTTGTTCGCCTGCGGCTTCTTCAGGGTGATCTTGACGGTGCCGTCGTCGGGGGCCTCGACCTTGTCGAAGTTCTCGACGAGGCTGCCGTTCGCCACCGCCATCTCTTCCTTCTCCATCATCTGGTTGTAGGTCCAGGCGACGTCTTTCGAGGTCAGCGGTTCACCGTCGGACCATTTCATGTCCGGACGGATCGTGTAGGTCCAGACCTTGCCCTCGGAGTCCGTGTTCCATTCGGTGGCGAGTCCCTCGGTGATCGAACCGTCCTTGGCGTCGTTGGCCACGAGGTTCTCGTACATGTACCGGAAGGTGTTCGTCGGCACGAGGTAGAAGGACGTGAACGGGTTGAAGGAGTCGATGAAACCGTCGGTGGCGATCCGCAGCACGTTCTCGGAGGCCGGAGCCTCCGAGGTGGCGGCCTGCGCCGGGGAGGTGGCCATCGATCCGGCAAGGGCGAGTGCTGCGACGCCGGCCAGGCACCGTTGCCAGCCTCTGCGCAGTGAGTGTGAAGTGAACATCTTCGTCTTTCTTCTCGTGCGGTGATTCACTTGTCCTCCCCTGACCCGGGTGAATCGGGGTGTTCTCCCGGGTCAGAGCAGATGTGTCCTCCATCACTCTACGTTCGAAGTGACGTGAAAACGGCACAACAACACACAAATATGCCAGCCGGTCACTGTGCAGATGCCACAGGCGACTCGAAATCAGCTGCCGTGGGCGAGGGGGTCGGCAACGGTTTCGCGGTTATCCGAACTCAGCGGGCGGCCGTCCGGGCTCAGCCCGCGGTTCGCCTGGCTCAGCCCGCGGCCGTCCGGACTGAGCGCAGGGTTGTCCGGACTCAGCGAGCGCAGCTCGGCCTCGCCCGCCTCGGCGAGGATTTCAGCGATCGTCTGCCCGCGGCGGATGATGCTGAACGCGATGCCGCCGTCGGGAGCAGTGCGGTAGCCGAAGATCGGCACCCGCGGGAGCAGATTGTAGGAGAACGGATTCGAGAAGTAATAGGCACCCGTCTCGGGCACGGCGACGAGGTCACCCGCGTCGAGACGCGGCAGCATCCGATCCCGGGCCAGGAGGTCGCCGGAGAAGCAGGCGGGTCCGGCGACGTCGGTCGGGACGACCTCGGTGTCGGCCTCTTCGGCGGTCTTGGGGTTCCCGTCCGAGGTGAACGGCAGGATCCGCAGGGGCCAGTCGTTCGGGGCATAGGCGGTGCGGGTGGCGACCTGGACGCCGGCCTGGGTCATGACGATGCGGCGCCCGCCGGTGGTCTTCGCGTATTCGACGCGGGTGAGGATGGTGCCGGCCTTGGCGAGGAGGGCGCGGCCGAATTCGGTGACGATGTCGAAGCCGAACAGGCCCGGCACCTCCTCCTCGAGCACCGAGCGATAGTCGGCGAAGGTCGGGTTGATGTCCTCACCGTCGAAGTTCACCGACAGTCCCCCGCCGATGTCGATGCGCGTGATCTGCCTGGTCGAGGCACGGGAGTTGATCTCCTCGGCGAGGTCGACGGCGGCGCGGATTCCGACGGCGGCCTTGTCGAGGCTGATGCCCTGCGAACCGGAGTGGACGTGGATCTGGCTCAGCCAGGGGCGAGCGAGGTAAGCCTCGATAAGGGCCTCGCGGCGCCCGGGTCGGCGAGTCCGATACCGAACTTCGAGGTTTCGGTGGCGGTGCTCAGGGCGCCGATCGCACCCGTGCCCGACTGCGGATTGATGCGGATTCCGATTTGGGCCGAGGCGGGCGCGGCGTCCGTGACGGCCGTGCTGTTCCGATCCGCCAGGATCGTGTCGAGGCGGGAGAGTTCGTCGAAGTTGTCGACATTGATCGAGACGCCGAGGTCGACGGCCCGGCACAGTTCGGCCCAGGTCTTGGCCGGGGAGTCGAAGACGATGCGGTCGGGTGCGAACCCGGCCGAGAGGGCGAGTTCGAGTTCGCCGGGGCTGGCGACCTCGCAGCCGGCTCCCGCTTCGGCGAACCGGCGCAGCAACGACGGCAGCGGCACCGCCTTGCACGCCACTGCGTGGAGCACCTCGCGATCTGATGCGAATGCCGAGGTCAGCCGGTCGAAGGCGGTGTCGACCCAATCAAGATCCATGAGTCCGAGCACAGCCGCCTCATCGGTCAGCGCCGGGACGGAGTCCGATTGCGCGGAAGCGTTTGCCGGCAGTGGGGGCACCGAATCCGATTGTGCAGGAGCCGAATCCGACTGCGCGGAGGCATGTGCCGACTGTGCCTGAGCGGCTGCGCTGTGAGGCGACACGCTGTTCTCCGCGATCGTTCGGATTGCTCGGGCGCGACGGTTCGGAATCGCATGGTGATGACTGGGCATAACGTCCTTCGTTCGAGATCTGTTGTCACTTTAGGACGGCTGACCTCGAAGAACGCACGATAATTCGCCAATGTTCGCAGAAGCTGATTGTAGGTTTCTCACGACCGGTCGTGAGCGAGCACGGAGAGTTCGAGCCAGAGCCGCTCGGCCGGTTCCGCCGTTGAGAGTCCGGTGATCTCCTCGATGCGGCCGAGACGGTGTCGCAGCGAATTCGTGTGCACATGAAGTCGGCGAGATGCCTCGGCCGAGTTTCCGACTGTGGCGAAGTAGACGCGCAGGGTCTCGAGCAGGCTGCCGTTGTGCTGAGAGTCGTGAGCTGCCAGTGCCTGCGCCGGACCGAGTACTCCTGCGCCCGACTGAGCCCGCTGGCCGGTGGGTGCTCGTCCGTCGGCCGGTCCGGGCCCTCCGCCGATCACGCGCTCATCTGCGGCCAGCAGCGTATCGGCGACCTGCAGACCCACGACCCTCGCTGCCACGTCGCGGATGGTCGCCCCGACGATTCGGCCGTGAGTACTCGAACGTCGATGCGTAACCGAACTCTTCTGTGGGGGCGGGTCCACGTCCTCGTCGTCCGCGCCAGGCCCCGCCTCGGTGACAGCCTGCACAGCGTCGACGACGTATGCGGCTTCGGTCCACGACCGGTGCACGGCATCGAGGCGATCGACCGGGGTGCCGGCTCCGAAGCACAGGGTCTCCGACTTCGGCAGGGACCTGCGCAGAGCGGCGATGACGTGATCGCGCACCTGTTCGGCGTTCATCGGCTCGCTCATCTGCACCAATGCCGCGAGGTGGACCCGCTCCCCGGTTCCGGATCGACCCATGCTGACATCTGCCGGGCCGACAGGGACAGAACCATGTCCGGCGTGTGCGGCACCGGCAGAGCTCACCTGCGCGAGCACGGCATCGGCAAAGGCAGCCCGCAGATGGAACCGCAGGACGGGCTCTCGGTCGGGGGCCACCTCGGTGAAGGCAAGGACGCAGAAGCTGCCCGAGAACGGCAGCGACAGCAGGGTCGCCGACGGCCCGAGATCGGCCGAACCGGCGAGGATCCCGCCGAGAGCCTCCCGGCGGATGCGCTTCTCGAACGGTGACCGGCGCAGGGTCCGCAGCATCACGGGCAGGGCCGCGCGGGCGGCGTCGCGCAGCACCTCGCGCAGCGGTTCGGGGTCGACCTCGGCCGGGTAGGCCGCCCAGATCGTCCCGATGAGTTCGCCCTCGCTGCGCAGGGCGATGACCGATCGAGCCGGTGATGTGCCTTCGGCGGGACGTTCGACGACATCGGTGGAACGACGGATCGTGTCGAGGAACCCGGATTCCTCGAGTTCGGCGATCCGCCAGTCGGGAATGGCCCCGGACAGGATCGTCTCGCGACGGATCTCATCGAGTTCGTCGCCGAGGTTCGCATGCGCGAGCACTCGCGAGGCCGGGTCCTCGATCGTGATCGACGCGCCCGTGGTTTCGGCGATGACGGCGGCCAGGGCGCTGAGGTCGTCGACATCAGGCCAGGCCAGGGCGCTCGTCGCCCCTTCGATGAGCTGTCGCAGATGGACGAGGATCTCCGACCACGTCACATGCGGCGATCGTTCGAGGAGGACCGGAGCCCGGCCCGCACTCCCCCGCAGGTCGGCCCCGTCACCGAGGTGGCTGTGCGTTCCGGGCGGGACTACAAGAGCGGCGGCTCCCGCATAGTCGGTCAGCACGGAATCGAGCCCGGCAGGGCTGCGCACCGGCTCGGTGACGAGGACGACTGTGCCGTTCAAGGAGCCGTGGCCGGCCGCCTCGGTGGAAGCGGCTGGCAGGTCGAAGCCGAATTCGACTCGCGCGACCGCGACGTCGTCGGCCACCTCCGTCAGCGGCAGGAGGAACCCCTCCGTATCCCGGATCAAGCGGGACAGTCGCGGACTCGAGGTGTCGGTCATGCTCCCACTGTAGTCAACGACCGACCGTGGTCGGGAGGATCTGCGTCAACGGAACCGATCGCCTCGGCGGGTGGGATGAACCGGACGGGTCAGCCGCCTCGGCGGGGTGGGGTTGAGTCGAATCAGCCAGCCGCCTCGGCGGGGGCAGATCATTCCGGAGAGAAGAATTTGAACTGGAGGGCGCGGACGACGAGCTGGGCGAGATTGCGCGCCCCCAGTTTGAGGCGCAGGTTGCGGGCGTGCGACTTCATGGTGGACATGGCCACCGATTGGTCGGCGGCGATCTCCTCGTAGCTGTGGCCCTGGCAGAGCAGGGTGAGCAGCTCCATCTCGCGGGCGGTCAGCTGCGGTGCCGCGTCGGGGGCGTCGGGCAGGGGATCTCCGCTGATGACGATGTCCTCGGCCAGCCCTCTGAGCAGTTCGGGGCACTCCCCCGCCGAGGCAGCCCGCACGATCGAGACAAGCTCCCGCTCCCCGGCCGTTTTGTTGACCACCGCGAGTGCGCCGGCCTCGAGTCCGCGGGCGATTCCCGGCCCGGGAGACACGGTCGTCAGCAGCACGACGCGAGCGTCGGGGTCGAGGTCCATGATCGCCGCCGTCGCATCGACGCCGCTCATTCCCGGCGGCATGTTGACGTCCATGAGGACGAGGTCGGGACGCTCGGCGTCGAAGGCGGCGATGGCTTCCTCCCCGGAGTGGACGGGGTCGAGCACAAGAAAGGAACCCGCATCATCGAGCGCCTGAGCCACTGCTCGCGTCGTCCACGAATCGTCATCGACGACGAGCACGGAGGTGCGCGCGGAGGTGCGCTCGGCGGGGTCCGAAGTGTCGTCCCGATCGAGCGATGGGCTGGTTGTCGGGGTCGACTCCGCACCCGTGGATGGGGCCGGCTGGTGGTGCGCAGTCATCAGGCGTCGACCTTTTTGCGGTCGCCCTTCTTGCGGCGACCTCGGCTGCCGAGGCCCGTCGCCCCGCTTGTATCCGGCACGGAGTCACCGCTGCGATCGGTGGCGGGTGCACCGGCAGACCGTGCCTCTGCAAGTGGCGACTCAGCACCAGCAGCCGCGGCATTTGGTGCTTCGGTACGTGACGCCACTGCACTGGTCTCGAAGTCGTCATCGACGACGTCGATCATATCGGCGGCAGAGGTGGCCTGCGCGGACGGGGAGACGAAACGGACCGGCAGGGCCACCTCGACGACGGTTCTCCTCCGTTCATCCTCGTCCACCCGACAGACGCCGCCCACGGCCGTGGCCCGGCGGGACAGCGACCTCGGCGCCTTGGTCAGGGTGGTCGGGGATTCGTTCGTGCTGCGGCAGAGCAGTTCGGCCCGGTCACCGCGCTCACCTCGCATTTCGACGGCGAGGGTGGCGGGGGTGCCCGGAACGGAGTGGCGGATGACGTTCGTGGCGAGCTCGAGCATCACGGCCCTGAAATGGTGTGACAAGGTGCCGGTCGCGTGGGTCGGCAACGGGGAGAGCTCGGTGGTCAGCGGAACGGAACCGGCCGCGCACCCGTCCTCGATCGCGGTCGTCAGCTGCTCCGCCTCGGCGCGGAACCGGACCCGGGAGGTGGCGGAGTCCCCGGAGCAGGCCTCGGTCTCCCACCTGCTCAGGCTCGTCACCAGCTGTCGGAGCCGTTTCGTGGCTTCGGCGTTGACCAGGGCCAACTCGGCGAGGAGGCGGTCCGCGCTCTCGGAATCGGTTTCCTTCGCCAGGGTGCGGATGATCGCGGATTCGGTGGTCAGCGAATGTGAGATGGTGTCGTGCATGTCGCTGGTGAACCGGGCGCGCATGGCGTCGAGTGATTTCTGGTGGTCGACGGCGGCGCGTTCGCGGCGGTCGATCTCACTGCGGATTCGGGCCTCGACGAACGACGCGCACAGGCCGAGGATCGAATATGTCAGCCAGCCGTAGCCGAGGTCGGTGAGACCTTCGAAGCCGGCATCATAGGATCCGAGTCGGGTCGATGCGCCGAGGTAGACGGCCAGTCCGACGGTGCCCAGCGCGAAGCCGACCCAGCGGCGGCGGCTGATCAGGACCGCGGTGGCGAGGATGAGCGCCTCGGGGAACATGTTCTCCAGGTCCGGATAGAGCGTGGAGAACGCGATGCCCAGTCCGGTCGACGCGATGACGATGCTCAGCGGCAGGAAGCCGGCTAAGACGATGAGTCCGTAGGCGAGGATGAGCAGGCCTGCGTAGCGGGGTTCGGTGATCTCGAAGGACCCGGGCACCAGGATCGTCAGACCCATGATGAAGGCCAGCAGACGGATCGGCAGATCGATGAAGCGCGGCCCCCGAAGGAAGTGCCACACTCGGGCCGGAACGCTCGCTGACGTGCCGGTCGCGCTGTCGATCTCTGAAGTCATGGGCTCTATTGTGCTACAACTGCCTCCCCCGAACTACCTGACGGCGGCCCAGCAACCTCGCGCGAGGTTGCTGGGCCGCCGTCAGGTAGCAATTGGGAGGAGGGTCAGCCGAGGAGTTCGGCGAGGGCTGCCTCGATGACGTCGAAGGCATCGCCCAGAAGCTCGTCGGAGATCGTCAGCGGCGGCAGGAAGCGCAGGATGTTGCTGAAGGTTCCCGTGGTGAGCACGAGGACGCCGTTCTTCGCGCAGTAGTCCGCGATCTTCTTCACGAGATCCGCGTTCGGCTCGATCGAATCGTGCTCGACGAACTCGGCGGCGATCATAGCACCGCGGCCGCGGATGTCGCCGACCTCGGGGTACTTCGACTGCAGCTTCGTCAGGCGGTCGACGATGATCTCACCGATAGCCAGGGCACGCTCCGGCAGTCCGTCCTCTTCGTATGAGGCGATGGCGCCGAGCGCTGCGGCACAAGCGGCGGGGTTGCCGCCGTAGGTTCCGCCGAGGCGGCCCGGTCCGACCGAGTCCATGATGTCCGCGCGACCGGTCACGGCCGACAGCGGCAGACCGCCCGCGATGCCCTTGGCCGTGGTGATGAGGTCGGGCACGATGCCCTCCCACTCGGAGGCGAACATCTTGCCGGTGCGGGCGAATCCGGCCTGCACCTCGTCGGCGACGAAGACGATGCCCTTCTCGCGGGCGTAGTCGACGAGCGTGGGCAGGAAGCCCTCGGCCGGGACGATGAAGCCGCCCTCACCCTGGATGGGTTCGATGACGATCGCGGCGACGTATTCGGAGCCGATCTGCTTCTCGATCATCGTGATGACGCGCTTGGCTGCGTCCTCACCGCTGATCTTCGTGCCGGCCGCATCGTTGTCGCGGTACGGGTAGGACATGGGTGCGCGGTAGACCTCACCGGCGAAGGGACCGAAGCCGGCCTTATAGGGCGCTGCCTTCGCAGTCATCGCCATGGTCAGGTTGGTCCGACCGTGGTAGGCGTGGTCGAAGACGACGACGGCGTCGCGACCGGTGTGGGCGCGAGCGATCTTCACAGCGTTCTCGACGGCCTCGGCACCGGAGTTGAGCAGCACGGTGCGCTTCTCGTGGTCACCCGGAGTGAGGCGGTTGAGGGCTTCGGCGACCTCGACGTAGCTCTCGTAGGGGTTGACCATGAAGCAGGTGTGGGTGAAGGCCTCGAGCTGAGCCTTCGCGGCCTCGACCACGCGGGGGTTCGAGTTGCCGGCCGTGGTCACGGCGATGCCCGAGCCGAGGTCGATGAGCTGGTTGCCGTCGGCGTCCTTGAGGATGCCGCCGCCGGCCGCGACCACGTAGGCGGGCAGGCTCGAACCGACACCAGTCGCCACGGCTGACTTGCGACGTTCCTCGATCTCACGGGACTTCGGTCCCGGAATCTCGGTGACGATCTTACGTTCCTGCGGCAGAGCTTCGCCGCCAATTTCCAAAGCTGTCATAAGGGGAAGAATAGGGGTTACCGACGCTTTTTGTCACTTGCCGTCCGAGGGCTGGGCAGAAGCGCCCGCAATGGAGAGACGAACGCACGGATTCGGACCAGTTCGGGTACGAAATCCGCAGCCGTTCATCGACCGTCGAATCCCCGAGTCGGACCGTCGACACCGAAGGCAGAAGCAGCCCCTGGCCGCGCCCAAGACTCGCTGTGATCAGCGGTTCTGACTGCGGGCGTCGACGTCCCTGTTCCGTTCCGGAAGCACGCGCTCGTGCTCGCGCATCGGCACGACGATCGTCTCCTGAGCACCGATGACGCGTTCGCCGTCGCCGATTTCGAAGCTCAGCTGCACCTCGGGGGCGAGGTTCCGTTTGACCACGGCCAGACCGATCGGCCCGAGCTCCCAGTGCACGGTCACCGAGGTCAGCGTGCCCACGGATCGTTCGGATCCGCGGACCTCGGCAAGCACCTCGGTGCCGGGATCCGGGGCGATGTGCCCGGACCCGTCGAGATGGACAAAGGTCAGACGCCTGGGCGGCTGACCGAGATTGTGGACGCGTGCCACCGCTTCCTGACCGCGGTAGCAGCCCTTGGCCAGGTGCACGGCCGTGCGCAGCAGGTCGAGTTCGCCGACGAGGGCCTTGTGATCGATTTCGTTCCGGCCAGGTCGCCAGGCGGCGATCCGCAGGGCTTCCCAGGCGTCGAAGCCGGCCATGTCGAAGCTGTTCGCCGACAGGCCCTGCAGGTCGGAGCGCTTGACGATGCCGATGACGAACGGAGTCTCGAGACCCGGGTGGTCGGTTCCGGCGACGTCGTGCCCGATGTCGATCTGCGCGTAAGAGGCCGAACCGCTTCCGATGTGCGGCCACGGATCGGACCAGGTCCGGGTGACGGGCAAGGTCTCCGGCAGAGCGGTGATGGCGCCGAAGCACTGATAGTCGTCGCTGAGGTCCTCGATCTCGACGCGCATCATGAAGACCATCTTGCGCAGGAAGTCCAGTGTCGCGTCGGTGTTGAGGTCGCTGATCGCCCACAGCGCCTCACCGTCGTCGACGAGCTTCAGCCAGCCTTCGATGCGACCGTTCGGATCGAGCACGAGGGTTTCGGTGGACACTCCGGGGGCCAGGGTGTCGATCTTCTGCGTGGTGATCGAGTTCAGCCAGGTCAGACGGTCGGGTCCGCTCAGACGCAACACGCGGTGATGAGCGAGGTCGACGAGACCGTCCTTCTCCTCGAGCACGCGCTGCTCTCGCAGAGGAGCTCCGTAGTGGATGGGAGTCTCGGCGAGGTCGCCGGCCCCGAGCACCGCGGTCGAGCTCAGTCCGCGGGCCAGCGACGAGCGCCGAACCGCCTCGGTGGGGGTGTCGGTGTTCTCCGGCGACGGCGAATCGTTGAAGTCAGAATTCGGCGACACGGGATCAGTCATCTTAAGACAGCTTCTTCAATCTGGCAGAGGAGTGGGAGGCGAGTTCGTGGCCCATGGCTGCCATGTCCCAGGCCCACATGAGTTCGCCGCCGACGAGGCCGTACATCCGCGTCGAGGCGGTGTACTCCTTCGCGGTGTTGGTCCTGGCCACCACATCGGTGGCCAGATCGATGCGCGGTCCCTTGACGGTGCCGGCGTAGAGTTCCATGACTCCGTGCGGGTGGACGATCTCGGCTTCGATCTCGAAGGCGTCGTCGTTCGTGCGCAGCGTTTCGACCGCTGCGGCCGAGGTGAAGGACTGCGGTTCGGTCGGCACCATCATCCCCGGGCCGACGTCGCCGTCGTCGTGCTGACGCACGAGCTGCCAGATTCCGGTCTCGAGAGTCAGGGTCGACTCGAGATCACCGGACTCGCTGAGCAGCCACGCATGCGCGGTGTACTGGAGGAAGGGCGTACCCTCATGCGCGACGAAGTCGATGCGCTGGCCGAACTGCTTCTCAGGAGTGTCCGCATAGCCGACAACACCGACGCCTTCCCACGACCCGATCAGCCAGGACAGCGGGACGAGCTCGGGATGGACCGAGGCATCGAGTTCGATCACCATCAGGGATCAGCGGTTGTCTTTGAACAGCGCCGTGACGACCTTGACCCCGACACCCAGGGCGCCGAGTGCGGCAATGCCGACGAGGCTGGAGAAGACGATTTCGAGAGCAACAAGATTTTCCATGCTCCCAGTCTACAGTTCCTGACAAAGTGATGTGCATTCAGCCCAGGTCAGGAGGCGACGCGTTCGAGTGCGTAGACGACGACTCCGCCGAGAGCGATCGGAGCGGCACCGAGGGCGAGCTGAACGGCGAAGCTGCGAGCCTTCTCGACGTTCTTCTTCACCTCGATGTTCTGTGAGGCCTCGAGGTTGGCGGCCTGGAACTTCGCATAGGCGACGAGCCCGAGCATCCGATCGACCGCTGCCACGAGCAGGCCCATGATGACACCGAGGATGAGCGCCATGGCCAAGGAGATCGCCGGTGCGAACACGAGCACAGACAGGATCCCCGCCACGGCCGTGGACATGGCGATGGCCAACGGCGAGGTGTAGATCGCCGGCCACGGCAGCGCGGTCATGCACTGCGCCACGATGAGCGAGGCGAGGCCGATGACGATGGCCTCCTTGTCACCGGGGACCGTGATCGCCGCAACCCAGGTGCTCGCGGACAGGACGATGACGAGACCGGAGACCTGCGCGGACACGTTCGCCACCGCATAGGAGGCACCGATTCCGCGGGTGAGGTTCTGCACGAAGGTCCACAGCAGACCGAGTCCCGCGAGCACGGGCAGCCAGTCGAGGTAGGGAGCCGTTGAGTCCTGCCAGGCGGCGTAGAGTCCGCCGACGCCGAAGAGGGCGAGCATGATCGAGGTCGCCCGCGGCTGCGGGGAGTCCGTCAGACGCGGCCAACCATAGGCGACGCCGAAGACGATGAGCCCGGTCGCCAGCAGGAACAGCGTATAGCCCCAGTACACGGAGGCACTGAGGGCCAACACCAGCACCAGGGCGACGGCTACTCGAATCCATCTGATCACAGCACTATCGTGCCTTATCCGGCGACACCCACGGTAACCACCGGCGGCAGCGCGTCGGAGCTGCCCCGGCCGGGGCCTCGCTATACTCTTCCTCAGAGGACGGGCGAGACAACGGGCGCCGAGGAGGTGGATGCAGCACATGCGGATTCTGCACATCTGCCCCACGGCCAGGCTCGACGCCCCGCTCGCTCCCGAATCTCTGCAGTACCTCGGTCACCAGATCGACCGCTGCGCCGCCGAGGACCTGCCCAGCCGCCGGGCCGAATCCGCCGCGGTCGACGTCGTCATCGCCGACGCCTGCCTCGATCTGTCCCTGGCCCCGCGCATCTCCGACTTGCTCGCCGAGGCGCGGATCACCGCCCCCGTCATCGTCGTCCTCGGGGAGGGCGGACTGGCGACCGCCTCGGCGAAATGGAACGTGTCCGACCTCATCCTCACCACTGCCGGCCCCGCCGAGGTGGAAGCGCGGCTGCGCGTGGCCCGTGACCGTCACGCCGCATCCTCGTCAGCTCATTCCGGCAGCGGATTCCCCGGCGGATTGCATGCCGGGTCCGGCCCGCTCGGCGCGAAGGGCGACGCCGGGGGCCGGGGACCGGTTCGCACCGGACGCGGCCCCGTCGGCACCGCCCGAGGAGGCGGACCCGGAACGTCTGGCCGCCTCGGCGACACGGGCGAGGAAATGTGGAATGCCGATGGCGAACCGATGGTCGTCGTCACCGGGGATCTGCGCATCGACGAGACGGCGTTCACCGCCGAGCTCGGCGGACGCAGCCTCGACCTCACCTACCGCGAGTTCGCCCTGCTGAAGTTCTTCGCCATGCACCCCGAACGCGTCTTCACCCGCGACGACATCCTGCTCGCCGTGTGGGGCGACGACTACTTCGGCGGCACCCGCACCGTTGACGTGCATGTTCGCCGCCTCCGTGCGAAACTCGGCAAAGACCTTGAGAACGCCATCCACACCGTGCGCAACGTCGGCTACCGCTTCAGCGCCGACAGCGTCACAGACACAGATTCAGAGGACGTGACGGCATGAGAATCCAGGCCAGCGGAGCAATCACCTCCACCCCGATCGACACCCTCACCGAGGATGAGCTGAAGTTCCTCGATGACGTGGCGGCCACCGATGGCGCCCCCGAGATCTCCGGCGGGCTCATGGCCGTTGCCACCGGTGAGGACACCGCCCACGAGGCGCAGACCGCCTCGAGCGTCTGGCGCGTGTTCGACGGTGAGACTCTCATCGGGTTCGGAATCCGCGCCCTGCAGGGCGATCGTCACGCGGCCGAATTCCTCATCGCCCCCGACCATCGCGGTCAGGGCCTGGGCGAACAGCTGCTGAGAACGATCCTCGACGAAGAGCCCGAAGCCTGGTGCTGGTCGCACGGTGACCATCCGGCTGCTGCCCACCTCGCGCAGAAGTACGGTCTCGGCCGTGACCGGGTGCTCTATCAGATGCGCACGGACACCGGGCTGAGTCTCGACGCCCTCCCCGAGACGCGGAGCCCCGAAGGGGTCGAGATCCGCTCCTTCGCTCCCGGCGACGAGGACGGCTGGCTGACCGTGAACAACGCCGCTTTCGACTGGCATCCCGAACAGGGCGGCCAGACCCGCGCCGATATCGATGCCGTCGTCACCGCTGCGGACTTCGACCCGACCACCTTCATCATCGCCGCCCGCGATGGCGAGGTCATCGGATTCCACCAGACGAAGATCACGGACACGGATGATGAGGGCCGCCTCGGCGAGGTCTATGTCGTCGGGGTCGATCCGCGCATCCACGCCAAGGGCGTGGGCAAGGCGCTGACGGTCGAGGGAATGCGGCGGATGGTGACCGCCGGCGCCGAGACGATCGAACTCTACGTCGAATCGGACAACGCCCCGGCGCTAGGCTTGTACGAGCGACTGGGTTTCCATGTCGCGGTCGCGCACGTGGCCTATGCACCGGCCTCCGCAAAGGTCACCGGCACTGATTCTGCGAGCACGGCGTCGACGGACGAGAAGGAGTAGAGCGTTGTACGACATCGCGGCTTCGGGTAAGGAGCTGGGACTGCCCGACCCGGCAGATCGCTTCCTCGATCGTGAACTCAGCTGGCTGGCCTTCAACGAACGCGTCCTCGATCTCGCCTCGGATCCGGAGATCCCGCTGCTCGAACGCGTCCGATTCCTCTCGATCTTCGCGACCAACCTCGACGAGTTCTTCATGGTCCGCGTCGCCGGTCTCAAACGCCGCATCAACACCGGTCTCGCCGTGCCCAGCGTCACCGGCCGCATGCCCGCGCAGGTCATGCACGATATCGGGGTGCGCGCATTCGAGCTGATGAGCCGGCATGCCGCCCTGCTCAAGGACGATATCGGTCCCCGCCTCGACGCGGAATCGATCACGAAGGTCCAGGTCGAGGACCTCACCGAGGGTGAGCGCCACCGCGTCGACGAATTCTTCTTCGGCCACGTCTACCCCGTCCTCACCCCGCTGGCCGTCGATCCGGCGCACCCGTTCCCGTACATCTCGGGTCTCTCGCTCAACCTCGGCGTGCTCCTGCGGTCGCCGGAGACGGGCAAGGAGTTCTTCGCCCGCGTCAAGGTTCCCCCGCGCCTGCCGCGGTTCTTCAATGTCGCCGAGGCGACCGACCGACCCGCCGGACGCGACGTCCCCGCCCGCTTCGTCGCCCTCGAGGACATCATCGCCGAACACCTCGGGACTCTGTTCGACGGCATGGAGATCGTCCACCATTCGACCTTCCGCGTGACCCGCAATGAGGACCTCGAGGTCGAAGAGGACGATGCGGAGAACCTGCTCAAGGCTCTGGAGAAGGAGCTGCTGCGCAGGCGTTTCGGTCCGGCCGTGCGGATGGAGATCACAGAGAACATCCACCCCCGCGTCCTCGAGATGCTCAAGGACGAACTGGGCATCCACGACTCGGAGATCTACCACCTGCCGAGCCCGCTGGACCTGTCCGGCATGTCCGATATCGCCGATGTGCCGCGCGATGACCTGCACTATCCGAAGATGGTTCCACAGATGAACAAGGACCTGTCGCTGCGGGAATCCAGCGACCAGGTCGACGTCTTCGACGCGGTGGCCAGCCGGGACATCCTCCTGCACCACCCCTACGATTCGTTCTCCACGAGCGTGCAGGCCTTCCTCGAACAGGCGGCGTCGGACAAGAACGTGCTGGCGATCAAGCAGACGCTCTACCGCACCTCCGGGGATTCGCCGATCATCGACGCCCTCGTCGATGCCGCACAGGCCGGCATCCAGGTGCTCGCCGTCGTCGAGATCAAGGCCCGGTTCGACGAGGAGGCCAACATCACCTGGGCCCGCAAGCTCGAGCGCGCCGGCGTCCATGTCGTCTACGGAATCGTCGGGCTCAAGACCCATGCGAAGCTCTCCCTCGTCGTCCGTCAGGAGGCTGACGGGCTGGCCCGGTACTGTCACGTCGGCACCGGCAACTACCACCCGAAGACCGCCCGCGGCTATGAGGACTTCGGGCTGCTGACACGTGATCGGGCCGTCGCCGATGATCTGACGAAGCTGTTCAACCAGCTCTCCGGCTATGCGCCGAAGTCCGAATATTCACGGTTCCTCGTCGCCCCCAGCAATGTGCGCACCGGACTCATCGACCTCATCGACTCCGAGATCGCGATCGCACAGTCCGGCGGAGCGGGGCAGGTGCGGATCAAGGTCAACTCGATCGTCGACGAAGCCATCATCGACGCCCTCTACCGGGCATCCCAGGCCGGGGTCGCCGTCGAAGTCTTCGTCCGCGGAATCTGCGCTCTGCGCCCGGGCATCGAAGGTCTGAGCGAGAACATCACCGTGCGTTCCGTGCTCGGACGCTTCCTCGAACACTCCCGCGCCTTCGTCTTCGGCAACAACGGCGACCCGATCGTCTACATCGGTTCGGCAGATATGATGCACCGCAACCTCGACCGTCGGGTCGAAGCGCTCGTGCAGATCGTCGATGACGGTCACCGGGCGGAGATCATCGAACTCTTCGATCTTGTCTTCGCCCCGACCACCTCGGCATTCGATCTGTCCAGTGACGGCAGATGGACCCGGCGGACTCACGACGACGAGGGCGGCATCCTCGCCGACTATCAGACGGAGCTCATCCGTCGGCACCGGAATCGTCGGCGAATCGGGGATGAGGCGTGAGTCAGTCCGAGGTCGCCTCGGCACAGGCGTCATCGCGCGTCACCGCCGATGTCCTGGCCGCCGGGGCCGTCTGCTGGAGACACGGCCCGAAAGGTCTCGAGGTGGTGCTCATCCACCGCCCGAAGTACAACGACTGGTCGTGGCCCAAGGGCAAGGTCGACCCGGGTGAGACGCTGCCGGAGGCCGCGATCCGCGAAGTGAAGGAGGAGACGGGGTTCGACATCCACCTCGGCATCCCTCTGCCGTCGGCCGAGTACACGGTCGGCAAGAACACGCTGAAGAAGGTCTTCTACTGGTCGGCCGAGGTCAAGGACGAGGCGGACTTCGCCCCGGTGAACAAGCGAGAGGTCGACACGGCCGGCTGGTTCCCTGTCAACAAGGCCCGGTCGAAGCTGACGTCGTTCGCGGACCGGGAACAGCTCGACGCGCTGGAGAAGTTCGCTGAGACGGAGGCCCTGCGGGCGTGGCCGCTCATCCTCGTCCGCCACGGGAAGGCGTTCCCGCGGGCGAAGTGGTACGAAACCGAGCATGTGCGGCCCCTGCTCAAACTCGGCACCCGACAGGCCATGGCACTGACCGGGCTGCTGGGAGCCTGGGGCGTCCGCAAGCTCGTCTCGAGTCCGTGGAAGCGCTGCATGGCGACGCTGACTCCGCTGTCGGCGGCGACGGGCAAGTCGATCAAGAAGGTGTCGACGCTCAGCGAGAAGGCCACCGCTGCGAACCCGGACAAGACCGCCCGCTATATCGAGAAGCTGCTGGCGAAGGGCAAACCAGTCATCTACTGCACGCACCGGCCGGTGCTGCCCACGATCTTCTCCGTCTATGCCGCCCATGCCCCGAAACGGGTGGAGGCGAAGCTGCCCAAGGACGATCCGTATCTCAAACCCGGTGAGGTCCTCATCGCCTATGTGCGACCCGGTCCGGTGCCGCGCATCGTCGAGATCGAACGCGTCCGCCCCATCGACAGCTGACCGCGGCGCACGACCCACGAGCGAGCCGATTCTCAAGGTCGAGCATGCGCACTGGGTGGGCCGCCTCGACGGTCGAGCACGCGCGTTGGCCGGGCCGCCTCAGCGGGGGAATGCCGGTCCCGACAACGATCCTTTCATGAAACCGACGAAATCTGTGATCGAGCACTCACGACGGTTCCAACCCTTCGCCCCTCATTCACCTTCCATTCACGTTTCAACTCCTTGCACTTCACGCGTGATCCTTAGCGTGGATGACGAGCAATCGAGAACTCTCGAGCTGTGTCCACAAACATGAAAGGCATCTTCGTGAAGATGAAGCATCTCGCCCCCTCCGCTGCGATCCTCGCGGTCGGCGCCATCACCCTCTCGGCTTGCGGCGGCCAGTCCGCCACCGGTGAAGAGGCCTCCGGCGGCAGCAGTGACCTGCAGGGCACCCTGACCGGCATCGGCGCCTCCTCGCAGAAGGCAGCCATGGATGCCTGGACAGCGGACTTCACCTCGCAGAACTCCGGTGTGACCGTCAATTACTCCCCCGACGGATCGGGTGCCGGCCGTGAGCAGTTCCTCGCCGGAAACGCTCAGTTCGCCGGTTCCGATGCCCACCTCGACGATGAAGAGGTCAAGGCCGGAGAGGAAGCCTGCGGCGCCGACGGAGCCTATGAGTTCCCTGTCTACATCTCCCCCATCGCTGTGACCTTCAACGTCGAGGGCGTTGACGAGCTCAACCTCTCCCCCGCAACGATCGCGAAGATCTTCAAGGGCGACATCACCAACTGGAACGACGAGGCCATCAAGGCCGACAACCCGGACGCTGACCTCCCGGACCTCAAGATCACCGCCGTTCACCGCGCCGATGACTCGGGCACCACCGAGAACTTCACCGAGTACCTCAAGGCCACCGCCGAGAAGGACTGGGACGCCGAGGTCGACGGCAACTTCCCGAAGGAGTACGGCGGCGAGGCTGCGCAGGGCACCGACGGAATCATCCAGACCGTCTCCGACACCGACGGAGCCATCGGCTACGCGGATGCTTCGGCCGTCGGTGAACTCTCCACCGCCAAGGTCAAGGTCGGTGAAGAGTTCGTCGAGCTCTCCCCCGAGGCCGCTTCGAAGGTCGTCGACGCCTCCGAGAAGGTCGAAGGCCGCAGCGAAGGTGACCTCGCCTTCGACCTGGCCCGCGACACCACCGAGTCCGGCGCCTACCCGATCGTGCTCGTGTCCTACCACCTCGTCTGCTCGTCCTACGAGGACCAGGAGACCGTGGACATGGTCAAGGCCTGGGAGAAGTTCGTGGTCTCGGAAGAGGGACAGAAGTCCGCTGCCGATTCCGCCGGATCCGCACCTCTGTCGGACGACCTGCGCAAGCAGATCGAAGAAGTCATCGACTCGATCAAGGTTGCAGGCTGATTTCAGCCTTTGACCTGGAGAAATAGCCAGTCGGGAGCGGCGCAGGAGCCCTGCGCCGCTTTTCCGCGCCTATGGAACCACCCTGGTTCCACCACAAGTCACATGAGGAGTACTTGTGCCGATCAGCACAGAGACCACTGAGTCGGGCCCCGCAGGGCCGGGCTCCACGCCCGAGTCCGGGCAGAAGCCGCCGCAGACCCCGGCAGCTCGGCAGCCGAAGGCCGTCGTCCGGCCCGGCGACCGCATCTTCTCCGCCGCCACGCTCATCGCCGGCATCCTGATCCTCGTGATACTCGCCGGAGTCGCCCTGTTCCTTCTGGCCCAGTCGAAGGACACCATCACGGCGCAGATCAGCGATCCCTCCCAGATCACCGGCGGCAAGGGCTTCTTCTCCTACGTCTGGCCGCTGGTCATCGGCACGCTCATCTCCGCGGCCATCGCGCTGATCGTCGCGACTCCCTTCTCGCTGGGCATCGCGCTGTTCACCACGCATATGGCCCCGCGCAGGCTCGCTCCGATGCTCGGGTACGTCATCGACCTGCTCGCTGCCATCCCCTCGGTCGTCTACGGCCTGTGGGGCATCGCGCTGGCCGGCAACCTCACCGGTTTCTACCTGTGGCTGTCGAAGTGGTTCGGCTGGATTCCGATCTTCGCACCGGCCGAGGACGGATCCGTGTCGCAGACGGGCCGCACACTCCTCACCGCTTCGCTCGTGCTCTCGATCATGATCCTGCCGATCATCACCTCCCTGACCCGAGAGATCTTCCTCCAGACCCCGCGTCTGCAGGAAGAGGCGGCACTGGCCCTCGGCGCCACCCGCTGGGAGATGATCCGCATGGCTGTGCTGCCCTTCGGCAAGTCCGGGATCGTCTCGGCCACGATGCTCGGCCTCGGCCGCGCCCTCGGTGAGACCATGGCCGTGGCCATGATCCTCTCGCCCGGCGTCCTCACCGCCTCGCTCGTGGTCAGCGGCAACCAGACCATCGCGTCCGAGATCGCGCAGAACTTCCCCGAGGCCGCAGGGCTGCGCCTGTCCGAGCTCATCACCGTCGGCCTCGTGCTCTTCGTCATCACCCTGCTGGTGAACATGGGAGCCCGCGCCATTGTCGCCCGCACCTCGGTGAAGGGAAGTTGAGAACCATGCCCACCACGAACACCACCACCGAGGCGGCCGTGTCGAAACCGGCGAAGCTCACCTCCAAACAGCTCCCGAAGGCCACCCCGTGGATCGTCGCCGTCGCCTCGATCATCGTGGCGATCGTCATCAGCTTCATCGCCTTCGGCGGCTTCAACATCCCCGTCGTCGCCGTCCTCGCCGGCCTCATCAACGCGATCGCCGTCTTCGCGGTCTCCGCGTCCTACGAAGGCCGCCGCAAGGCCGTCGACCGGATCGCGACCACCATCGTCACCTCGACGTTCGTCCTCGCATGCGTTCCCCTCATCTCGCTGCTGTGGCTGACCGTGTCCAAGGGAGGGGCCGCCATCAGCGGCGACCTGCTCACCCGCACCATGCTCGGCATGAAGGGCGTCCTCGATCAGCAGTACGTCGCCGGTGAGGCCACTCTGGCCGGCGGCTTCTACCACGCCATCGTCGGCACCGTGCTCATCACGCTCGCCGCCTGCGTGATCTCGATTCCGATCGGCGTCCTCACCGCCATCTACCTCGTCGAGTACTCGAACAAGAACCGCCTGGGCAAGGCGATCACCTTCCTCGTCGACGTGATGACCGGTATCCCCTCGATCGTCGCCGGTCTCTTCGCCTTCGCTCTGTTCTCCACGATCGCGAATGTGCTCATGCCCGGTTCTGCGGGAATCGCCAAAACCGGTTTCACCGCCGCCGTGGCACTGTCGGTGCTGATGATTCCGATCGTCGTGCGCAACACGGAGGAGATCCTCCGCCTGGTGCCGATGGACCTGCGCGAGGCCTCCTACGCACTCGGCGTGCCGAAGTGGAAGACGATCGTGAAGATCGTTCTGCCCACCTCGGTGTCGGGAATCCTCTCCGGTGTCACCATCGCCATCGCCCGCGTCATCGGTGAGACGGCACCCATCATGGTCACCGCCGGGTTCGCCAAGACGCTCAACTGGAACCTCTTCTCCGGTTGGATGTCGACGCTGCCGACGTTCATCTACGACTCGCAGCTGCGCCCGGTCTCGCCGGGAGCCGCCGCCCTGGCCAGCTCGGAACGCGCCTGGGCCGCAGCCCTTGTGCTCGTCGCCCTCGTCATGGTGCTCAACCTGCTCGCCCGCATCATCGCGAAGGTGCTCGCACCGAAGGCCGGACGCTGACCGGCGACTGCCCACAGACCTCCAGACTCACCCATTTCCACGGATAGGAAACACAATGTCCAAGCAGATCGACATCAAGGATCTCGACATCTTCTACGGCGACTTCCGCGCCGTCGACGGAGTGCAGATGCAGATCAAGCCGCGCTCCGTCACCGCCTTCATCGGCCCCTCGGGCTGCGGCAAGTCCACGGTGCTGCGCACGCTGAACCGCATGCACGAAGTCATCCCCGGCGCAAGCGTCTCCGGTGAGGTCCTCATGGACGGCAATGACATCTACGGTGCCGGCGTCGACCCAGTCAACGTCCGCCGCGAGGTGGGCATGGTCTTCCAGCGGGCGAACCCGTTCCCGACGATGAGCATCAAGGAGAACGTGCTCGCCGGTGTGCGCCTGAACAACAAGCGCATGTCGAAGACCGAAGCCGACGATCTCACCGAACGTGCCCTGCGCGGCGCGAACCTCTGGAACGAGGTCAAGGATCGCCTCAACCTGCCCGGCTCGGGTCTCTCCGGCGGTCAGCAGCAGCGTCTGTGCATCGCCCGCGCGATCGCCGTCGAACCCGAGGTCCTGCTCATGGACGAACCGTGCTCGGCTCTCGACCCGATCTCGACCCTGGCGATCGAGGACCTGATCAACGACCTCAAGGACAAGTACACGGTCGTCATCGTCACTCACAACATGCAACAGGCGGCTCGTGTGTCCGACAAGACTGCGTTCTTCAACATCGCCGGCACCGGCAAGCCCGGAAAGCTCATCGAGTTCAACGAGACCTCGACGATCTTCTCGAACCCGGACAAGGAAGAGACCGAGAACTACATCTCCGGTCGCTTCGGATGATCTGAAGGCGCGCCCACCCGGCGGGTTCTGTCTCCGCCTTGACGTGAAGGTGCGGGTTGCCGCCGCCTCGGCGCAAGGAGAGCCGAAGCGCCTCGCCGAAATAATGCGCGTCACTCGGTGGTCGTTTTGGTCACGCTCTGCTCAGCGGAACGTGACCAAAACGACCACTTTGCGTTGGGGCGATCCGGTGCGCGATCCGGCAGGCGCCGGCGGGATTCGTCCGTGACATGTCATTGTTTGGTCGATCCGCGGCGTTCTGAGCTCCACAATCACCGCGGATCGACCAGAGAATGCACCCTCCCGGACGATCCGCCCCGCGGTTCTCTCACCGCAGGAGCCATCGGTGCCTATTTCTCTCGCGCCGCGTTGCCGTTATCGTCATCGAGAGGTGCGCGGAAGGCGCGAACGAACTCAGTCAGCAGCGACTCGTCCCCGTCGACGGATACCGTCCCGGCAGCCACGGCCGTCTCCGCATCACCATCAGCAAGGAGGCCCCGCAGACCCTGGCCGCTGATGAACAGCTGCGCGGTCGGATCGGCGCCTTCGGCCACGTTCACGCCCGACTCATCCACTTCAGCATGAGCGACCGCTGGGCAGGCCGTCACTTCCACCTTGAAAGCCCGCACCTTCGCCTCGGTGCGAGAGGTGAGCAACGCGGCGGCCAAGGAACTGTCGGTCGGAATCTCACCCTCACGTGCCTCAAGCATGCGCCGTGATCCCCAGCGACCGAGTTCGATGAGCACCGGACCGAGTTCCGAACCGTAGTCGCTGAGGCAGTAGACCACACTGCGCCCGTCGATGCTGCGCTCGAGAATTCCTGCTGCTTCGAGTTCGCGCAATCGCGTGGTCAGGAGGTTCGAGGGAATTCCGGGGTTTCCCTGCCGAAGCTCGTTGAAGCGCTTGGAACCGACGAGGAGATCGCGGAGGATGATGAGCGACCATCGCTCCCCCAGCACCTCGGCTGCCCGAGCAAGACCGCAGAACTGTCCGTACGATTTCATGCTTGACAGCATAGCAATGTGAGTTCACTATTGAAACCACAGTTCACTTTCTGAACTTAAACGGATATCGGGATTCACGGCCCGCACGAAACACATGAGCCCACATAGAGCGCAATGGTCCGCATGAAGCTCAAACCCCGCCCGACACTCAATGAGGAGATCGCCATGCCACGCACAGTCATCGCCGCACTGTTCCAGTCACTCGACGGGATCGCATCCGATCCGTTCAACTTCCAATTCGACTCCTTCGACCAGGAGATGGGCGAATGGATGACCACGGCCATCGGAGGAGTCGACGACTGCATCCTCGGCCGGGTCACCTACCAGGAGTGGGAGAACCACTGGCCGAACCACACGGAAGGCGAGGACGCACCGTTCGCGAACTTCATCAACTCGACTCCCAAGCACATCGCCTCGACGACGCTGTCGCAGCCTGACCTCAAGTGGGAGAACTCGACACTCATCCGGTGCGACCTCGTTGACTTCGTCCGCGATCTCAAAGCCGGCGAAGGCGGCAAGATCGCCATCGAGGGTTCGATGTCGATCGTCCGTCAGATCGTCGAAGCGAACCTCGTCGACGAACTGACGGTGGCCATCCACCCGGTCGTCGCCGGCAGCGGTCGGTCCCTCTTCGAGGGCGGAACGACGACGAGGCTGGCGCTCAAAGACGTGCAGCGCACCAGCAAGGGCAACCTGTTGGCTACGTACGGTCCGTTCGCCGGCTGATCCTGTGGGTGGATCCTCCTCGACATCGATGCCGTTGTCCAGGTGGATCCACCCACAGGAGACATCACGGATACCGAAGGGACCGTTCAGGAAGGCGCTGCCGAAATACTTCGCCCGTCGGCCATCCGAATCGGCATCTGCTCCGAATCACCGATACCAGCCACCTTTGGGAAAGGAACGTCATGAATATCTCGATGTCGTCACAGTCGCCCGCCGCTGCACGCGGTGCGCGTTCGCAGGTGCAGATGGTCTCCGGGCTCTTCGGTGCAGTGTTCCTGCTCGTGGGCATACTCGGATTCGTCCCGGGCATCACCGCGAATCTCAGCTCGATCAGCTTCGCCGGACACCACACCGACGCGGCGCTGCTCGGCCTCTTCCAGGTCACAGTGCTCCACAACATCGTCCACCTGCTCTTCGGAGTCGTCGGGATGCTCGGACTGCGGTCGCGTGCACTGGCGAAGAACTACCTCGTCGTCGGCGGAATCATCTATGCGGTGCTGTGGATCTACGGAATGGTGATTCCGATGGAGTCGATGGGCAACTTCGTCGGGCTCAACACCGCCGACAACTGGCTGCACTTCGTCCTCGCCGCGGCCATGATCACCACCGGCATCGTCTTCGGGCGGAAGCCTCGGGGCTGAATCGTCAGAGTCCGACGGAGGCCTTGACGATCCACCCGAGCACCACGGCCAACAGCGCGGCGGCCGGGATCGTCAGGAGCCAGACGGCGAACATCGGCACGAAGTACCGGGCCCTGGCGTGGCCCTTGCGCCCGGCGTATTGGGTGCCGAGGATCGATGATCCGAGGACGAAGGTCAGCGACACCGGGACCCTCATGATCAGGGCCGCGGTGTACATGAGGATTGTGGCCGCGCCGTCGGCGATGGAGGATTTGAGCGGGTCGAGGCGGACCATGCGCACGGACAGCGTCTGGACCACTCGCCACCCGCTCAGTCCCGTGCCCAGAGCCAGTGCCGCGGCGATGAGGAGGCGCACCGGCCAGGAGATCTCGACTATGGACAGCCCATCGTGCGGAGTCGCCTCGACGGCGAGGATCCCGACCATGACCAAGGCCGCCACCTTCTGCGCGTCCTGGACTCCGTGGACGAGCGACAGGGCCGCCGTGAGCACCGAATCGACCATCCGCGCACCGCGGAACAGCGGTTTCGGCGGGGTGGACGCGAGAGTCTTCGACAGGATGAGCGTGAGCACCCACGCCAGGATGAACCCCAGGATGGGTGAGAGAACCAGCGGCCACACCACGGAGTCCATCGCCTCACCGGTGTTGACCGAGAAGCCGAATACGATTCCCGCGCCGAGCAGCCCGCCGATGAGACAGTGGGTCGACGACACCGGCAGGGCCAGATAGTAGGTGAACAGGCTCCACGCCGTCGCCGCCACGAAAGCGATGATGAGGCTGGTGAGGATGAGATCGGCAGACCCGGAGAAGAGCACGATCTGGTTGGCCACGACGATGGCGATGCCCTCACCGAGGAGCGCGCCGATGAAGTTGAAGATGACGGCCAGGCTGAGCGCCCAGCCCGGACGCATCGCTCGTCCGACGACCGCGTTGCCGACGGTCAGGGCGGCGTCGTGGAATCCGTTCGAGCCGGCGAAGATCACCGCGGCGATGACGACTGCCGCCAGGAGCAGCTCCACGGACTACGACTCCTTGATTGCGATGGCTGCGACGACCTTGCCGAGTTCGGTGAACCCGTGGGCGGCCCGGACGAAAGCCTGCCCGAGTTGGGACACGGCCGCCATATAGGTCAGTCCCCGTTTGGAGTTCGGCACCGCGTCCGACATCCGCCACTGCAGGCTCTCGACCTGGTAAGTCAGCCGGTTGATCGCGTCGACGTAGTCCCACTGGTCGAGCTTGCCCGGCAGCCGGGTGATCATCCGCGAGGTGTGATCAGTCTGATTCGACAGTACGGCCAGGGTCTCGGGAACGCCGGAGGGCAGCGGGTCGAAGGCTCCGGAGGCGAGAACGTAACCGACTCCGTGCAGCCGGTGGCAGATATCGCGCATATGGTGGCTGAGCAGGTACAGGTCGTTGCGGTCGAACGGGGTGATGTAGTTCTCGCGCAGTGCGCGGAGCATCGCGCCCATGTCCTCATCGGCTCTGTCCCCGATTTCGCGGAGGCGGTCGGCGACGTCGCGTCGTTCGCTGATTTCGATTCCGGAGAGTTCAGCGAGCACCAGGTTGCACTGGCGCATCTGAGAGACGAGATCGGACAACCGCTCATAGAACACCTTGTCCTGCGGTACCCGCTTGAGCCGCATGCTCTCCTCCTGCCCGGGGCCCGGACAAGCCGGACGAATATGCATGATGCCTCAATGATATGTGCCGGACGCTGAACCGAGAGCGCCTCTCGGCGGAAGGCCGCTCGAAGCGGCTGAATTTGGAGCCCGGGGCTTCAGCGATCCAGCGTCCGGTGGCCCGAAGGCCACCCCCTACGATACTCGGTCATGTTCATGAATCCACCGCCGAGGCGGCTCTTCGTCCGTTGAGAATCTCACAGTCGATCACGTGGTCGGGTGGGAATAACCGGTCCCGACGGGGACCGCGCTCATTCGATCGGGTGGGGCCGCCTCGGCGAATGAATTGCCTGTGGACCGAAGATCAGTCGAGGCTGCCTCGGCGATGGGCGACCGCGGCGTCGGAGAGGTCTTGGGAGAGCTGCCGCAGGCGGGCGGCGGTGTCGCGGTCGTCGGTGCCGGATGCGCAGATGCCGACGAAGGCGGCGGCCCGCAGCAAGGCGATGACGACGTCGCCGCGGAAGGCCCCGACGAGGATCTCATCGATCGCGTGGGCCACCTCGTCGGGCCCGGCGGGCAGTTCGACTCCGGCGAGGATCTCGTCGTAGCCGATGCCTTCGGTGATGCGGCGTTGTCCGTCGGCGAACATTTCGGAGAGTTCGCGGGGTGCGGTTCTGATCCACTGGCGCAGGGCGTAGAGGCGCCACAGTGCGCCGGGCGCGGAGACGGCGGGAGCGGCGGACCACATTTCGGCGATGATCTCGAAGCCGATGTCATCGGCGAGTTCGACGAATCGCCTGGTGGCCGCCTCGTCGCGGTTGCCGTCTGCATCACCGAGGAGCAGTGCCGCGGTGGCGTGCGAGGTCTCCGAGCGGGCGACGGGGTCGTCGGCGGCACCGACGGCATCGAGGTCGGCCAGGGGAACGGGACGATGGAATGCGCGCTGTGACATGGTCTGGGCAGTCTAGTCCCCCGGGGCATGCGGGGACTAGGACGTGGAGCACATTCGGGCTTTCGCCGCACGGTCAGCTTCTGCTCCCCGGACTCACAACGGGGGCTATTAAACTGGCCGAAGATTCGTGTCTGCGACCCGCAGTCGCGAGTGACCGAAACGAGGAGGAACTCTCGTGGCAAAATCATCAGTGGCGAAGAAGGGCCTCGACAAGGCTGCGAAGCTGGCAGTCAATGACGATGGCACCCTCAATCCCCGCGCCCAGTCGATGTTGTCGCGTCTGCTGTCCGTGCAGCGGCCCGTCGCGCTGGCATATGTGCGCAGTCTGCGCCGCCGGCATCCGGATGCGACCCCCGAAGAGCTCATCAAGATCATTCGTCGGCACTATCTGACCCTGACGACCTCGGGCGGTGCCGCAGTCGGTGCGACCGCTGCCGTCCCTGGCCTGGGCACGACCGCGGCACTGGGTGTCGCCGGTGTTGAGACCGCTGGATTCCTGGAGGGAACCGCGCTGTTCGCGCAGGCGATCTCGGAGATCCACGGACTGCCGGTCGCCGATGCCAAACGGGCGAATGCCCTGGTGCTCGGCCTGATGCTGGGCAAGGACGGGAAGAACCTCGTCCAGAAGTTCAGCAAGCAGAACGGCGGAGTGGAGTCGATGTTCGGCAGCTGGGGTGCCACCGTGACCAAGCAGCTGCCCGCTCCCCTGGTCGATCTGCTGGTGCGCAAGCTGCGCAAGACCTTCATCCGCAAGTTCGCCACCCGTGTCGGCGGTTCGCTGGTCGGACGTCTGCTGCCCTTCGGCGTCGGTGCCGTCATCGGTGCCATCGTCAACGGGCAGATGGCCCGCAAGGTCGCAGCGGAGTCGACAGAGGCCTTCGGTGCCGCGCCGACGATCTTCCCGATCGAGACCGACCCCGAATACGTTGCCCCGAAGAAGGACCACAAGCTGCTGTCGAACCTGAAATACGTTTCGGCGCTGCTCGGTAAGCTGAAGAAGAACAAGGCGATCGAGTCCTCTGTCATCGAACCCACGGATCCCGAGGAGCTTGAGGCCCCGGACGGTCTGCCTCGTACGTACACCGCTGAGGATCGGCGCGGACTGGAGAAGTGAGCCGCGGGGCTTCGCCGGGACGGAGTCGACGGGCTCCTCTCGACGGCAGGCCCTGGTTTGAGTAATTCGGCCGCGAAGCTCTACTATTGGTTCGTCTCCATCATGCGTCAGCAGGCCTGTGTCCTGCGCTTGTGATGGGGCGGGGCCTCTAGCTCAGTTGGTAGAGCAGCGGACTTTTAATCCGCGGGTCGTGGGTTCGATCCCCACGGGGCCCACCCAGCCTGAACAGGAATGATGCACCCCCGAAGCTCACCGCTTCGGGGGTGTGTCATTTCTGACAGGCAATCAGCTGCAGCCGTGCACCGAGAGTGGAGCGGTTATCGCTATAACCCTGGCCGACCAGAGACCACCGCCTCAGTGACAACTACCTCACGGCCAACAACAGCTGAGTGGCAACGTCAGGCAACCGTCGACACGTCGGCGAACTGGTCTATTCCTCGCCGACTGAGCCAACCACTTCGGAGTTTGCGGTCGCCAATGTGCCATCTCCTTGAGGAGGAAACCGGGTTCTTCGCTGACGATGAGTGATTCGTGAAACCGCAATGAGATGAAGCCGCTCGCTACCATCTGATCGACCATCGCCAACGGCCGCCAGAAACCGCCTACGTCATATAAGGCGATGGGCTTAGCATGCAGGCCCAGTTGCTACCTCGAAAAGTTCTTCAAACGTCCCCGCACCACCGGGCAGGGCAACGAAACCATCGGCCAGTTCCGCCATCCGGCTCTTGCGAGCGTGCATGTCGGCAACGACGTCGAGCCGCGTGAGTCCCGAATGTTCGATCTCGCCGTCGACAAGGCTTTGGGGAATCACTCCGTGGACAGAGCCTCCAGCAGCCAGCGCAGAGTCAGCCACGCCTCCCATCAATCGGTGCCCCGCTTCCGGACGGTGAGAATACGGCCGGATTCGTCACGGAAGACGACCGCACTGACGAGGACCGGATCGGACACGAGTCTCCTTACCTAAGTAGACGCCTGTGCATGTGAAATCGAGATTCGAGACTACGATTGCCGACTAGGTCGAACCGACTGGGGCCTTGATTCTTCGCTGCCGCTGATTCGGCCTCAATGCCCGTCCCTCGCCCCTGGAGACTCAGACGAGTGTCAAGGCTGTCGTCGGTCACGCTTCAGTCGGCAATGTCTTTCGCATTTCGTCATCAGCATCACCTGTAGGTCTCCAGGTGATGCCAAAAGAGTTCTTATCTAAGGAGTCGTCCAATCCTGAACAGCCGCTCAGACAGGGATTGAGTCGCATAATAGGTGCCACTACCACCTACTGCTAGAGACTGACGGGCGAAACATTGAGTGTCGAGGATGTGCAGGTGTTTATCTGAATCCTCAACGCGATTGCCGATCCGACCCGACCGCGGCTGAGGGTCCCGCAGCAGTGTTTCCGAACGACCGCCAGTCGGATCAACACCCAGACAAAGACAAGTCCAGCAATACCTGTGATCGACTACTTAGACACCATCGAGCCCGACACTGACCACTCAGAAACAGAAGTTCACATCGTCCCCGAACTTGGCGATCTCACCCAGAAGATCAAAGAATCAAAAGAGGCGACCGCACGAGCGATAGAGCTCCAGGCTGAGGCCGGTTTGAAGAATCGGGAAATTGTGCGGGAACTTCGCGCTCAACACCTAAACGTCTCTGACGTTGCGGCAGTGCTCGAAATTTCGCGGGGCAGAGTGGCCCAACTCGAACACGCCCAGGGATAAGAAGAAGCCCCTCGCCCACAGTCAATGCGGTGAGGGGGTTCTTCCACATTCGTCGAACGCGTCCACGATCCTTCTCTGTCCGTTGAGGGAAGTTGAGGGCGGCTGTACCGGGACTGACACAGGATGTTTCCTGACGAGCACCCCCTGCAGACGGGCGACCGCATAGAGTCGGAGTCGTCGACCGGACAGCAGCGAGAAGGATATACACAATGAGTTCGAACTACCGCGCCCAGGCTGGGCCCGCCATCCACGGCCCAGGGCCCTGGCGCAACCGCGGTCAGCTGACTCCAGCGCCGTCGGGCAGGCGCTGGTGGGCGAGGATCCTCGACGCGATCTTCGTCCTCTACTGCACCGGCACGGTCGTCGGTGTCGCCATTGCCCTCGCCGGGATCAACATCATCTCGCTCGATGCTGCTACCGGAGCTGCTCTCGCCAGCTATCCGCTGATGGCGCTGGTGTTCGGAGCCCTCTACGGCTGCACGGTCTCCCCCGGCCAGGCGCTGTGCGGAGTCGTCTCGCTCAAGCACAGCGGCAGACGCGTCGGATTCTGGAGGGGCATGTGGAGCTACCTCGGCGTCGCTTTCTTCCCCATCACGATCGTCCTCCTCATCTGGACGTTTTTCGACGCTCCGACGTTCGACCTGGATCCGGTCGACGTCTACTACCGCAGATCGCCGCAGGTCTGGTAGTTCCGGCTCCAGGGTGCGGAATTCGAGGACGCGTTTCGCACCGGCGATCTTCACCAGGAGCCCGAGGAACTCTCCGTGGTTGGCTGCGACCTCGGCACGGGCATAGACGTCGAAGCACCTGACCGGCGCGCTGCGATGAGTACGTCGTCTACACCGACGAGAGTGTCAGTGAAGTATCTGCCGACCGCCGACCCGCTGTCACTGAATCGAGCGACCGCCGAAGACCTGCTGCAGCGGGATCGAATTGTCCTGCCACGGGGTGAGGATCCACGCGACGAGGTAAGCGCCGATTCCGAGTACGGGGAGGAGGAACGAGGCGAAGACGATGAGCCGCATGATCCAGACGTTGATGCCGGTCACCTCGGCGAGGCCCCCGGCGATACCACCGAGGATGCGGTCGGGACCGCGACGGAAACCGATTCTGCGGATGGAGTCGAATAGTGAATTCATGTCTTCGACTCTACGGATCCGCCGTCGCAGAGGCACTAGTGCTGACCGTCGAGGCCGATTGAGGAAAACCGGAATCCGCGCCGATCCAGTAACGCCGCTTCGGCGGTCCGTCACTGCTTCCGCGCACGTCCTCGAGGATTCCCCCGCACCGTTCGATCACACTTGCCGAGGCGATGTTCGTAACATCGCACGTGACGAGCACGCTCTCGACCCCGGCCGAGCGAAGACGTTCGACCGAACGTGACAGGATCTGCTGGGCGTATCCTCGGCGACGGAACTCCCGGGGCGACCGCATAGCCGACGTGCCCGCCGAGATCGAACAGGAAGTCGTTGAGTTCGTAACGAATGGAGGTGCGGCCGACGGGGCGACCGTCCGCCTCGGCGACGAGGAATTCCGCGCGCACTCGTCCCGGTGGGAGATCGATTCCGCGGGCCTCGCGCTCGTGGGTGGCGATGATGTCGTCCCACGTGCCCTCGGCTTGGAGGAATGCGAAGTCGTCGGCCCGCAGCTGCTCATGGAAGTCCCGCATCACCGCTTCATCGGCGGGAGCCAAGGGGCGCAGTCGGAGGATCTGGCTCATCCTGCTCCTTCGAATGCCGGTTCCTCGCGTCGCGCAAAATCCGGGGCGCGTTCTGCGGTGATTCCCATGCCGAGGATACGCGCCGGCACCACGGTGAGCGCGGGGAAGGTCCTCAGCAGCCATTCCAACGGCGCCGGCGGGCGAACGTCGCCACCGTGGTGGACGACGGGTTCGATCATCCGGTGGATGCCGCCCTGCAGCAGTTCGACGGCCTTCGTCGTCAACAGGCGTCTGCGTTGGACCCGTCGCAGCTGCCGAATCGGCACTTCGCCGGCGCGGAGCGAATCGGCAAGCAGCTGAGCCGTGGCCAGGCCGTCCTGGACGGCGAGGTTGACGCCGACTCCGCCGAGTGGACTCATCGCGTGCACCGCGTCTCCGATGCACAGCAGACCGTCGACGAACCACCTCGGTGCCTCATTTCGACGCACGTCGAGCAGCTTCACCTCGTCCATCTCGATTCCTTCGACATCCGCGGCGAGGGCTGGGAAGGTTCCGGCTACCGCGTTGCGCAGCGCTTCGACACCCTCCGCCCTGAATCGTGCGTCCTCACCCTTCGGAATGAGCCGGGCGATCTGCACGTGCCCGTCCCGCGGAATCGCAACGAAGACGCTGCCGTCGTGTGAGCGGGGTGCCACGGAGTCGGGAAGCTCCGCCTCGGTGTCGATCCGGAACCACCACACGTCGATCCCGGAATGCAGTTCGCGGACCGGAAGTCGTGCCTCCTCCCGCGCCTTCGACCAGCGGCCGTCGGCGGCCACGACGAGTGGGGCCCGGAATTCGGTCTCGCCGTCGGCCCCGACCGCGCGGACGCCGATGACACGGTCGCCGTCCCAGATCAGGGACGACATCTCTGTGCCCATCCGCAGGTCGAATCCCGGTTCGTCCTCGCCCGCCTCGGCGAGCAGGTTGAGGAAGTCCCACTGCGGGGCGATGGTCATATAAGGGTGCGCGGTGTTCAGTCGCGACAGGTCGCCGAGGACGAAATCCTCGCCGTTCCGATCCTGGAGGCTGATATGGCTCACTCGACGGTGGGTGATTCGGGCGAACCGATGGTAGAGGCCCAGCTCGTCGAGGAGGCGCAGAGTGGACGGATGGATGGTGTCGCCGCGGAAGTCGCGGAAGAAGTCCTCGTGCTTCTCGAGAATGACGACTCTCACCCCGCCACGGGCCAGCAGCAGGCCGGCCACGATTCCGGCGGGGCCGCCTCCGCTGATGATGCAGTCGAAATGCTCAGTTTCGTGTCGGGCGGCTCGCGTGCTGTCGGTGTCGGCCATGACACTCTCCTCGGCTGGACGGCACTGCGGCTCCGGGAACCGGCAGCACCGTTGACTCTGTGAACGCTGGGGCTCAGTTCCCAGCGTAGACCTCGAACCGGGCGACGGAAATGGGGTACGTGCTCCGGTCAGTCAACTGACTGCCTCGGCGACGCGTCAGTTGGAGCGTCCGCCGGTCATCTTCTCGGTGACGTCGAAGCGTTCGCGGTAGCGGCCGGTGAGCAGGCACCACTGCGAGTACAGCGCGGTCGAGGAATTGAACAGCAGCAGCGTGAGCGGATAGAGCAGCCACTGTAGCCACATCGTCACGCGGCGTTCGCGCGGGACGTGGATCGGGCGAGGCGGCAGCAGCGCATTGAACACGGCGATCGAGACGATGAGGCCGACCATGCCGACCTGCTGAATGATGCCCACAGTCATCGGCATGCGCTCGACCAACGAGGTGGCCTGCCCCGTCTGTGTGGCCACGACGAAGGGGATCCAGCCACCGATGGCGATGATGATCGAGATCGAGGCGAGACTGACGTGTCCCTCGAGCAGGGAGAGGAAGCGGATGACTCCGGCCCAGAACGGTGCGCGGGCTCCGGGAGCGAACACTCGGACCCCGACATAGGGAACGTCAGAGGCGCCGTACGACCAGCGGCTGAGCTGTTTGAACTGAGCGACCATGGTCGTCCTGAACGTCTCCGCCTGCACCGCGTCCTGGAAGATCGGGACGTGGATGGGTACGACCCGGTAGTCCCCCTCGAAGTGGAACCAGCTGCGCCAGTACTGATGACCGTCTTCGACGATGGTCCGCTTCGACCAGAAGTCCATTTCGACCAGAGCGGTCAGCGGCTGCGCGTGGGAGGCGAAGTTGTGCAGTGCGAGCCTGCGGACAGTGGTCGTGAGATTCCAGAAGCAGTTGGCGCTGGCGACCACTCGCGATGGTGCGGGCACGTCCCAGATGTTCGTGATGTAAAGGCTGATCGGCTGGAACGACAGCCGTTCCCGGTCGGGCGCGACCGCATATTCGTAGGCGACACAGTCGAAGTAGGACTCGTGCGGAATGTTGTCGCAGTCGAGGCTCGTGACGATGACCCGGCGTGGGTCGATGGCCTGCTCACGGACCCATTCGGCCAGGCGGTGACCGGCGTACGTGATGTTCGCGCCCTTGCCGGCGATCTCGTCGGGCAGTCCGACCGGATGCTCGACGAGGACGAAGGCCCCGAACCGGTGGCCGTACTCGGCTTCGAGCCGCCGAGCGGTCTCAGCCATCGCCGGTCCTCCCCGTTCCTCATGGGCGAAGAAGACGAGGAGCTGTTCGGGTCTCGTCGAGGTGTGCAACAGGGTGCGGATGGTGTCGGCGATGACCGGATAGGGCTCGTTGTACGCAGCCACGACGACCGCGTGGAGCAGGGTCGATGGCCGCATGACCGAGGTCGGATCGGCACTGACTTGAGCGACGAGGGCGGCGTGGTCAGCGGCCCGGAACCCGCCGCGCGGGTGCGCCAGTGAGGGACGTCCGTCCAGGGCTCGCTCCAGGTCCGTCAGGCGTGCCGCCCAGTCGACGCGAGCGCTGCGTCGGTAGCGGAGGAACCCGCGGGCGACGTCGATCGCGCCGAGCATGGCGCGGACGAACATCAGCCCGACGATCGAGAGCACATAGACCGCTCCGAGCATTGCGTCGACGAACGGCAGAATGAATACGAGCCCGACCGCAGTGAAGCTGATCGCCGCCGGCAGGGCTTCGAAGAAGCGGTACAGCCGAGTACGCGGGCCCATCGGCAGCTCGAGGTCGGTGGGCGATGGTGCTGCCACCGGCTCGAATGCGACGGCTCCCCCACCGGTGTTCCGAGGACCGGGTGGTGACGGCCGGAGCGGTTGAGGAAGTGGGTGGCCCGAGGTTGGTGATTCGACGGCGGTGACTGGTTCGCGGTTCGCTCTCACTCTCTCGATCCTGGGTGCCCCGGCTGGACAGCTGTTTGTCGGCAGGTGCAGGTCAGGTGAATATTTCGTGCCGGAGAACGATCCTCCTGGCCGCGTCGGCCGGTAGCATCCAGTCATGACCCACGCAGTTCGCCCGCCCGAGCCCGCCGATGCTGCAGCCATGGCGCGCGTCCACGTCGACACCTGGCTCGAGACCTACCGCGGGATCATGCCCGACGAACTCCTCGATGCCCCCGACCTCATTGATCGACGCCGCCAGATGTGGACGCAAATCCTCGCCGAGGCGGCTCCGTCGAAGTTCACCTGCGCCGTCGCCGAATCCGACGGGGAGATCGTCGGCATCGCCATGGCTGGCCCGCCCGAGAATACGGAATCTGCCGAGGACGACATCGACGCGGGTGGCGAACACGGTAGCACCCGGGCAGCGCGTCCTGAGGACCGGCACCTCTACGTGCTCTACGCCTATCGCTCCATGCACGGCACGGGCGTCGGCCAGGACCTCCTCGACGCAGTCATCGATCCGTCCGTGACGACTGCACTGTGGGTGGCGGATCCGAATCCGCGTGCCCAAGCGTTCTACTCGAAGAACGGGTTCGTAGCCGACGGCACAGTGAAGACCGACGACTACGACGGAGTGCGCGAAGTGCGGATGGTGCGACAGGCAGCAGGGTGAGTTCGCCTCAGTCAACGCGGAGCTCGAAAAAGTCGTCTCCAGCGACGACGATTTCGAGCTTCGCGTTGATTGACACCTTGTCAGGTCCAGATGACCCGGTCCTGCGCGCTGAGTCTCCCACCGGCACCGAGGTGGCCCAGAGTGAGTGCCCCATCGAGCGGTCCGCCTGCGGGCTCGACGACGGTGATGGTCGGATCAAGTCGTGCGGCTTCGGTGCGGAATCCCTCGACGAGGTGGCTCCCCGCGGCCGCGACTCCCCCGGTGAGCGTGATGTGTACGGGCTTATCAGTGGCTCGGTTATCCGCACCTGTGGCGTCAGAGCGCGGGACAGCGTCAGCGGGAGCCGAGGTCAACGAAGCGTCGACACGGTGAGCTGCTCGCGCGGCGACGGCGCTGCGCGCGGCTTCTCTTCCCGCACTGCGGAGCAGGTCGGCCGATGCTGTGTCGCCGGAGCGGGCAGTCTCGGCGATGTCGACAGCGAATTCGGCGAGGAGTCCGGCCCGGTCGCTGCGGGTATAGAACTGACCCGGCCACGAGGCGGGTGGGCCGAATCGTCTGGTGGCCGCGAAGAGCAGCGCACGACCTCGTTCGTCGATGCCGTCGCGAGTGCGCAGAGCGAGTTCGAGACCATGGCGTCCCAGCCACGCTCCTCCCCCGCGATCGCCGAAGAGGTGTCCCCAACCATCGGCTCTTGACCATTCGGCTGACCAGTGGCCAGCCGCGTCCGGCCCGGGGTGGGCGATGGCGATCGCTCCGGTGCCGAGCACGGTGATCGCCCCGCCACTCCCACCGAGGGCGCCGAGATGAGCTGTCACGGCATCGATGGCGGCGACCGCCGGCACGCCGTACTCGGCCGAGATCTCGGGGAGGACTTCGGCAGGATCCTCGGCGAGAGAGGCGATCCCGGTCGCACCGATGCCGATGCCGCTGACCTCGGAGAAGCGATCGGGCCACGTCTCTGCGGCAGATTTCACGAGATCGCGAACGACGGACATGACGTTGCTGCCGCTCGGCCCGATCTCGATGCGCGGTCCGGCGATCTGGTCGACGATGCGTAGGCTGGGGAGCGCGTCGGAAGGGCCGTGTTCGCGGCGATGGTCGCTCGCTTCATCGACCTCGCCGAGCGCGCCACGGCTGCCGGTGCCGCCGATGTCGATGCCGAGGATCAGGCTCATGCGCCCACGGTACCCGGGCCGGAACCTTCCGAGTCCGTTCCGTCGTCCGAGCCATCCGGCGTCTTCGTCCCCACAAGCTCGGCGATCGCGTCCCTGACCGATCCGTCATGGGACTCCAGGGTCGACACAGCCAGGGCGGGGGCCGCCTCGGTGAAGGAGACGACGATGGCGGTCTTGAGATCGCCATCGCAGCGCTCGAGCAGAGCTCGCGCGTCGGCATCGCCCAGGTCAGCGGCCTCGCGGAGGATGCGCACAGTGCGTTCGCGCAGCTTCGCGTTCGTGGCGACAACCGAGACCATGAGGTTGTCCCAGGTGCGTCCGAGGGCGACCATGAGCGCAGTCGAGAACCCGTTGAGGGTGAGCTTCTGCGCGGTGCCGGCCTTGAGCCTGGTCGATCCGGTGATCACCTCGGGGCCGGTGTCGAGCACGATGTGGTCATCAGCTTTGTCGGCCAGAGTGGCGTGCGGGTTGTTCGAGATGAGCACAGCGTGGGCGCCGTTGGCTCGCGCCGCGTCGAGCGCCCCGCCGACGTACGGGGTCGACCCGCTCGCGGCGATGCCGATGGCCACATCGTCGGGTCCGAGCTCGGCACCGGCCGCGGATCCGTCAGCCCCGGAGTCCTCGGCGTTCTCCACCGCATTGACCAAAGCAGCCTGACCGCCGGCGATGTGCCCGATGACCCGCCCTGGTTCGAGATTGAACGTCGGCAGGAGCTCGCTGGCATCGAGGACGCCCAACCTCCCCGAGGTACCTGCGCCGAAGTAGTGGACGCGGCCGCCTCGGCGCATGCGGTCAGCGGCAATGTCGACGAGTTCGGCCAGCTGCGGCAGGGCTGCGGCCACCGCGTCGATGACGGCGTGATCTTCGGCGTTGAGGACCCGCAAGACCCCGAGCGTGTCGAGGTCGTCGAGTCCGGAGCTCGCCGAATTGCGCTGTTCGGTCGGGGACAGCGGTCGTCCAGCCGACGTCGGCGGTGCCGTTTCCGACGTCGGCGAGGTCGGGCGGGCTGAGCCCGGCTGGGAGGAAGTCATGGACGGGGGCTTCCTTCCACCTCGGCGATGGTGGGCTCTTCGACTTTGGTCGTGTGGCGAAGACCGAGCAGGCCGCCGACGATGAAGGTGACGATGACGCCGAGCAGCGGGTACCACTGCCACGCCACCCACACCTCGCCGGTGACGTACTTCTCCATGACGAAGAAGAACGTGTTGACGGCCACGGCCAGGGCGAAGGCGATGTTCGCGTCGACGGCACGGGCTCGTTTGTTGACGATGCCGAAGACGAACGCGCCAAGCAGACCGCCGTACGTGATGCCGGCGATGCCGAGGGCGAGGATGACGATGTTGCCGGAGTCGGATTCGAAGATCGTGGCGGGCAGGATGAACGCGATACCCCAGCCGATCGTCGCCCAGCGGCCGACTTTGAATCCCTGTTCGTCGGTCATCGGGGTGCGCTTGAGCTTCGCGTAGACGTCGTTGACCGTCGAGGACGACAGGGCCGACAGCGACGAGGACAGCGTCGACATCGCTGCCGCGAGGATGCCGGCCAGCAGCAGTCCGGAGATTCCTGTGGGCAGGCCCTCGATGATGAACAGCGGGAAGATCTCGTCGTCGCGGGTCAGGCCGAGGTCGGCAGGCAGCGCATGGTCGTAGTACGCCCAGAGAGCCAGGCCGACGAAGAGGAAGATCGCGAACTGGACGACCACGACGAATCCGGAGGTGATGAGGGCCTTCTGCGCCTCGAGCTTCGACCGGCACGACAGCAGGCGCTGCACGATGAGCTGATCGGAACCGTGGGAGGCCATCGCGAACACGGCGCCGCCGAGCACCGACGGAATGAACGAGTTCGCAGCGTTGATCGGGTTACCCTCGAAGACGAAGAGGTTCGTCTTTCCGGCGTCGACCGCCTCGGCGAACCACCCGCCGCCGATCGACGCGGAGACGATGATGATCGCGAGGATCCCGCCGAGGACATAGAGGATCATCTGTGCCACGTCGACCCAGACGACTGCCTTGATGCCGCCGATGAACGTATACACGATCGTGACGAGCGAAAGGACGACGATGATGACGAAGTAGTTCGTGTGGATGCCGAGTCCGTCGAGGATGACCTTGAGCGGGATGGCCGCGGCGAGCACTCGGATGCCGTCGGCGAGCAGGCGGGTGAAGAGGAACGTCACGCCGGCCGTGGTCTGCGTCGACTGGCCGAAGCGCTTGCCCAGGTAGGCGTAGGCGGTGATCATCTCACCGTCGTAGTAGCGCGGGAGCATGAAGTAGGCGACGATGACGCGTCCGACGATGTAGCCGAGTCCCAGCTGAAGGTAGTTGAGGTCGCCGAGGTAGCTCATGACGGGGATGCCGATGACGGTGAGCGCGCTCGTCTCGGTGGCGACGACGGACAGGCAGACGGCCCACCACGGCAGGTCGCGCCCGCCGAGGAAGTAGCCCTTGAGGCTGCTCTGCTTTCCGCTCAGTGCCAGTCCCAGCCACGCCGTTGCGACGAGATAGGCGACGATCACCAGGAGGTCGATGATCTGCATTGGTTTCTCCTTGTTGGGGGTGTGGAGTGTGTCGGGTGGTCGGTGGTCAGGAGGTGCGTTTGTTCGTGTGGCCGGGCGGGCGTTGCCGGTGGCGGCCGCGGTTCAGTCGGCCAGTCTCAGTCGGGTGGGTCGTCGGTGGAGGGGTTCGGGCAGACGGAGCGGTCCCTCGCCGGGAGTGAACCGGCCCGCGATGCGCGGTCCGATCGCCCCGGTCAGACTGGGCTGCGTGCCGTCGAGTCCGTGCCAGCTCAGCCACCCGATGAGCGCCATGAGGAGCGCTTCCTTGCTGCCTTCCGGCAGACCGAAAGCCTCATCCGTGCTGGTGAGAACGATGCCCTCATCCAATTCCTCGCCGAGGCGGCGCATCAGCTCCGGGTTCCTCGTCCCACCTCCCGAGGCGATGACGGTGGTGGCATCGTGCTCGCGGACCGCCTCGGCGATGGTGCGCGCGGTCAGCTCGGTGACCGTGGCGATCTGATCATGCTCGCCGAGGTGGGGGTGGGATTCGAGGTACGAGTCGAGATAGGCGGCGTGGAAGAGTTCCTTGCCCGTCGATTTCGGGGCGGGCCGTGCGTAGAAGGGTTCGGTGAGGAGCTCGGTGAGCAGGTCCGCGTCGACGGTGCCTGCAGCGGCGAGCGCGCCGTCGCGGTCATAGCTCTGCCGGCCGTCGGTGATGCGGCGGGCGAGAATATCGATGAGGGCGTTGGCCGGGCCCGTATCGAAGGCGATCGGGTCCTGGCCGGGAGTGATGACGGTGATGTTCGCGATTCCGCCGAGGTTGAGCACCGCGGTCGGAGCCTCGGCCTCGGAGAGCAGGAGGCAGTCGAGCAGCCCGACGAGTGGTGCGCCCTGTCCCCCTGCAGCGACATCGCGGGAGCGGACATCGGAGAGCACGGGAACACCGAGTCGTTCTGCTATGAAAGCCGGCTGTCCCAGCTGGAGGGTCGAAGTGACCTGGCCGTCGGTGATGTCGTGGCGGACGGTCTGTCCGTGGGAGACGACGAGGTCAGGGGTCAAGTCGTGGTCGGCGCAGAGTTCGGACAGGGCGTCGGCGCAGAATCGGCCGAGCCGGGCGTCGACGCTGCTGACCAGTGACAACGGCAGATCTGCCGGTTCGAGGAGGCGAAGGATGTCGGCGGAGAGCTGGTCGTCGAATGGGGTTTCGCGTTCGGCGAGGATCCGCACGGTCAGGGTGGTGGGGTCCGCGCCGACGAGGTCGAAGCTGGGGGTGGGTTCCGTGTCGCTGATGGGGTCGGGCATGAACTCGGCGATGACGAGGTCGAGGCCGTCGGCGGAGGTTCCGGTCATGAGTCCGGCGATGATCATGGCTGCGTTCCTCCTGTGTGGTCGGTGACGGTGGCGGGAGCGGTGCCGGTGGGGGCGGCCCCGGATGCGGCCGGAGCGGGGACGGTGAGTTCGGTGCGGACTTTGTAGCGGTCGCCGCGGTAGACCGAGCGAACGAACTCGAAGGGGCGGTCATCGGCACCGCGGGAGATGCGTTCGAACAGCAGGGCAGGTGAGAGTTCTTCGACGCCGAGGTGGTGAGCTTCGCCGGCGTCGAGGAGGGTGGGCTCGATCGTCTGCACGCTGTGGTTGAGGCTAATGCCGAAGTTCCGGCGCAGCAGATCGTAGAAGGACTGGTCCTCGAGGTCGCCTGGGCTCAGACCCGGGACGAGAGCCGAGGGGACGTGGAGTTCCTCGAGAGCGATCGGTTCGTCATCGGCCAGGCGCATGCGCAGGATCGCGATGACGTCATCGCCTTCGGAGATGTGGAGTCGACGAGCGATGTGCGCGCCCGCCTCGGCGACGTCGAAGCTGAGGATATGGGATCCGGGACGCATTCCGCGGGCGAGCATATCCTCGGTGAAAGAGCTCGCGGCCAGCGGTTGGTCGAGTTTCGGCCCAAGCGCGAAGACGCCCGTGCCGTGTCGCCTGCGGACCATGCCCTTGGCGACGAGTTCGTCGATGGCGCGGCGCAGGGTCATCCGCGAGATGCCGAGCGTCTCGGCGAGCTGGCGTTCCGGCGGGAACTGCTCACCGGCGGCCATGTCCTCGAGGCGGTCGAGGAGCTGGTCGCGGATGGCATGGAATTTCGTCACACCACCATTGAGGCACAGGACACACCACTAAATCAAGACCACTGGTCTATTTTGCGGTGCCCGTCCCCTCGGTCAGCATCGCTCTCGCGCCCTCGCTCAAGCGCTCGCTCACTTTCAAGCGCTCCCTTCCCTCGATCAAGCGACGCCGCGAATATGACGTCGTCGACCACGACATATCTGCGCCCCGGCTTGAACGGCGGGAGTAAAGCGTTCGTCCGAGATCGGGCAACGTTGCGCCCCTGCCCGCGGGTATCGGGAACGAGGGGTTCACGCAGGAGGGAGAAGTCCCTAGCATGAAGCCATGACTGCATATACCGGACAGAAGCTGCTCGACGCACTCGACTCCCAAGGGCTCAGTGACTGGCAGGGGCTGCCGGACTGCATCGGCGCCCGGTTCCTCACCGGCGACTTCGCCACCGGGCTTGATCTCGTGGCTGAGATCGGGTCCCTCGCCGAGGCGGCCGGCCACCATCCCGATGTCACGCTCACTTTCCCTCACGTCGGCATCCGCCTGACCAGCCACGACACCGGTGCGGTGACCGAACGCGACCTCAACCTCGCCGGGCAGATCAGCGAGGCGGCCGCCTCGGCGGGGGTGAAGGCGGACCCGACCATCCCGACACTGCTCGAACTCGGCCTCGACACCGCGAACCAGGACGCCATCGCCCCGTTCTGGGCGGCGCTCCTGACCGGGGAAGCGAGCAACGTCTCCGGACCCGACGTCGTCGACCCCTCCGGTCAGATGCCGCTTCTGTGGTTCCAGGACTGCGAGGAACACGAGGTTCCGCACCAGCGTCTGCACGTCGATGTCTCCGTACCCGCGGCGGTCGCGCCGGAGCGGATCAAGGCCGCGGTCGACGCCGGAGGCACGATCGTCGACGAGTCCCAGGCGCCGTCATTCACCGTCCTCGCCGACGCCGACGGCAATCGCGCCTGCGTGTGCACGCTGGCCGCACGCCCGTAAGCTGGGCATCGACCTCTTCCACTCACCCCCAGGGAGTCCGTGTGTACCTAGCCGCCGAGAACCGCTACGACTCGATGACCTTCCGCCCCGTCGGCCGATCCGGGCTCGTCCTGCCTGCGTTGTCACTGGGACTGTGGCATAACTTCGGCGACGATGTCGCCTTCCAGAACCAGCGCGATATCGTTCGTCGCGCCTTCGACATGGGCATCACGCACTTCGACCTGGCGAACAACTACGGTCCTCCCCCAGGATCGGCGGAGACGAATTTCGGTCGGCTGCTGCGCGAAGACCTCCACCCCTACCGCGATGAGCTCATCATCTCGACGAAGGCCGGCTGGAACATGCACCCCGGCCCGTACGGCGGCCCCGGCGGCAGTCGCAAATACCTCCTGGCCAGCCTCGATGCGTCACTGCGCCGACTCGGCCTCGACTATGTCGACATCTTCTACTCACACCGCCCCGATGCCTCGACGCCGCTCGAGGAGACCATCGGCGCACTCGACACCGCAGTGCGCTCCGGTCGCGCGCTCTACGCCGGGATCTCCTCATACTCCGCCGCCGATACGGCCCGGGCCTCGCAGATCGCCCGCGACCTGGGCACTCCCCTGCTCATCCACCAACCGTCGTACTCGATGTTCAACCGGTGGATCGAAGACGACGGGCTGCTCGAGACCACGAACGACGAAGGACTCGGCGTCATCTGCTTCTCCCCGCTGGCGCAGGGCCTGCTCACGGACAAGTACCTCGGTGGGGTTCCCGACGATTCGCGCGCAGGCAAGTCGAAGCCGTCGTTCAAGGACGGGTTCCTAAGCGCAGACAACCTCGCCCGGATTCGGTCGCTGAACGACATCGCTTCTGCCCGCGGTCAGTCCCTGGCGCAGCTGGCTCTGGCCTGGGCGCTGCGCGATGAGCGGGTGTCCTCGCTGGTCATCGGGGCCAGCCGCGTCGAACAGCTCGAGCACAATGTCGCGGCTCTCGACGCGGCGCCGTTGAGCGATGAAGAGCTCGCGGCAATCGACGAGTTCGCCGTCGACTCCGGTGTCGATATCTGGGGAGACGCACGCCGCAGCACCGCGGAGTGAGGTCACCGCGCCGCAGCGAGCAGCCACCCGATCCGGTTGCTCCAAGCGGGCCGGAAAGCATAGACACAGGCGAGCCGAATGAGGGTGGCCTGTTCGTATGCGCTGACCCTGGCCGGGTCGATCCCCACCGCCGAGGCGACCCGGGCGATCTCATCGATGACCACGGCCGCCTCGGCGGAGGTCCACAGTCCCTGCTCGATACGCCACCGGGCATGCGCGCGCAGGTTGCCGAGATCGAGCGCCCGTTCGCCCCGGCACGCCGTATCGACGTCGAGCAGCCCCGGTCCGGAGACCGGATCCCACATGATCTGCTTGTCGTGCAGGTCCCGGTGGATGAGCCCGATCATTCCGTCCCTCGGCGAAGCGGCCCCGTCGTCGAGTGCGACCGTGACCTCTGCGATGAGTTCGTCCACCTCGGCGAGCAGAGTCTCCCCCCGCCCATTCCGCGCGGTCTCGAGCAGGGGACGGGCGCGCTCACGCCATGTTCGGAGCACCTCGAACTCCTCCGCGGCCCGATGAAACGGCATCGGGGTCGCCAAATCCGTCGCAGCCGCTGTCACGGTATTGGTCGGATATGACTCTGCCTGAGCCCAGGCGTCGAGGGACTCGGCCCAGGCGCGTGACCAATCCGCGCCGAGCCTCGCAGGATCGTGGAGTTCGACTCCGGGCACCACGCTGAGCACGACGGTCGAAGAATCCGAACTGAGCACCTGCGGGAGGGTGAAACCGGGAAGGAACCCTACCGCTCGACGCTGTCCCGCGATGACGCCGGAAGCCTTTCCTTCGCGCACGCATTTGGCGAAGCTGCCGTCGGGCAGACAGACGACGGCGCGTTTGCCCGGACGGTGGGAGACCAGTCGGCCTCCGTCTGCGAGCAGCCTGGAGAGTCCCGGCAGCTTCGGGTCACGGTCAGCGTCGAGGACCGTCACCCCGTGTTGCTCGAGATAGCCGACCCGGATCCCCTGGCCAGGAAGAGAAGCCTCCCACGCGATACGGCCGTCTCCTGCCGGCCAGGCTCGGCGCACCGTCCAGTCCTGTCCGTCGATCGTGACCGCGTCGGGGATATGCAGGGTCGCGCCCCACTTCGTCGCAGCCTGTTCCGTCACGATCTGCTTCGCCACTGTCATGGTGCGACCCCCATCGTCGGGGAGTCCTCACGCAGTGCGGAGCCCGCGAGGTCGATGATCCGCATCGTCTCGTCCCTCCAAGTCACGGAGCAGCTGCGCCAGGGTTCGAGTCCGGCCACGAGCATCGCCCACGCCGTCCAGGCGCCGAGGTCGGTCTCCTCGCCGCCGGAGGAACGATAACCAGCGATGAAAGGTCGCTCTAGTTGGTGCACCCGGGGATCGAAGCGGCAGGCAGCGATCCACCGCCCCAGGTCCATCCCGATCGGTCCCCACCCTGACCGGTCCAGATCGATGATCCGGCACTCGGAATTCGCCAGAAGCACCTGGTCAGGGCTGAGGTCCCCGTGGATCTCCCGCAGTTCCCTGTCCGGTTCGAATCCCCGGCTCGGCCCGAATCCCCGGCTAGGCCCGAGGCGGCCGCTCAGTTCGGCGAGGAGTCCGGAGATGTCAGCCTCTCGTTCCGGGAGCAGACGAACCAGCGACCGGCTGATGGTCTCGAGTTGGTCGAGCGGAGAGCCGAGCGCGCGGTCCGCCTCCGCCGAAGCGCCCACCTCGCCTGCCGGGCCGCCGACGTTGTCAGGCACACCGCTTCTGTGCAGTTCGGCGATGATCACGCCGACCTCTTCAGCGACGTTCGGATCCGGGTGATCGCTCAGGTCACCGGTCCCCCACCACGGCGAACGAGTGCAGTCCCACGTCCGCCGACGAACTCGACCGGCAGGCTCGGCAGCTGCGTGCGCTGCCAACGGTCGGCCGCCTCGGCGAGGTGGATCTGGGATTCGGCGGTGATCCGCACGAATTCCGGCGCCCCGTCGACGGGGGTGTGCTTGAGCAGCAGCCGCCTGGCGGGGTTGTATCCGATGATCGTCAGGTCCCCGCCGAGGTGGTCGAGCGTCCGCGCAATCTGTTTGCCGATCCTGGGGTCGGCCAGCACGCTGCCGCTGACCAGCAAGGCACCGGTCGCGGCGGGCGAACGCGGGTCGGCCGCCTCGTGGACGATCAGTTCCTGCCCGTGCCGGGCGGCCCGCCGCCGTGCATTGGCGAGCTTGTCCGGACTCGTCATCACCGCGGTGAATCCCCAATCATCGAACTCGCCGAGGCGTCCGGGCTCCTCCCGCTGCCACGCAACGATGGCGCTCCGCCCCGGTTTGACGCGGATTCGATGGGGCCGGACCGCGAAGCCGAGGCGCAGGGAGAGCCGTTCGGCCGATCGCAGCTCATCGATATAGGGCAGCAGGGCGAACCTCGTGTCTGCGAGGTCGTTCACGAGGTCGGACATCGCTGTGGTCATGATGAGGCTCCTGCATAGTTCGGCACGCTGCCGACGGTGGGCGGCTCTGTCGGACGGGGATCTGCGACGACAGGCGTCTCGGACGCAGCTGGCGCCGCTTCCGCCGTTCGCCCCGGCACGCTATCGGCTTCGTCGGCCTGCGAACGGATCCACCGGGCGAAGCGCGAGTCCGCGGCAGCGGCCAGCTCGCTCGGCGCACCGTCCTCGACGATCCGACCATCCTCGAGCCACACCACGCGGTCGAGTCCGCGGATCATCGCCACGTCGTGGCTGATGACGATGCTTGTCCGACCCTGTGTCAGCGCGGACACTGAGTCGGCCACCTCGGCGCGGGTCTGTGGATCGAGTCCGGTCGTCGCTTCGTCGAAGACGACGACCGGGGCGTCGCGGACAAGCGCCCGAGCGATGGCCAGGCGCTGCCGCTGCCCGCCGGAGAGAGTGTCCCCGCGGTTGCCGAGCGAGGTGTCGTAGCCGTCGGGAAGGGAGCGGATGAACTCGTCGGCACGGGCAGCGCGGGCGGCGGCGACCACCTCGGCGTCGGTGGCGTCGAGCCTGCCGTAGCGGATGTTCTCGCGCACGCTCGCGGCGAAGAGCACGGACTCTTGGAGGAGGACGGACACGTTCTGCCGTAGGGAGGCACGGGTGACGTTGTGGGTGTCGTAGCCGTCAAGGTAGATCGACCCGGAGTCCGGCTGCGACAGCCTCAGCAGGTAACTCATCAGGGTCGATTTTCCGGCTCCGGAGGCACCGAGGATGCCGACCTTCTGTCCGGCCGGAATGAGCAGGTCTAGTTCGTCGAACAGTGGCCTGCCGTGCCCGTCGGCCGAGGTGATGCGGTTGAAGACGACGTCGCCGCAGACCGGGCCCATGGACACGGCGTCGGGGGCGTCGGCGATCTCGACGGGTTCGTCGAGGAGGTCGGCGATCCTCTCCCCCGAGGCGGCCGCGCGGGCGATGCGGCCGGTGTATTTGGCCATGTCCCGCAGCGGTTTCATCGCGATCTTGAGGTAGAGGAGGAAGAGGACGAGGTCGCCGGGGGACATCGCTCCGCGCAGCACCTGCCACCCTCCGAAGGCGAGAACGAGAGCCTGCGAGATGCCGACGAGAACATCCGTGGAGCGCTCGAGCCCGGCGGCCAGACGGCGTGCCCGCACCCCGGCTCTGAGTGCGCGTTCGTTGCCGTCGGCGAAATCGCGGGCGACGGTCTTCTCGAGTCCGTAGGCCTGGACGACGCGGATGGCTCCGAGCGCCTCGGCCGCGGATCCGACCAGTCGGCCCTCGCCCTTGCGGGTGGACCGGGAGGCCTTCGTGATCTTCGGGGTCGCCACCTTCGACAGCAGTCCGTAGACCGCAGCCGTGACGAGCACGATGGCGCTGAGCACCGGGTCGAGGACGACCATGACGACGAGCAGGACGGCGAGCGTGATGACATTGCCGACCAGGGGCAGCCCTGCGGTGACGGCGACTTCCTGCAGCCGTCCGATGTCACCGACGAGCCGTTGTGAGGTGTCACCGATCGAGGCTTTCGAGTGGTAGCGCAGCGACAGGGATTGGACGTGATCGAACACCCGTGAGCGCAGCTGGGTGGCCACGCGGGCGCCGACGAGGGCGAAGCAGATCGTCGAGGCGTAGTTCGCCGCTGCCCGTCCGCCGACGATGACGGCCAGGCCGATGGCCACGACCGCGAGCGTTGTGCCGACTCCGGCGTCAAGGCCGAAGGTCGGGGCGATCTGGGCGCCCAGGGCCGCGGTGACGGCGTCGACGGCGATCTTGATCGGCCACGGTTCGAGGATGCGGAAGACGACATCGGCCAGCAGCGCGGCCATCCCGCCGATGATCAGCCACGTGTGCCGGCGCAGGTGCGGGCGGATGATGCGCAGGGTCCGCTTCAGCGCAGAGGCCGTGAGCTTCTTGCCGCTCATGAGATCACCGCCGAGGCGGGGCGCCGTCCCGATCCGGACGTTCCCTCGGCGATGGGACCGGCACCGGTTTCGCCGGCGGCTGTGTCGCCGTCAGTTCCGGTCACCGGTGCGAGGATCTGTTGGCACCGACGCATCCAGGAGTGGTTGGTCAGTGCCTCGGCCCGGGCGCATGCTCCCATCGTCGCGCGCAGTTCGGCGTCATCGATGAGTCTCTGCAGGGCGCGGGTGAGATCTGCGGAGTCGGCCGGATCGGTGAGGATTGCGGCCCCGGTTCCTGCGAGCACGCCGGGGATCGCGCCGACCCTCGATGCAACGACGGGCAGTCCGGCGGCCAGGTATTCGTAGACCTTCAACGGTGAGAAGTAGTTCTCCCCCGCCGGGTACGGGGCCACAGCGATGTCGAATTCGCGCAGCGCCTCCGGCACGGCTTCGGGCGCCAGAGCACCGTGGAAGCGCACACGCCCACCCAACCCGAGCATGCGCACCTGGTGCTCCAGGGCCTCGGATTCGGGGCCGTGGCCGACGATGTCGACGCTGAAGTCCCCAACCAGTCCGGCGCAGGCGGCGATGAGCCGGCCCGTGCCGTGCCAGGGTTTGAGCGTGCCGACGAACCCGATCCGCACCGGACCGTGAGAACTCGGAGGTCCCGCACCGAGGCGGTCCTCCAGTATCGCGCGACCGCTGGGGGCTCCATTCCCTTGCCCGCCGAGGCGGCCGTGATCTGACCGTGGAGTGATCCGTTCCGTGTTCACTCCGTTCGGGACGACGCTGACGTCGTCGAGGCCGGGATAGTCGGTGCGGACCCAGTCGGCGACGAGTTCGCTCACGCACACGATGCGTTCGGCGCCGGCGAAGCTTGCCGCCGTGGCACGGGCAGCATGTTCCGCGTGAACGAGTCCACGGTGTGTCCGCTGCTCCTCCAGCAGGGGCGCATTGACCTCCATGACCAGCGGCACATCGAGGCGCTGACTGATCCGGGCACCGGCGGTGGAGAACAGCGAATACCGTTCGTAGACGAGGTCGAACCCTTGCCCCGAGGCGGCCACCGTGTCGGTGACCAGGTCGGCGAGCATATCGGACAGCCGCAGCAGAGCGATCTCACGCTGGGAGCGGTCGAGTCCGCGCGGCACCTCGAGTCGGGTGACATCGAGGTCGGCGAGGTCGGCGGGCACGTCGTCATCGGTGCGGGTGCAGAAGACGCTGACCTCATGGCCGAGTGTTCGGAAGGTGCGCACGACTTCCTGGACGTGGACGCTGGCACCTTTGGTGCCGAAGACCCCGATGCCGGGGTCGAGAAGGACATAGGCGATTCTCATGACACTGACTCCATTTCACGGGCGGTCGCGATGGCGGTGGCCGCGGACTCGCTCGGTGGGGTCGCGACATCTGTCGCAACGGTGGCCCGATCTGCGGCACGGTCGCCGACGCGGGCTGTGGCGCGGTCGGTCGCTCGCTCAGCGGCTGCGGCGGCCAGTCGGCCGAGCTGCCCGGCCTGGACGGTCGAGTCGTGCAGCCGGTACACCCGGTCACGGGCGGCATCGGTGACGGCACGGATTGCGGTCGGATCATCGCTGAGGGCGGCGGCCACCTCGGCGATGGTGGAGGCGATGTTCGCCTCATCGGAGCCGTCGACGAGCCACCCGGTCCGGCCGTGGTCGATGACCTCGGGCACGGCGGTGACGGCCCCGGCGATGCAGGGAATTCCGGTGGCCATGCCCTCGAGCAGCACGGTGGGCAGTCCGTCGGCGTTGCCGTCGGAGCCGATGACGAACGGGGAGACGAGGAGGTCGTGGTCGGTGAGCATGTCGCGGACCTCGGCCTGGGTCAGCGCTCCGTGGAAGGCGACGAGACCGTCGAGTCCGAGCGTGCGGGACTGGGTCCTCAGCTCCTCCTCGAGGGGGCCGGTGCCCACGAGGTCCAGACGGCAGGTCGCGCCCTCGCTGCGCAGGCGGGCGAGCGCATTGAGGAGGTGGGCGAAACCCTTCTTCTCGACGAGGCGGCCGACGGCCAGCAGCGAGGGAACCTCTCCCGTCACGCCCCGCTTGGGCCGGTAGGGGAAGCGGTCGATCTCGAGGCCGTTGCGCACGACGACGATCCGGTCGGCCAGCTCAGGGCCTAGCACCCGCGACAGGTAGCGGCGATTGAAATCGCTGATCGCGATGACGTGGTCGGCGTCCGCAGTCTTGCGGGCCAGATCGGTGAGCACGACATCCTCGTGGAAGATGTCCTTCGCATGCGTGGTGAAGGAGTACGGGATCCCTGTCAGCGCCGAGGCGGCCCGGGCCACGGTCGTCGACACCGACGCGAAGTGCGCGTGCAGGTGGGTGACCTCGTGGTCGAGGGCCAACCGGGCGAGGGTGAGAGCTTGGATCGCATCATCGTGGCCGAGTTCCATGAGCTCGCCGAGGTGGTCCGGCACTGCCGCGGCCACGCGCGGTTCCGCTGCCGCCTCGGCGAAGGTCTGCCAGAAGCTGCGGGCACTCGAGGGTCGGTCGATGTGGATGACCTCGGCGCGGACGCGGGCGAGTTCGGGGTGGAAGCGGGCATCCGTGCTCGGGCGCAGGGAGAAGATCACAAGGTCTTCACCGGCGGCTTCGCGGGCGAGGATCTCGGAGACGATGAAGGTCTCGGAGAACCGCGGGTACATCTTGAGCACGTAGGCGCGGCGGCCGGGATGTCTTTCCGTCGGAGCGGTCGGGGTTGCCGGTGGGTGCGGAGTCGGCGTGGCCGGTGTCGAATTGGTTGATGTCTGTTCAGACAGCATGGCTGGTCTCCTCGAGTGCGGTGGGGAAACTGGTGGTCGTTCCGGCGGTCGCAGCGGTCGCGGGAGTCGGTTCAGTCGTGAGGTCGGCAACCGTCGCGTGTCGTTCGGAGCGGGCCTCAGCGATGAGCTCAGCGGCCAGGCGGGGAACGGTCGAGAGTCCGGTGAGATCGATATGGGAGCGGTCGGCGAGACGTCCGCCCTGGCCGGCGAACCATTCGCTGAGAACATCGGCGTCGAGGTTGTCGATCGTCAGAGCGTCGACCGCTCCGGCCGCGGCGAGGGCGAATGCCCGCCGGGGCTGTTCGGCCCGGTGTCCCTTGCGGGGGACGACGAGTGCGGGGGTATCGGTGGCCATGAGCTCGGCCAGAGTGTTGTAACCGCCCATGCACACGACCGCGTCGGCAGCGGCGACGAGTCCTGGGATGTCATCGCAGTGACGGATGACTGTGGTGGCCGCACCGGCACGGGCACGCAGCCGTTCGAACTCCTCGGTGTCCATCTGCGGACCGGTGACGACGAGGTGACGGTGACCATCGGGCGGTTCGGCGTCCACAGCGATCGAGGCGAGGCTGCCACCATCGGATCCCCCGCCGAGGCAGGTGAGGACGAAGGGCTGGGTTCCGGTCCCTGCCGACTCGACGTCTGCCGTCAGGTCACTCGCCGCCTCGGTGCCTGCCGCCAGAACGCCGCCGTCATCGGGGCGGTCCTGAGACAGGTAGCCGGTGGTCATGGCTTTGGCTGCCAGGGCCGCGGGCACTTCGCCGGTGGAGCGGGGATCGTAGACGTCCGGGTCCCCGTAGATCCAGACTTCGTCGAAGGATTCGGCCACCCGTGCGGACCCTCCGACCTTCTCCCATTCGGCAGCGATGACGGATGGGGTGTCGAGGACTTCGCGTAGGCCGAGGACCGTGCGGCAGCCGTGGCCGCGGACCTGGTCGATGGCCTCGGCGAGCTCACCGCCGATGCCGAAGGGGTGCCGGTCGACGATGAAGAGCTCAGGTCGCTGCTGGTCGAGGATTGCCGAGATCGCCGCCGCCCGCAGCGCCCGCAGTCCCTGCATCGAGGAAGCGAGTGACCGCGGGACGTAACCGCCGGGGGCAGGGGTGACTCCGGGCAGGATCACCCAGTCCCATCCGTCAGGCAGGTCGAATCGCGTGGCCTCGGGACTGCTGGCGATGAGCAGACCGGAGACCTCGCGGCCGGTCAGCGCCGGCAGGTCCCGGGCCACGGCGAAGGCCAGAGCCCGGTTGCGGCGGATGTGGCCCAGTCCCAGCGAGTCGTGGGAGAACAGTGCGATTCTCAATCGTCGTCTCATACATCTCAGCTTGTCGGCTGTGATTAAGATGAGATTAAGACGCGGATGAGAAAGATCTTAGGTTCAGTCCACGCGGTATCCGAAGCCCCGCACGGTGGTGACGAAATCGGAGCCGAGCTTCTTGCGCAGATACCCGATGTAGACGTCGACGACGTTCGAGCCTGGGTCGAAGTCGAATCCCCACACATGAGAGAGCAGCTGTTCGCGGGAGAGGACGTTGCCTCGGTTGCGCAGCAGGATCTCGGCCAAGGACAGTTCCCGGGCCGAGAGTTCGACGAGACGGTCTCTGACCCACACCTGCCGCTTGAGCAGGTCGATGCGCACCTCATCGCGGATGAGCTCCGTGACCTCCTGCTCCTGCGGGCTCTCCTTGAGCCGCAGCCGGACCCGAGCCAGCAGCTCCGCGAACCGGAAGGGCTTGATCATATAGTCGACCGCCCCGGACTCGAGAGCGTAGATCGTGTCGTCCGGGTTGTCCCGGGCAGTGAGCACGAGCACCGGCAGTTCGGGTCGCCGCTCACGCAGCTGCCCGAGTACGGTGAAGCCGTCGAGGACGGGCAGACCGATGTCGAGGATGACAAGCGCGAAGTCCCCGGTCAATGCCAGATCTCGACCGGTGAGGCCGTCGGCGGCGATCTGCGGATTGAACCCGGCGGCGGTCAGGCCCTTCGAGATGAAGGCGGAGATCCGCGCCTCGTCCTCGATCACGAGAATGCTCTTCACTTCTGTCCTTTCGGCAGGATCATGCGGAACTGTGCACCGATGGTGGTCTGGTCGAGCACGACCGTGCCTCCGTGCGCCTCGGCGATGGCGGAGATGATCGACAGCCCCAGACCGAAGCCGGCCCCGTCGGTCGACCCACGGCAGAAACGGTCGAAGATGTCCTCGGCGATATCGTCGGGCACCCCCTTGCCTTCGTCGCGGACCCAGATGTGCACGGATTCGGAGTCATCCCGGGCACCGAAGACGATCTTCTGACCCTCCTCGGTGTGCTCGACGGCATTGGACGCCAGCTGCAGAAGCGCCTGCGTCAGGCGCTGTCGATCCCCGCGGAAGCTCAGCGATTCGGGAACCTCGAGACCCCATTCGCGGTCTCCCAGTCCCTTGGCCTTCGCCAGGGAGTCGGACACTACCCCGCTGAGGTGCACCTCGGCGAAGCGCACGAAATCAGGACGTCGGGCACGTGCCAGCAGGAGCAGCTCCTCGACGAGGCGACCCATCCGATCCGTCTCATCGAGCAGCATCGCCCGAGTCTCCTCGACGTCTCCGACGTCCTCTGCATTCATCGTCTCGAGGTGACCGCCGAGGATGGTCAGCGGGGTGCGCAGCTCGTGCCCGACGTCGTCGAGGAAGCGCCGTTGAGCTTCGAAGGCCGACTCGAGGCGGTCGAGCATCTCGTTGAAGGTGTGCCCGAGTTCGGCGATGTCATCGTGGCCCTTCGTCTCCAGGCGACTGCTGAGGTCACCGCCGGATATCGACTGCGCCGTCCGCCTCAGCTCGGTCACGGGTGACAGCAGGCGGCGCGCCAGGAGCGAGGAGAGCCCCGCGATGAGCAGGGCGGCGGCGAGCGCGACGACGACGTAGATCTGCATGAACTGCACGAGGTCGGAGTGACTGGCGGAGACGTTGTGGACGACGACGAAGGCGCCCGCCCCGTTCGTCGCGGCCGCTCCGCCCGCCACCTCGCTGACGCCCTTCGTCCGGCTCGTCGAATCGGTGGGCGCGGTCTGGGTGTCCGTGGTCGTGCCCGCCCCCGCCTCGGTGCCGGTGATGGGCAGAACGAATCCTTCGTGCTCGACGCCGTCGACCGTCAGACTGATCTCCCCGCCGGTCTCGGCGGCACCGGCAACGGCCTTCTCGAATTCGCCCGAACTCCCGAGCAGCCCTTCCGGTTCGCCCTGATAGAGCACGCGGCCGTCGGTGAGGAACGCGAACAGCACCTCGTCCTCATCTGGCCTGTTCTGGGCGAGGAAATTGCTGAGGATCTCATCGACGGAGGTGAACGGCTTACCGGTCTGCGGATCGATCCCGTTCTCCGAGAAGGTCCGCATCTCGTCGACCTCTTGGGACATCGAGGCGGTGATCCGACTGGAGACGTTGCTCGACTCGACGGTGTAGAGGATGAGTCCGACGATGGAGAGGGTGAGCACGGACAGTGCGGCGACGGTGATGGTCAACCGGTTCTGAACGGTCAGCCCGACGCGCCGTTCAGTCGTCATCGTCGTCCCCATCATCGCCGTCGTCGTCCCCGTCATCATCGTCGTCGCCGTCGCCGTCGTCATCGGCGGCAGGGACTTCACGAGGCGGATTGGGCACCGGTTCGTAGGAGTGCTCGATCTCCTCAGGTTCTCGCGAATCCTCGTTTGCGGAGTCGGCGGCATCTGAGTCGGCGGCATCTGAGGCGCCGTCGTCGGAGGAGTCAGTCGAGTCTTCGTCGGCAGAGCTGTCGGCGTCTGAATCTGAGGTCTTGGAGGTCTCCGTCGGTTCGGGGGTGACTTCCACCGGACTGAGGTCCGGCTGCTCCGGTTGAGTGGTGTTGCGCACGATGAGCACGGTCAGCAGTGCGAGCATGACGACGAGACCGGCCACAATCCAGCCGATGATCTTCGATCGTCCACCCATACCGTCCACATTGCCCAAGGCCTGCGGCAATGTCGAGCCGGAGGCGATGAGAGTCTTCTTAGGTGGAGTGTTCGGGCGCCTGTGATACCGTAAGCGCCGACCGCCACGACGACCCGCAGGAGCCCACCGATGAGCGACGATCGCGCGGACCGCGACGAGGCTGAGCCCGTAACCGCAGACTCCTCATCGACGACGCCCGAGTCCACCGAGCCGAACGACGGTTCCGCGCAGGCAGACGCTTCCGCGACCACCGAGCCGGATGCCAGCTCCGCGGCCGAGTCCAAGGAGAATCCGTGGGCGGCGATCAAACCTTGGCAGGGCAAGGCTGCCGGCCTTGACAAGCTGCTGCTGTTCATCATCATCGGCGTCCCGCTCATCTACCTCGGCCTCATGCCGCTGCGACCGTGGATGCTCGTCAATGCCCCGGTCGTCCAGGAATTCATCAACGGCGCGAAGACCTCGATCGTCGCTGCCGCCGCCTATGCCAGGGTCGGTGAGATCCCGCTGTGGCTGGTCATCGTCGCCGGCTTCATCGGCATGGCCAAACTCGATTGGGCGTTCTGGCTGGCCGGTCGCTGGTGGGGCGACGGTGTGCTGCGGCTCTTCGCGCAGAACGAACGCCAGCTCAAACGCATCAACCAGCTGAAGAAGATCCCGAACTGGGCGCTGTTCCTCATGACGCTGATCTCGCGCTGCCCGGGCATCCCGGGCACCCTCGTCTACCTCGTCGCCGGGTGGACGCGGATGCGGCTGTCGCTGTTCCTTGTCGCCGACCTCCTCGGCTGCCTCATCTTCACGCTCATCTGGACCTTCCTGGGCTACCAGCTCGGAGAGGCCGCCGTCGACATCCTCAAGATCATCGACAAGTACGCCCTGTGGCTGACGCTGGCCCTCATCGTCGGCATCTTCGCCATCAGCTTCTTCAAGGAATACCGCAAGCAGAAGAAGGAACAGGTCTGAGCATCAGGCTCCGAAGGACAGGAAAGTATCGCGCATGCGCTGCGGGTTCGCCTTCCGGCCGCTGAAGAGCTCGAACGCGTCGATGGCCTGATTGACCGCCATCCCCGATCCGTCGAGCGTGCGGCAGCCCTTCGCTCTGGCTTCGGCGAGCAGCTGCGTCTCGAGTGGGAAGTACACGACGTCGGCCACCCAGGTATCCGACCCGAACACGGAAGTGTCGACCGGAGTTCCCGGATACGCCTTCATCCCCACCGGGGTGGCGTTGACGATCCCCTGCGCCGAGGCGGCCGCCCCTTCCAGCTCATCGAGCCCGATCGCTCGCGCCCGAGTTCCGACCGCTGACGTTTCTACGATGTCCGCGGCGAGTCCTTCGGCACGCTGCACATCGGTGTCGGCGATGATGAGGTCGCCGATCCCGAGTTCGGCAAGGGCGAACCCGACCGCACGGCCGGCACCGCCCGCACCGATCTGCACGACCGCCTCGGTGGCGGCACCGTCCAACCCGGCATGGAATCCGGCGGCGAAACCGGTGACGTCGGTGTTGTATCCCGTCGTCCGTCCGGCATCGTCGATGACGACTGTGTTGACCGAGTTGATGCGCGCGGCCACGGGATCGACCTCATCGAGGAGGCCGATGACCTGCTGCTTGAACGGGTGGGTGATGTTGAGCCCGTCGAAACCGAGGCGAATCGCTGCGGTGAGCAGCTCCGTCAGTGTCGCCTCGGCGAGGTGGGGGCTGCTGATGTCGATGGTGCGGTAGATCGTGAGGATGGAGTGCGCGGCACCTTCGTTCTCGTGCATCCGCGGGGTGCGGGATGCGGAGATGCCGTCGCCGATGAGGCCGAGGAGGAGGGATGAGGTCATAGTCTCGCTTTCGCGTTCGTGAGGAGGTCGATGAGGATCTCGACCGCGTGGACGTAGCCTTGTGCACCGGCTCCGGCGATGACGGCCGCGGCCACGGGTGAGAGGTAGGAGTGGTGGCGCACGGCCTCCCGCGCATGCGGGTTGCTCAGGTGCACCTCGATGATCGGGTGGTCGTAGGATTTGAGCGCATCGTGCAGGGCCAGGGAGGTGTGCGTGTACGCGCCGGCGTTGATGATCGCACCGACAGTGGAGTGCCGGGCTTCATGGACGGCATCGATGAGCCCGCCCTCATGGTTGCTCTGGATGCAGCGGACGCCCAGCCCCGCCTCGGCGGCGGTGTCGGCACACATGGCCTCGATATCGGCCAGCGTGGTGCGGCCGTAGATCTTCGGTTCGCGTTCCCCGAGCAGGTTGAGGTTGGGGCCGTTGAGGACGAGGATTTCGGGCTCGATGTGCGGTTCAACCATGGTCACCTCGGGAATCGGGCGGCGATCAAGGCCGCGGTTTCGTTCAGTCGGGGGACGAAATCGATGAGCTCGTCGAGGCTGCGGCGGAAAACGGGTGCGGCGAGCGCGAGTGAGGCCAGCAGGGTGCCGTCGAGGTCGAAGACGGGTACGGCCAGGGCATTCATGCCGATGTCGTTCTCTTCGGACTGTCCCGCCCAGCCGTCGGTGCGGATCTGTTCGAGGCGCCTGAGCATCTGTGCCGGGTCGGTGATCGAGTTCGGAGTGCGGGCGACGAGGTCGAGGGAGGCGACCGTGGCATCGACCTGCGGATCATGGGCGAGCAGAGCTTGACCGATCGCCGAGGTGTGCAACGGTGATTCGTCCCCAGGGTCGGTGGTCGTACGGAACTGCGGGCCGTCGACGGTGAGCACGGTGAGAGCGGCATTGCCGCGACGGACGGCGAGGATGCTCGATTCGCCGGTGGACTTCGTCAGCTCCTGGAGCAGGTCCTTCGTCGCTCCGGACAGCCCTTGCCGGTGCGCGACCTTCTGCGCCAAGCGGAAGACCTCCATCCCGAGGGTGTAGATCTTCGTACGCGCCTCGAAGCTGGCATACCCGGATTCGACGAGCCCTCCGAGGAGGCGGTAGGCGGTCGAGAAGGGGTAGCCGGTCGTCTCGACGGCCTGAGCCGCGCTGATCCCCTCGGGTGATTCCCCGAGGAGTTCGAGCATCTCGAAGGTCTTCGTCACCGAGTTCGAGCCCTTGGGCGGCATGCTTCGCCTCCTTGCGTTGCTGTGGCAGTTCGGTGGTACTGGGGCAGTGTGTGTGCAGGTAGTTCATGAGTCCGGAAAGCAGAATTCCCGCGTTCCACGTTGACAGGCTATGTCATCTCAATCACACTGTAAACCACAATGTAACAATAATTGCCACACTATGGCAATACAGTGTCGGTCCGATGAACGCTCGACAGCGCCGAGGCCGTCGATAAGTCCTGAGAGTGAGAAATGCGAGGAAGCATGAGCAACGCGATCGAGGAAGCTCGCCCCACGAAGAAGACACCGCTGCGCGCGGCCCTGTCGAGTTGGACGGGCTCGGCCCTGGAGTACTACGACTTTGCGGTCTACGGGACCGCGGCGGCACTGGTGCTCAACACTCTGTTCTTCCCCGAGACCACCGCACCGGGGATCGCCATTCTGCTGGCGATGGGCACGGTCGGGGTCGCCTATGTCGTGCGTCCGCTGGGCGCGCTCATCATGGGACCGCTCGGTGACCGCTTCGGTCGCAAGTTCGTCCTCATGCTCACCCTGTTCATGATGGGCGTGTCGACCTTCATCGTCGGCTGCCTGCCGACCTACGACCAGGTCGGGATGTTGGCTCCGATCCTGCTCGTGCTCTGCCGCATCATCCAGGGCCTGTCGGCCTCGGGTGAGCAGGCGAGCGCGATCTCAGTCTCCCTCGAACATTCGGACGAGGAGAAGCGGTCGTGGACGACGAGCTGGACCTTGCACGGCACTCAGGCCGGCACTCTGCTGGCCACAGCCGTGTTCATTCCCTTCACTGCCTTCCTCCCCGACGAAGCACTCTTCAGCTGGGGCTGGCGCGTACCGTTCTGGCTGTCGGCACTGGTCGTGCTCACCGCCTGGCTCATCCGTCGCGGGCTCGAGGAGCCGCCGGCATTCAAGGAGGCGCGGGTTGAGAACCCACCGCTCATGCAGGTCTTCCGGTGGCACAAGGCCGCGGTCGTCCGCGTGGCCGTGTGCGCCATGGTCAACACCGTGAATATGGTCTTCACCGTCTGGTCGCTGTCGTTCGCCACGTCGATCGTCGGACTCGAACGTTCAACCATGCTGCTCGTCTCGGTCATCGCCAACGGTGTCGCTCTGTTCGCGATCCCGACGGCCGCGCTGCTCTCCGACCGATTCGGCCGGAAGCCGGTCTTCATCACCGGTGCCGTCGGATCGGGTCTGATGATGTTCCCGTACCTGGGTGCGGTCTCGGCCGGGAACTGGCCGCTCATCTTCGTCTTCGGCGCCATCATGTCCGGCTGCGCGTACTCGCTGGCCAATTCCATCTGGCCCTCGTTCTACGCCGAGATGTTCCCGACGACGGCACGAGTGACAGGGCTGGCCCTGGGCACACAGGTCGGATTCGCGGTCTCCGGCGGTCTGGCTCCGGTCCTCGCTTCCGCTGTCGCCGGTGCCGGAGGAGAGAATTGGGTCTCGGTCGCCGCGTTCACCGCGGGCGTCTGCATCGTCGTCGGCCTGGTCGCCATGACGGCGAAGGAGACAAAGGGGCTGAGCCTGGAAGAGATCGATGTCGTCCATGAGGAAAGGTCACGATGAGAACCTCGATTGCCACGGTGTGCCTGTCAGGCACGCTCGAGGAGAAGCTGCAGGCTGCCGCAACGGCAGGATTCGATGGGGTCGAGATCTTCGAACAGGATCTCATCGTCTCCCCCAACTCCCCCGAAGCGACCGCCGCACTGGCCGCAGGCCTCGGACTGAGTCTTGACCTCTATCAGCCCTTCCGTGATTTCGAAGGCGTCGATGAGGAGCAGTTCGCTGCCAATCTGACCCGGGCCGAGGCGAAGTTCCAGCTGATGAGTCGAATGGGAATGACCACGGTCCTGCTGTGCTCGAACGTCGCCACCGCAACCATCGACGATGATGCGGTCGTCATCGATCAGCTGCGCCGCCTCGGCGATCTGGCAGAGAGATACTGCATCGATGTCGCCTACGAGGCGTTGGCCTGGGGCCGGTTCGTCTCCGAATACGATCGCGCCTGGGACCTCGTCAAGGCAGCCGACCATCCGCGCATCGGCACCTGCCTCGACAGCTTCCATATCCTCTCCCGCGGCACGGACCTGTCACGCATCGCCGAGATCCCGGGCGAGAAGATCTTCTTCCTCCAGCTCGCCGACGCTCCGGCCCTGTCGATGGATGTGCTCAGCTGGTCCCGTCACCACCGAGTCTTCCCCGGCGAAGGCTCGTGGGACCTCACCGACTTCCTCGCTCGCGTCGCCGGGACCGGTTATGCCGGACCGGTGTCGCTCGAAGTCTTCAACGACTCCTTCCGACAGGCCGACACCCAGCGCACCGCCGTCGACGGACTGCGTTCCCTGCGGTGGCTCGAAGCGAATGTGTCCGCGACCTTTGACGACCGTGCGTCTGGCGCTGACTGGGGAAGAGATCGCCTACAGCTAGACCTGCAGCCGCTGCCGCGGGTCGCGGAGCCGCGAGGCATCGACTACGTCGAACTGAACACCGATGACCTGGGCGCACTCACCCGGCAGATCCACCAGCTCGGGTTCCGGTTCGTCGGCTTCCACCGCACGAAACCACATGTGCAGCTGTGGCGACGCGGTCAGGCGCGAATCGTCCTCACCGAGCCCATCGAACCGGAGTACGCGCCGATCGTGCCGGCTGACGAATCCACCGTCGCGCTTGCGGTGTCCACTCCGGATGCACATTCCACTGCGTCCGGAACTTATCTGCGAGGCATCGGATTCGCCGTCGCAGATGCCGATGCCGCAATGGAACGCGCCCTCCTGCTCTCGACGACCGAGGTCCCTCGCGAACAGGCTCACGACGAGAAGGTGCTGCGTGGGGTCTTCGCCCCCGACGGGTCAGAGGTCTTCTTCGGCGACGGAGATGGTGAGGATCCGCAGTGGACCGACGAGTTCGGCACCGTCCCGGACGACCGACAGTCGGCTATCGACCACATCAACCTCGCTCAGCCGGCCCATCACTACGACGAGGCAGTGCTCTTCTACACCTCCCTGCTTGCTCTGACCGCACTGCCGTCCCAGGACGTGCCGAGCCCCTCCGGCCTCGTGCGCTCCCAAGTAATGTCCAGCGCCGATGGGGCAGTGAGGATGCCTCTCAACGTCTCCCCCGATCACAGCCCCAACGCGTTGAGCCGAGGTGCCGGCTCACCTGCTGCGACTTACCCGGAGCATGTGGCCATCGCCTGCGATGACATCTTCACCGCGGCGACAACCGCGGTCGCGCGAGGTCTGAAGTTCTTGGCAGTGCCGCAGAACTACTATGAGGACCTTGCCGCACGCTTCGACCTCGCACCGGAGCTGCTGGATCGGCTGCGCGAGCACAACATCCTCTACGACCATGACGCCGAGGGCGAGTTCCTCCATTTCTACACGTCGACGATCGGCTCGGTCTTCTTCGAGATGGTCGAACGCCGTACCGGCTATCGCGGCTTCGGCGCTCCGAACGCACCGGTGCGGTTGGCAGCCCAGCATCGGCGCAACACGGAGAGCTGAACCGGTCAGAAAGGAGCAGCGTTCCCGCGTGAATCGACGTATTCCCCACCAGACCAGTCGTTCGAGCTGATCGCCGAACCTTCGAAGCCGAAGGACGACTCCCACGACTCATAGTCGACGTCCTCGCCTGCCTCGAGCTCGACGCCGTACGGCCAAGGGCACCTCTCGCGTCGAGGATTCGGCCGAAGCCGACTGCGCGAGATCTGCCAGACGATTCGCCGGATCTCGTGCTCCTCAACACCGAGGAAATCGGCGGCAGCGCCGATCAGTTCAAGCACATACTCGTCCGTGGCTATGGGGTACCACCCGACAATCTGATTGAAATAGCCCTTCACGCGGTAGTCGATATCGAAGTGCGGGGAGCCGGCGATCATGAGCAGGTTGCGCCATGAGAACCCCGATCTCTGACTGGGAAGCGCCCTCCAAGCTTTTGCCACCACATTGGCTTGAGGCCCAATACACGGTTCTTCTCCGACGGCGGCGAGCAGCTGCTCAACGGTGTCTATGCCATGATCTGCCATCACTCGTGTGGCACGGTCGACAACCTCGGCCCTGAGCACGGCACCCGGCTGCACATTGGCAGGCTTGACATTGCAGATCACCTCCCGTGCCCATACCTCGGGCCCGCCGGCCTCTGCGATCGAATACCGCAGAGATTTCGCCCCATCGGATTCTCCGTGCCGTTCGATATAGCGATCGGTGACGTTGTCGACCGCAGTCGGGTGCGAACCCGTCGAATAGAGCGCGTCGAGAATACACAGAGCGAGACTGCCCGGATAGCTGATTGATCGCGGCTCCCCTCGGTCATCGAGGAACTCCTCACAGCTCCACGCCAATTCTCTGATGCTGCTGGTCGTGATCTCCATTGTTCTGACCTTCCGTCATGCATCGCACCCTGCGATGCGTCACCCCCGACTCCGATGTCGAAGGCATGAAGAAACATTATCCGGAGGCACTGACACATATTGATCGGAGACGAATAGAACGAATCATTCATATGAATGCGTGAGAGGTGCATTTCTCTGGACCGCATCCAGCCACGCACCGTCTCACCAGGGGAAACCGCCACCCCAGAAGAGACCCTCTGCCTTGGCACACCATCAGGCCTCTGGCATGGTTGGACCATGAGCACAGAAGAGATCGTCATCGATGGCCCGCTGGCACGCGCAACGCGGATCCTCTGCCAGGTTTCAGCCAAGCACGTGGCAGACAAAGCTGAGATCGACAAGTCCGAACTCAAGGACTACGAAAAGGGGACAGCGGACCTGACTGCTGAGCAGGAGCGGCGACTCATCCTCGCCCTCGAACAGTACGGCGCGCGGTTCATTCCCGACGGCTCAGAGGGCGGTTACGGCGTGCGTCTGAAGTTCAGCCGCGCAAAGGTCCGCGCCATCGAACGCTGGGAAGACGAAGGCGGCACCCCCGGCGCCGACGACGTCTGAGCTCTCCGCTAAAGGATGCTGAGCGACCAGGCGTCGTCAGTGAAGTTCCGGCGGCTGAGTCACCACAAGGGCGGCTGAGTCATCACAAGGCTGTGGCCTCGAATCCGCATTGAGCGGATTCGAGGCCACAGGTGCATCCGTTGACTCCGAGGGACCACCTCGGCGCCGAAAATGTCGCCGGCGACGAGCGCCGGGAAACATCAGCGGAGAACGTCAGTTCTTGCCGATGAACTCGAGGTTGTCGACGACACGATTGGAGAAGCCCCACTCGTTGTCATACCAGGCAACGACCTTGACGTGGTTGCCAACGACGCGGGTGAGTGCGGAGTCGAAGATCGACGAAGCGGGCTGACCGACGATATCGGAGGAGACGATGGGCTCGTCCTCGTACTCGAGGATTCCTTTGAGTTCGCCCTCCGAGGCCTTCTTGTAGGCGTCGAGCACCTCGTCGCGGGTGACCTCGCGGGACACGGTCGTGTTGATCTCGACGATCGAGCCGACCGGGACGGGCACGCGGATGGCGTCGCCGGACAGCTTTCCGTCGAGCTGCGGGAGGACGAGGCCGATGGCCTTGGCCGCACCCGTCGAAGTGGGGATGATGTTTTCGGCAGCGGCACGGGCACGACGGGGATCCTTGTGCGGGCCGTCCTGAACCATCTGGTCACCGGTGTAGGCGTGGACGGTGGTCATGAAGCCCTGCTCGATTCCGGCGAGGTCATCGAGGACCTTGGCCAGCGGAGCCAGGGCGTTCGTCGTGCACGAGGCGTTGGAGATGACGGTGTGCTCGGGCTTGTACGCCTCGCTGTTCACACCATAGGCGAGGGTGACGTCGGCACCCTTCGAGGGAGCGGAGACGAGGACCTTCTTCGCGCCGGCAGTGATGTGGGCGCTGGCCTTGTCGGCCTTGGTGAAGCGGCCGGTCGATTCGAGGGCGATGTCGATGCCGAGCTCGCCCCAGGGCAGCTTGGCCGGATCCTTCTCGGCGAAGACTTTGATGGCCTTGCCGTCGATGATGAGGGAATCCTCGGTGGCCTCGACGTCGTGATTGAAGCGTCCGAGGGTGGTGTCGAACTTCAGCAGCCGAGCGAGATCGTCGACGGCGCCGAGGTCGTTGATGGCCACAACCTCGAGCTCGCTGCCGCGCTCGATCAGGGCCCGCAGGGTGCTGCGTCCGATGCGACCGAAACCATTGATGGCGATGCGAGTCAATGTCACTCCTTGTAGATGTTGAACACGGGATTCGTCTTGATATCTCCATCATGGGCGATTTCCACAAACGTCAACAGTGGCCAACCAGACAATCTACGCAAGATTATCGCCAGTTGTATTGCCAAAGGTCGAAAGTTTCTAGCCAGCCTCATGTTCGTGTGATCCGGGTCGCTGAAAGCCGGCGATGCAACTGTGGAATTGCCGATGTAGGACGACGCGGGAAGTCGTCGAGAAGAGGGCTCTTCTCAGCCCTGGAAGGAGTGGCGGTAGTCGTTCGGGGAGGTCGAGAGGATGCGCTGAAAATGCATCCGCAGATTCGCACCCGATCCGAGGCCCACCTGGTCAGCGATCTGTTCGATGCCCAGGTCGGAGTTCTCCAAGAGCTCGCGAGCCAGGTCGACCCGAGCTCTGAGCACCCACTGCATGGGTGTGTAGCCGGTGTCTTCGACGAAGCGGCGGGAGAAGGTGCGCACGGAGACTCCGGCGTTGGCGGCGAGATCGTGCAGGGTGATCTTCTCGCCGATGTGCTGAAGCGCCCATTCGCGGGTGTCGGCGAAGTCGTCGCCGAGGGGGTCCGGCACGCTGCGCGGCACGTACTGCGCCTGGCCTGCGCTTCGATAGGCGGCCGCGACGAGGCGGCGGGCGACCTGATTGGACAGTCCGACACCGTGATCGCTGCGGATGAGGTGAAGGCACAGATCGATCGCCGAGGCGGCTCCGGCGGAGGTCAGCAGCTGCCCTTCGTCGATGAAGAGGACGTTTTCGTCGACCTTGATCGAGGGGAACCGTCGGGCGAGCTCCTTCGCCGTCGACCAGTGCGTGGTGGCGCGTCGTCCGACGAGCAGTCCCGTGCGCGCGAGGACGAAGGTGCCGGTGGAGATGGCAGCGATCCGCGCGCCGCGTTCGAATGCCGAGAGGAGCGCCCCGATGACCGAGGCCGGAGGTTCTTCTGCCACCGCCGAGGTAGCACCCGGCAGGATGATCGTGTCCGCGGTCTCCAGGGCGTGAAGTCCCTGGTCGACGGAATAGTCGAGCCCGTCCGAACCGGTCACCTTTCCTGCGGTGATGCCACAGACCTCGACTTCATAGGGCCAGTTGCCTGCGGGCACGGTCGTCGGCCGTCCGCTGGGCACGGCGGAAGCCGCCTCACCGCTCGGATTCGGCTGGGAGCGTGGGGCCGCCTCGGCGCGGGTGCGGTCTGTGGCTGCGTTCGACTCCCGCCCGAAGACCTGGACGGGGACGCCGAGATCCATGGCAGACACCCCGTCCAGTGCCAGCACGAGGATGCGGTGCGGGCGGAAACGGGGTGTTCTGCGTGGAAGCGTGCGGGGGTCGTCAATCATGATCGCATCTCAGTCTAGGCAATCGGGACTCGGCGGACTCAGTGCTCGTGGACCCCGGTGAGCTTGAAGCCGAGACGGCCGTGGGCGTAGGCTCCGCCGGCACGGAGCGCCGAGGCAGTCCAGGCGGTCTCGGCCAGTTCGGTCTCCGTGGCGCCGGCCTTGACGGCGGCATTCGAATGCGCATCGATGCAGTAGGCACACTGGGTGGTCAAGCCGACGGCGCAGGCGATCAGCTCGCGGTATTTCAGCGGGATCTCACGGCCCTCGGAAGCGAAGACGGCGTTGTTGAACTCGCCGAAGGCCTTGAGGATGTCGGGAGTGGTCTCTTTGTAGGCCCTGTCGTACTTGCCGTCGGTCTCGCGGTCGAAGAAATCGGTCATGGTCGCATCTCCTGTGATCGGTGTCATTCCGATCCTCACGCTACCGAGTCCCCGCACCAATCGCTACGGAATTGTCACCTAAGAGGCGGATCGACACGTACACAGCTACGCCGGACGGGACTGCGGTCGGTGTGCCTCCTGTGGGTGGATCCGCTTCGAGTATCCGCACTGTTTCGAGGTGGATCCGCCCGCAGGAGACACGCGAACCGCTCGGGCTCAGTACAGCGTGTTCTGGCCGATGAGAGGGGCAGGCTGCGCTCCCGGCAGAGGCGGTTCCTGAGGTGCGGCTGCGGCAGGCGTGACCTCAGGAGGTGCAACCGCTGCTTCATCCAGCGCAGACACGGGCGCTGCAGATACAGGATCCGCAGCTGCTGGAATCGGGTCTGCCGGAGCCGGCGCCACGGGGGCGTCCTCCGCCGGGGCGGGCAAAGTCTGCGCAGGGACCGATTCGACGGATTCCGCAGCCGCCTGCACCGCTTCGGCCGGTGCCGCAACAGCTGGCACGGACTCCGCGGCCAAAGCTTCGGCGCTCTCCGTCTCGGGGATGCCGATTCTCGGATCGGCGGGAGCAGCCGCCGACGGCGCGGCGGGAACAGCTGCGTTCGGCGCTGCGGGCGCCACGGGCGCGGTGCCCGCTGCAGCGTTTCGGGGAGCCGCCTCGGTGGGGGCAGGAGAAGTCGGCTCGGACGGAATCGGTGGGACCGCCTCGGCGATGGCCTCGAACATGGCCAAGGTGCCGTGCTGGGCGGCGAGGCTCACCGGTTCGGGGTCGCTCGAGAGCTTGATGCCGACGGTCTGCGTGGCGCGGTCGATGTAGAGCATCTGGCCATGGATGCCGATGCCGATGACGACGTCCCGGCTGGCCGACGGCAGCCAGAACTGGCTGCGGTACATGCCGCCCGGATAGGAACGCCCCGACGGGGATACGGCGAAGATCTTCGCCGAGTCCTCGGCACCGGTGAAGATGTCGTCGACCCATTCCGCCGACAGCACCCGTTCTCCGTTTTCGGTGGTGCCGCCGCGGGCGATCATCTCGCCGAAGCGGGCGAGGTCGCGCAAGGTCGCGCTGATGGCGCCGTCGGCGATCGATCCGCCCCACCGGTCCTGGCAGACCTGGGCAGCGTGGGCGGCGCCGATCTTCGACCACACGTATTCGCTGGTGACGATGGAGAACGGCTGGCCGGTGACCGCCTCGGCGATCCAGGCGAGCACATCGGTCTCGCAGCTGCGGTAGACGAAAGCCGATCCGTGGTCACGCTCGCTGGTCAGTCCGGTGAGGAAGTTCTTGATCCCCTTCGCCGAGGCGGCTGTCCGCGGCGCGAAATCAACGGCTTCGAACAGGGCACGGATCTCCGAATCCTTCTCGAGGTATTCCTCGGAGAACTTGATTCCCGAGCGCATGTCAAGCAGGTCGCGGATGGTTGCCCCCGCGTAGCCGCTCTTCGCCAGAGCGGGCACATGCGTGGTGACGAGGTCGGTGGGGCGCAGCAGCCCGGCGTCGGCGAGCGCTCCGATGACGGTGGCCACGATGGACTTGCTCACGGAGAAGAGCATGTGTTGGCGGGCGGGCTTCATCGGCCAGGCGTATTCCTCGGCCAGTGCCACCCCGTTGCGGGTGACGAGCCAGGCGTCGGTGTGGGTGTTGGCCAGGACGTCGCCGACAGTGGTCCAATCTTCGTCGATCGCCGGCCACTTCTCGCGGTCGATGGTCAGCGGGCGGAAGTCGTTGTCGTCGGTGACGTATTCGCGCACAGGTCCGATGCCGCGCGGGATGCCGCCGGTCGGGAAGATCTCCTGCATCCGGGTAAGCGCAAAGGCGAAGAACTCGGGCCATTTCCAGGTATCGAGGTCGATGCTCTCAAGCACCGCTTCGGAGGGGTCGACGATGGCGTCTTCGCTGGCCGATTCGAGTTCCCCGACGTGAGGAAGGGTGATGTCCAACGCCGAGGCGTCCACGTCGTCATCGGCGTCCCCGGACTGCGCGGTTGCAGGGTCTTTGGGGACCAGGGGCTGCTGGGAGTCAGCTTCCGCGGATCGGCCGGGAGCTGCCTCGGTGGCGGTGCCTGTGGACGTGCTGATGCCCTTGGTATTGCCGGACAATGCACCGATGCGGCGGTTCGGCGGGGTCACCGGGCGGGGCGGAAACGTCTCGTCTTCGCCTGCCATGTCACCTCCGCTGTCTCGACCTGGACTGCGCCGCACGAGCGCGCGGCTGTCCGGATGTGCAGGGAACAGACTACCGGTAGGAAGTGAAACTCCGTAGTTGAGACGGGCCGATTCGGGCGTTGCGGCGTTCTCCACCCCGAGCGTCTGCGCCTCTCACCTGGTGTGACAGCAAGGTGATTACCTATCAGTTATTCATCTGACAGTCGGATAGGACGTCGGTGGGGCCACCCGCCCAACGCTGTTATTTGTCGATGACAGCCCACATCGTGCTCGTGTCCTCGTCCGTCGCGATCGCGAATCGCCCGCTCGAAGTCAGTTCGGCGTAGTCCCCGGCCGATGGTCGCTGACAGGCTTGCCGGTCTTCGCATTGAAGAACGTCGTCTTCTTGTTATCGGTGACGACGACCAACCCGACGTCGGGAAGTACGCCCTGCCCACCCCAGCTTCCCGTTTCGCCTTCTTCACGCAGTTTGGGCCCGCCGGTCGTCCACACTGGTTTGCCAGTCGCAGCATCCAATGCGGCGATCCCGCTATCTGCTGCGGGAACGACGACGAGCGTCTGATCTCCGTGGTCGACGGGCTCCCACTGTGGACCGCCAAGACCGCCGATCCTGGCGACCGCGGCTTCCGGAGCGTCGGAATACCATCCGTCGACGCGCCGTCGGATCCTTGGTACTTCACCGCCGAAGCGAACAGCTGAGTCTGCAGACACGCTGCTTTGCCGTCTGCGGTGAAGCTCAATGCAGTGCTGCAGACGGCGTCGAAAGTATCTTCCATACTCACTCTTGCGGACTGTTCGGTGGTAGCCAGCGTGGCCGAATCGGACGGCTTCACAACCGCAGGAATACTCAACTTCGCCGCTCGCGTCACTGTCGAGCTCATCGGATCGTCACCGTCCATCGACCCGTAGACGTAAGTGAGGCTGGCAGGATCGTCCGTCGGATACACGGTGAAGTAGTCGGCTCCCGTGTCGTCGATCTCGCGGGCTTCGGTGATGGGAATGGACGTGTGCGAGCCGTCGTCGAGTTCCACCCGCGTGACCATCGACTCGTCCCCGTCCATCCACGACATGACCCCGGATTTGCGGTCGGGTGCCAGTTCGATGAGGCGACCGCCGAAGGTCTGCCCGCCCTCACCCAGCGACAGCGCCGGCCAGGCTTCCTTCCCCGTCTTCGGGTCGAGCGCGTAGAGGACGGTGTTCCCGTCGGCCGACGGCTCGCAGTTCTCCTCTGCGTCCATCCAAATGTTCTCGATCAGAATGAGGTCCCCCTCGCCGAGGCGGCTGTTCCCGCTCGTCGACTGCGACCCAAAGGATTGGACGGGGCGGCAGGAACCGGCAGTGCTTGGGAGGTCGAAGGACCAGGCTTTCTGCCCATCGGTCCACGAATAGGCCGTCGTTGCACCGGAGTAGTCGTGGACGATGACGTTCTCACCTGCCGAATAGGCCTCAGTGCCACCTCCGTCGTCTTCATTGCCGTTGGAGTCGATGCTCCACTTCTCGTCGCCCTTGGCGTCGACGACTCGCAGCTTCTGGCTCATCCAGTCCCCGACGAGGGCCAGATCTGATCCGTTGTCGGTGATCACTGACGCGTAGTAGTCAAGCTCGACTGGCTCGGCCAGGGTCGGGGTGGTCGTCGGCGACGGTATCCCCGCTGGCTCACCGTTGTCATTGCTGCACCCGCTCAGTGCTACAAAGCCAGTTGCCACGACCGCTGCCCACATCCGCTTCATGATGCGTTTCTCCTGCTCATACCCCGATCCATAGCTTGATCATATGCGGCGGCATTCACATTGGCACTTCGGGTGTGGTGCTCCTAGAACCGCGCACTCGCCGAAAAACGGGCTGCGTGTCGAGAAACGGGGGTGCACACGCGTTTCTCGACGCTCAGCCCGTTTTTCGGCGGAGGTTGCGAGAAGCACGACCCCTACACGAGCCCTTGGTCCTCGGCGACGCGGATGGCGCGGGCGCGAGAGTCCACCCCGAGCTTCGTGAACACGTTGACGAGGTGGCTCTTCACCGTCGCCTCGGTGACGAAGAGCTCCTGAGCGATCTGCGCGTTCGACGCTCCCGTAGCCAAGAGTCTGACGACGTCACGTTCACGCCGAGTGAGCTTCGGGCTGGGATTGCGCATCGCAGCGAAGACCTTCGACGAGATCTCCGGAGGCATATATGTCTCACCTTTCGCTGCCTTCTCGATCGCCGTCGAGATGTCCCCCGGGTCGATGTCCTTGAGCAGGTAGCCCGAGGCCCCGGCATTGATCGCGGCAATGATCTCTGAATCGAGGTCGAAGGTGGTGAGGATGAGCACCGCCGGCGGATTCGACTTCGCGCGCAGTCGCTTCGTCACCTCGATGCCGTCGATCCCCTCCCCCAGCCGCAGGTCGCAGAGGACGACGTCGGGGTCGAGTTCGTCGACGATCGTCAGCGCCTCCTCTCCGCTGCCGGCCTCGCCGATCACAGCGATGTGGTCGGGGGCGTCGATGACGGACTTCAGGCCCGCCCGAACGACCGGGTGATCGTCGACAAGGATGACTCGAATGCTCATGCGTTCTCTCCTGGATCGCGTGTCTCACCTGTGTTGCGTTCACCCTCGCCGAGGCGGCCGGCCGAATCCACGCCCGTTCTCTCGGCGGCGGTGCTGAGTCCCTCGCCCCGGGTGTGCAGCTTGGATTGGCTGGGCAGGGTCGCGGAGATGGCGAAGCCGGATCCCTGACTCGACTCGATGACGAGCTCACCGCCGAGTTCGCGCATCCTCGAACCGATGAAGTCGAGACCGAAACCCGAATCCGGATTCCGCTGTCGATTGTGCGGATCGGCCATTCCGACCCCGTCGTCGACGATGTCCATTCTGATCGCCCCGTCGAGATCCATGAGGCTGACCATCACTCGTGTGGCCTGCGAATGCTGTCGAACGTTGGCCAGCGCCGACTGAGCGGTCCGCAGCAGCGCCACCTCCGCCTCGGCGGACAGGGTCGGCAAGGTCTCGTCGACGTCGAGGCGGCCCGTGATCGAACTGTCCTCCTCCAACCTGGCGAGCAGCCGGCGGATCGCCGCGGTCAGCGCCCCGTCCTCAAGCTCGGCCGGGGCAAGGGCGGCGATGATGCGGCGGACGTCCCGGGAGCTCTGTGCGGCGAGGTCCTCGACCTGGGCGAGCACCTGCCCGGCGTGGTGATCGGTGGTGCGCTCCGCCTCGGCGTGGGCGATGAGACGGATCGACGAGATCGACTGCGCGATCGTGTCGTGGATGTCGCGGGAGACGCGGGTGCGCTCTTGGATCTCACCGGCATGCCGCTGGGTCAGCGCCAGCTCATCCTGGAGGTCGAGCAGATTCTGGTGGGCGAGTTCCAGGGAGCGCAGCAGCTCCTCCCGGTGACGGCCCTCGCGCAGCAGTTCAATATAGCCGCGCGAAAGCCCGAGTGCGAAGACGGCGCCGATGAGAGAGCCGATGATGCTCGGGGTCGGCACCTGCCCGTAGTGCGCGAGCGGGGCGACGATCGTCGCGACATAGGTGAGTGCGGTGAAGACGATGGCGATGCGGAGGGAGAAGAGGTGGCCGGCGAGCAGCCAGAGGAGGAAGGCGACCCAGATGAACTCGGCGGAGACGAGCAGCGTGCACAACCAGGATACCGCGAGGACGATGAGCCACCATTTCGCCAGCACCAGCGCACCGGACCGTGCCGCACGCACGGCGCCCAAGGCGTACCAAGCGAGGAAGACGATGCTCACTGCCACGGCGGCGAGCATCGGCGCACCGGTGGAGACTGCGCGGATGCAGGAGATGAGCATGAGGACGAGGGCGATGGCGTGCTGGCCGAACTCCATCGTCCGCTCTGTCCATCTGCGTGCGCCCACGCTGCCACCTTCCTGCAGATCGGCCCCGGCGACAAATGCGCCGAAGCGGTGATCCTGTGCTGTCATGATCTCCCTGCCAACTCAATCACATCCGGAACCCCGGTGGTGTGACATCTGCGCCGTCCGATGCGGAAACCGAGCGGGCCCGGGCGACGATCTGCGTCGTCGCCCGGGCCTGTTCAACTCACTCTGACCGGTGGTCTGCTTGCGTATGCCTGCTCGGCTCGCGCCAGGCGGTTCAGCTCAGTGCTTGCCGTGGTGAGCACCGGAGCCCATGTCCGCGAACTTACTTTCGGCGAGCAGGTGAGTGGAGTGCTCACCGTGTCCGGTCGCATCCGCTCCGGCGACCTCGGCCGATCCTGCGGCAGAACCGCTGCCCGCGCTTGCCGATCCGTTATCCGACGCCTCTGCCGTGCCGGCACCAGCCGCACCAGCTGCCGCACGCTCGTGGAAGTGCGTGATGGCCTTGTTGGGCCACCACATCCTGTCGCCCATGAGTCCGAAGATCGAGGGCACGATGACGGTGCGCACGAGGATCGTATCGACGAGCACGCCGACTCCGACGATGAGGCCGAGCTGGCCGAGCACCATGAGCGGCAGCATGCCGAGTGCCGCGAACACTCCGGCGAGGACGATGCCGGCACTCGTGATGACGCCGCCGGTGTGGGCGACGGCTTCGACCATGCCCTGGCGTCCGCCGTGGAAGACGGACTCCTTCTTCGCCCGGTGGGCGAGGAAGATCGAGTAGTCGATGCCGAGCGCCACCAGGAAGAGGAACGCGAGAATCGGCACCTGTGCATCGAGGGCGGACTGTCCGAAGATCGTCCGTGACAGGAATGCTCCGAGACCGATCGCCGCCGCGGAGGAGACCACGTTGACCAGCAGCAGGGTGAACGCCGCGATGGGTGCACGGAGGATGACGAGCAGGATGATGAAGCTGATTGCCAGGACCATCGGGACGATCGTGAAGAAGTCCGTCTGGTTGCCGTCGCGGGCGTCGAGTTCCGTGGCCGCGGCACCGCCCACCTGAGCGTTCGCTCCGTCGATAGCGTGGACATCGGTGCGGATGTCCTTGACGAGGTCGAGTCCCTTTGCGCTGTCGGGTTCGTACTCGCCGGTGACCATGATCTTCGTGACGGAAGCGCCGTCGATTGTCGTGTCCTCGATCGCCGAGGCGCGCACGACGCCGTTCATATCGCTGACCGAATCGGCGACCTCATCGGCATGGTCGGTATCGGCGACGATCCAGATCGGCTGGGATTCGCCGGGCGGGAAGTGGTCGGCGAGGACGTCGAGTCCCTGCGCCGATTCGGACTGGACCCGGAACTTCTCGGTCTGATCGAGACCGATCGACGATCCGATGAAACCGGTGGCCATGACACCGAGGATGACGATTCCGGCACCGAGGTGGAGCCCCGGTTTGCGCACTACGCGGGTGGCGATGGTCCGCCAGATCGAGGGCCTCGCCGCACCTCGCGGTGCGGTTCCACCGTCTCGCGCACCTGTCGGTGCGGTTCCATGGTTCGTGGCGGCCGCCTCGGTGGGGGTGAGCTCTTCGTCCGCGGTGTCTTCGCCCTTCGGGATGAAGGGCCAGAACATCTTCTTGCCGCAGATGGCAAGCACGGGCGGCAGCGCGAAGAGGACGGCGGCTGCGGAGATGAGCAGGCCGACGGCCGCGGTGATGCCCAGGCCGCGGGTGCCGGGGATGATCGCGAAGACGAGGCTGAGCAGGGACAACACGACGGTGAGGTTCGAGGCGAGGATCGTCGACGCGGTGTGCATCCAGGCTTCGGCGAGAGCGACGCGGTGATCGCTGAAACGGCGCAGCTCCTCGCGGTAGCGGGAGATGAACAGCAGCGCGTAGTTCGCGCCGGCTCCGAAGACGAGGACGCTGATGATGCCCGCATCGAACTGCAGGTTCAGCCAGTCGCCGACGGCCGCGGTCACGGTCGAGGCGAGTCCGTCGGCGGTGCCGATGACGATGAGCGGCAGCAGCCACAGGATCGGCGAGCGATAGGTGATGATGAGCAGCAGCGCCACGATGACGATGGTGACGATAAGCAGGGTGAAGTCTGCGCCGTTGAACGCCGAGGCGATATCGGCGCCGATAGCGGGACCACCCGTGACCAGCAGTGACATGCCATCATCAGTGAGTCCGGTGGCGGTCGGGTCATCGGCGATGGCGGTGCGCAGATCGTCGACGGTCTCGGCGGTGTCGGAGTTCGTCAGGCCGACCGCGATGGGCACCATGAGCAGCGCGGCCTGTTTGTCGTCGCTGAGGATCGGTCCGGTCACGGTCTCGGTGGATTCTTCGCCGACGGAATCGCCGAGCGAGGTGCCGAGCTCCTTCAGCTGCGCCTGGTCGTCGGCGGAGAGTTCGGATCCGTCCTCGTTCGAGGCCACGACCATGACGGACTGCTTGTCCGCCTCGGGGAACTTGTCGAGGATCTTCTGTGCCTGAGTCGATTCGGAGTCGGCCGGAGCGGTTTCGTTGGGCCGGTCCTCCCCTGACCCGGACAGGAGTCCGAACAGCAGAGCGACGAGGACGACGATCCCGCCGAGGACGAGCCACGAACCGCGCTTCGATGTCAGCGTGTGTGCGGTTTTCGCCAGTGGTGAGTTCATGACTCCAGTCCATCAATCTAAGGAGTCACACACATCGCCTGTGAGTTCAGATTCGATCTGCAACTTTCGATGGAGAAAACGCGCTGACCTGGGGCGATAGTTCTTCTGAGGGTGGAGTTTCCGCGGAGAGTCAGCGAGTCAGTCGAGTATGGCCCCCGCTTTCTCGACCTCCGCGAGGGCGGCCCTGCTCGACTCGTCTCCGACGCCCGCGACGAGGTCGGTGAGCACGCGAACGCTCAGCCCCGCGCTCAGCGCGTCGAGTGCGGAAGCGCGTACGCAGTGGTCGGTGGCGATGCCGACGACGTCCACCTCGGTGATGGTGAGATCGCCAAGAAGCTCGCCGAGGCGGCTCCCCGTGTCCGTGATCCCCTGGAAAGCCGAATAGTCGGGTTTGCCTTGGCCCTTGCGGACCTCGTGGGTGATGGCCGCGGTATCGAGCAACGGATCGAAAGCCGCACCGTCGGTGCCTGCGACGCAGTGGACGGGCCAGGAATCGATGAAGTCCGGGGAGTCACTGAAGTGGCCGCCGTTGTCATTGTCGGCATCGTGCCAGTCGCGGGAAGCGATGATCGCGTCGTAGTCGCCGGCATGTGCGGCGAGGTGAGCGGTGATGCCTTCGGCGACGGCGTCACCGCCGGTCACGCCGAGCGCGCCGCCTTCGGTGAAGTCATTCTGGACATCGACGATGAGGAGTGCCTTGGCCATGCCTCGAGCATAGGCGCTTCCCGGCCGATTTCCAGGGGTGCGGCGGATTCGCTTGAAGGCTGGTGCGACTGGTGGTGGGCGCGTCAGGCGATGGGCGAACGCCGAGATGCGGACGATCTGTGCTGAAATTCACCGGGTTTGCCCGCACGGATAGTCCGCAACTTCGAGCACACAGACCATCACTGAACTCAGGCTTGCTTGAGGGCGCGCTTCTCGGCCTTCTTCGCGGCCTTCTCGATGGCCTTGGCGTTGTCACTGTCCCCGGCGATGAGGAGCAGTCCGCCGAGGGCCGCGAGGTTCTTCGAGAACTGGGTCTGGTGGGCCTTCGCGTCGCCGCCCTCCATCTCCCAGAAGGAGTGTCCGGCCAGCGTGGTCGGGATGAGGGAGCCTGCAAACGCCAGTGCCGAGAGTCGCGGCTTGATGCCGAGCAGGAGGGTGGCACCGGCGAGGATCTGCACGCCGCCGTTGATGCGCACGAGCAGTTCGTTGTCGTCGGGAAGTCCGGGCACGTATTCGCGGATGGAGTCCAGGGTCGATTCAGCCACCGCCGCCTTCCCTGCGGGATCCTTCACAGCCGAGAGCCCGCCGGTGATGAAGATCGGTGCGGTGAGCATGCGTCCTGCCGTCTGCAGCAGCGATGGTCCGAAAAGCATAGTGCTCCTAAGAGGTTTGAGGATTCCCGTCGTTCGGGTTTTGAGCCTAACGGACGCCGGGGCCGAGCCTCAATTTCAGAGGCCGGCCTCGGTGCCGATCTTCGGCTTCTTGATTCCCAGTTCCGGCTGCTTGCGGAACTGGCCGGCGAGGACGAGGACGACGATGACAACGGCAGAGACAATCCATCCGGCCACCCCGAGGAAGGCGACGAGGGCAGGGTCCGGCGTCTGCGCCCCGGCGTCGACGAACAACCCGAGAAGCATGGCCCCGCATCCGTTGAGTGCGGCGTGCGCGAAGACCGCTGGCCAGACCGAACCCGTGCGGAGGCGCAGCCAGCCGAAGAGGATGCCGACTGCGATGCACCCGCCGACCATGAAGCCCACGCCGGTGATGTCGGGGCGGCCGAAGTTGTAGCCGAGCAGGATCAGCGGTGAGTGCCACAGGCCCCAGACGGCACCGACGATGAGCAGCGCCGGCCAGGTTCCTAAGGGGCGCAGGCTGGTGAGCAGCCAGCCCCTCCAACCGAACTCCTCACCGATGGTGACGAAGATGTTGCCCAACGAACTGATGAGCATCAGCCCCAGATAGACGGCGATGGCGCCCGCGGTCGGCACCGAGTCCATGCCGGGCAGTGTGGCTGCCTGCGCCTTGAACCCGGACAGCCCGGTGAGATCAAGGCTCAGCCACCCGAGGGCCGCACTGAGGAGATAGCCGAGGATGATGAGCACCATGATTCCGAAGAAGGCGGCCACCGTCATCCACATGACCCGCCCGAAGGCGCGCAGCGGCCAGAAGCCGAAGTAGCGCGGAGCACTGGCCAGGACCTCTCCCCTGGCACGGGCGCGGCGGCGCTGGACGATGGAGGCGATGATGCTCGCGATGAGCGGAGTGAACATCATGGCGCTGCCGCAGGCCAGAAGCAGAACGGGATCGCCGATCCCCTCCGCGGAGAACCACAGCGGCAGGCAGGCAATCCAAGCGAGCCCGAATGCGGTGACGGCGAAGATTCCGATCTCGAGCCACGGGACCCGAGCGGGCACGACGGCGAGCGGCCGTCCTTTCGCGTCGACATCCTCGGCGGGGGTGTGCGATCCATCCATCGCCGAGGCGGTCGGACCGGACATGGAATCCGTCGTTCCGGGCGGGTGGGGTTGGATGGCGGGCTGAGGTGATGGCTCGGCCGGGCCGGTCGCCTCGGCGAATCCGGATTGACTGTGCGTCTGCGTGTTCACGGTTCCTCCTCGTTCCTGCACTGTGTCCACCGGTTCGGCGGTGGTCCGTGCCTGTGATTCCACGCTATGACTCGCCGTCGTCGGGCACCTCCGCCGTGCGGATGAAATCGCGCTCAGCCGCACGGGCGAGGATTTTCGGAAGGAGAGTCAGGGCCGGCGAGACGCGCAGCCGCCGATCGGTTCCGAAGAGGGGATTCGGCGATACGATGTCGAACAGAAACGGAATCAACGACGATTCGAATGAAGGAACATCACCATGTCCGATCTCCCCTCGAATGCCCACCATCCCGCGGGCACTCACACCTCCGCCGGCAATCGTGCCGGTGGCCATCTCTCCGACTCCGACCACCTTGCTGTCCTCGGCTACGGTGACTCGTTCGAGCGGTCGATGAGCCCGTGGGCGAACTTCGCTCTCGGCTTCACCTATCTCTCACCGCTCGTCGGCGTCTATTCGCTGCTGGCCGTCGCACTGTCGACCGGTGGTCCGCCCTCGATCTGGTGGATCGTCATCGTCGCCTGCGGGCAGCTGCTCGTCGCCCTCGTCTTCGGGGAGGTCGTCTCCCAGTTCCCCATCGCCGGTGGGATCTACCCATGGGCGAGACGACTGTGGAGCAAGCGGTATGCGTGGATGGCCGCCTGGATCTACATCTGCGCACTCATCGTCACGATCACCTCGGTGGCGGAGTTCGGGGCCGGATTCCTCGCGAGCCTGTTCGGGCTCGAGCTCAACCGCACCACCACTCTCGTTCTCGCTCTGGTTCTGCTCGTGCTTGCTCTGGCGATCAACTTCTCGGGCACGAAGTGGTTGGCCCGAATCGCCCGCATCGGGCTCTTCGCCGAGCTCATCGGAGTCATCGGCCTCGGCCTGTTCCTGCTCATCTTCGAACGCAAGCACAGCTTCTCAGTCTTCTTCGACACCATGGGCACCGCCGGTGACGGCAGCTATCTGCCCGTGTTCCTGGGTGCCGCCGTCGCCGGGCTCTTCCTCTTCTACGGCTTCGAAGCCTGCGGCGACGTCGCCGAGGAGGTTTCGAACCCGGCTCGAGGAATCCCGAAGGCCATGCTCATGACGATCTTCGTCGGCGCGATCTCGGCCCTGTTCTCCTTCGGCGGGTATGTGCTGGCGGCTCCGAACCTCGATGAGATCGTCGCCGGTGAAGTCGCCGACCCGATCCCTGCGATCCTCGCCGGCAGCCTCGGCGATGTCGGTGCGAAGATCTTCCTGCTCGTTGCGATCCTCGCGTTCATCTCCTGCGTGCTCAGCTTGCAGGCCGCCGCATCGAGGCTGATCTTCAGCTTCGCCCGCGACGGAATGATGCCCGGGCACACGTGGTTGTCCATGGTCACCGACGGGACGAAGATCCCACACAACGCTCTCATCGTCGCCTGCACGGCACCCGCTCTCATCTGCGTGCTCATCTGGTTCAACGACGGAATCCTCGTCGCCGTGACCTCGTTTGCCATCCTCGGCATCTACCTCGCCTTCCAGATGGTCGTCCTCGGGGCGCTGCGGCAGAGAGTCAAGGGGTGGAAGCCGGCGGGGCCGTGGTCGCTGGGAAGCTGGGGTATCGTCGTCAACATCGCGGCCCTTGCTTACGGAGTTTTCGCGATGATCCTGTTGTCGCTGCCCGGCGACTCCGGGTCGTTCTTTGCCGACTGGATCGTGCTCATCGGCCTCGTCGTCGTGTTGGCGGTCGGGTTCATCTATCTCTTCACGGCACGTCCGGATCGGAAGTCCGACGCTCCCGAAGGTGACGCCATCGCCGTCGCCGACGCGATCCGCGCCCACCGGGCGAAGCTGTAGGTGGCGCGGGGTCGGGCGTGGATCTTTCCGGCGAACGGGGTGAGGCGCGGCGGCCCCGGATCAGACCCCGAACTCTGGCGCGAAGGCCAGGGCACCCGCAGGCACCTCTCCGGCCAACGACATCGCCATGAGCGCCTCGTCGGGAACCTCGACGTGCAGGGTGATGCCGAATCCCGAGGCCGGCGTGAACCCGAAGCGTGGGTAGTACTCGGGGTGACCGAGCACGACGGCGAATGCCTCACCGCTGCGGGCCGCCTCGGCGAGGAGCGCCTCGATGACGGGGGTGCCGGCGCCGGTGCGCTGATGCTCGGGCCACACGGAACAGGGCGCGAGGCAGACTCCGGGCGCCTCTCCGACGAAGCACCGGGAGAGCATGGCGTGGGCGAAGACCTCACCGTCGAGGACGCCGACGAACGACAGGCCCTCGATTCCGTAGCCGGATGCGTGGATGGCATCGATGTCACCGGATGTCTCAGTGCGGATGGTGAACTGAGGTGCGAGAGGATTCGTCACCTGTTCACGATAACAATCGGCGGAGCCGCCTCACCCATCCCACACACATAAAAATACATTCCTATGCATAACAATTCGACATTCGGCGGGGAATGACGTTACGCTGGTGCCATGTCGAAAGTACTGTCTTCGCTCCCAGTCGGTGAGCACGTTGGAATCGCCTTCTCCGGCGGACTGGACACCTCCTGCGCGGTCGCATGGATGCGCCACAAGGGTGCCATCCCGTGCACGTACACGGCCGATATCGGCCAGTACGACGAACCCGACCTCGAATCGGTGACCGATCGCGCCAAGGAATACGGCGCCGAGATCGCCCGCTTCGTCGACGCCAAGCGCCTGCTCGTCGAGGAGGGCTTCGTCGCCCTGCAGTGTGGCGCGTTCAACGTCCGCTCCGGCGGCAAGACCTACTTCAACACCACTCCCCTGGGCCGCGCGGTCACCGGCACCATGCTGGTCCGCGCCATGAAGGAAGACGGCGTCGACATCTGGGGCGACGGCTCGACCTACAAGGGCAACGACATCGAGCGGTTCTACCGCTACGGCCTCATGGCCAACCCGAAGCTGCGCATCTACAAGCCGTGGCTCGACTCGGAGTTCGTCGACGAGCTCGGCGGCCGGCAGGAGATGAGCGAATGGCTCGTCGAGCACGGCTACCCCTACCGCGACTCGGCCGAGAAGGCCTACTCCACAGATGCGAACATCTGGGGCGCCACGCACGAGGCGAAGACCCTCGAGTTCCTCGACGCCGGACTCGACATCGTCGAACCGATCATGGGCGTCGCCGCCTGGCGCGATGACATCGAGGTCAAGTCGGAAGAGGTCTCGGTCCGCTTCGAGGCCGGACGGCCGGTCGCCATCAACGGTGAAGAATTCGACGACCCCGTTGCCCTGGTCTTCAAGGCCAACGAGATCGGTGGCCGCCACGGACTCGGCGTGTCCGACCAGATCGAGAACCGCATCATCGAGGCGAAGTCCCGCGGAATCTACGAGGCCCCGGGCATGGCGCTGCTGCACGTGACGTACGAACGTCTGCTCAACGCCATCCACAACGAGGACACCATCGCCCTCTACCACGAAGAGGGCCGCCGCCTCGGTCGCCGGATGTACGAGGGCCGCTGGCTCGACCCGCAGTCGCTCATGCTGCGCGAATCCATGCAGCGGTGGGTCGCCTCGGCGATCACCGGCGAGGTCACCCTGCGCCTGCGCCGCGGCGACGACTACACGATCGTCAACACCGAGGGCCCGAACCTGTCCTACCACCCGGAGAAGCTGTCGATGGAGCGTGTGGGCGATGCCGCCTTCGGCCCCGAGGACCGCATCGGCCAGATGACCATGCGCAACCTCGACATCGCCGACTCGCGCGCCCGTCTCGAGCAGTACGCGGCCATGGGCATCGTATCCGGGCCGACCTCGGAACTCGTGGGCTCACTGGAGGCCGGCGGCGCCGAGGAGATCGCGAACTCCACTGTCGACGTCGACGAGGCCAGCGACCGCGCAGGCCTGTCCGCCGCCTTCGACGCAGGAACGGACTGAGGTCACGCGCCCGACGCCGGTGCCGGTCGGGCTGAGCCCCGTCCGCGCCGGATGGTGAAAGACTTCCGGAGACACTGCGCAGCATGAGACTCGCGGCCTCCGGTTGAGAACAGAGAACGGCCGGCAGGCGCACTCCCCGATCAATGTGATCGACGGAGTCCGCCTGCCGGCCGTTTCGCATTCACCGCGAGCTGCAGCGCGCGCGTCCGCACGATGCCGTGCGGTGCGGTGCGACCGTGGAATGATTCGTTCCATGACCTCCGATTCCCGGTACAACGCCCAGACCCTCGCCGAGGCGGTCGACCGAGATCTGCGCGCCCGTGGCAGCAGCGAACGCGCCCAGAAGGAGAAGGCCTACCTCAAGAGCGAACTCCTCCATTACGGGGTGAGCGTGCCCGATACTCGTGCCGTCGTTCGCACCGCTCTGCGCACAGCGAAGCTCAGCCACGATGAGGTCATCGATCTCGCCCGAACCCTCTGGGCCGCGCCGACGTCGTCGGACGACTCGGCCGGCAACGCTGAACCAAACGGACACAGGCGCCGGGCCAGCAGGGCACCCCACACCCGTCCACGAGCGACGCGCCGCGGCCACAATGGTGCTCATCCAGTCGAAGGACCGCCTCGGCGGCGGGGATGCGGATTTCATCGGGGGCCTACTCCGCGAGGCGATGACCTGGGCGCTCGTCGACCCTCTGGCCGGGGACCTCATCGGGCCGTTCAGCGAACGGGATGCCGCTTTCGACCCCGTCCTGGAGCGCTGGGCGAGCGATGAGGATTTCTGGATTCGCCGCTCGGCCCTATTGGCGCACCTGGTCCCGCTGCGACACGGCCGCGGCGACTTCGACAGGTTCTCTCGATTCGCCGATGCGATGCTCGAGGAGAAGGAATTCTTCGTCCGCAAAGGCCATCGGCTGGGTTCTGCACGATTCCTCGCGCAAACGCCCCGACCTCGTCTTCGACTGGATCCTCCCGCGTGCCCACCGTGCCTCGGGAGTGACGATCAGGGAGGCCGTCAAACGCCTGTCGACGGAACAGCGTGAGGCCGTTCTCGCCGCCAGATGACTCGACGCCCGGCCGCAGGTGGGCCAAGTCCCAGCTATCTGACTCCACCCCTGCCGACCGGAGGGTGGCCGGGCAGTTGTCGTGCTGCGTCCTCGGGGTTGCCGGTCAGCTCGACGACTCCGCGATCGAGCGCGACCTGAGCCAGCTGCGCATACCCCGCCGCCGAGGCGGCCCGAGCGATGGCCTCGACCGCCGCGCCTGCGGGTCGTCGGCCGGTCCCCGCGAACCAGATCCAGCGACCGTCGATCGACCGTGGAATCGGGTCGAGCGCCAGTGTGAAACGTCTGCGTCCGCGCCTGGCGTCCTCGGCCGAGCAGGCGACGAAGTGGACACCGTTCTTCGTCCACCACGACGCTCGCAGAGTCGACTGCGCGATCTGCCCCTGCAGTCCGACCTCTTTGAGATATCTGTTCGCACCGGCGACCCCGGCAATGCTGCCGGGCGTGATCTGCTGATAGGGAATGGCGTAGGGACGAATCCCCGGCGCAATGGAGCCGACAAGGATCCCGCGCTCGCACACGATGAGCCGCTCACCTGAGAGATAGAGAAGGATCAGACCGAACATCACCGCGAAGATGACACCCGGAGCAATCGCCAGCAATGGCGTCTCCCCCGGGTTGATAAATGTCAGAACTGTGAAGAGCACCCACCCGAGGACGAACCCCGTCACTGTTTTCGGTCCTGGGCGGTCGGCGAACACCTCGATGACCTCACCGAGCTCTTCACGATGGCGACTGGCTTTCCGCATCTCAGCACCCAACAGAACCCCAACCTTCGGATCTACGCCCAGATCGGCCTGACTCCGGGCAAACGAAAAAGTCCCTCACCGGCAATCGTGCCAGGTGAGGGACTCTCTTTCTGTGCGCCACGAGGGATTCGAACCCCCAACCTTCTGATCCGTAGTCAGATGCTCTATCCGTTGAGCTAGTGGCGCATGTCGCTCGGACTCACGCCCTGCAACTCGAACAACTATACACACCAGTTTCGCCGAAGCTCAAATCGCACCGACGTGCGCTTCGCCACATTCGCACTTACGGTCAGAGCCGCCTCGGCGACAGGGGTTGAAATCGTCGATTTCAGCCGTCGGTCATCGGTGAAACAAACCGCCAATCATTTGAAACAACACGTCAGTCAGTTGCTGCATTCGCGTCAACGACCCGCCGGCTGTGATCCAATGCACATCTTCGAGTGACCGAAACGCGCGTATTTCGCTTCCGCCCCCATCCTACGGTGGATGTGTACCAACCGCTCGACGGACGCCAGCCGCCGGACACCTAACCCCATTCTCGATTGACCAGGAGACCACTCATGACTGTCCTCGACCATGATGTCGTCGCTGACCAGCTGAAGAACGCACCGACCGAAAACAAGTCGGTGCTCTCGTTCGTCAGCCGGATCGCCGCCCTGACCACCCCGGACGACATCGTCTGGATCGATGGTTCCGAAGCACAGAAGAACGAGATCGCTGAGAAGCTCGTCGAGGCCGGCACCATCCAGCGTGTCAACGGCACCAAGGACTCCTACTACGCGGCCTCCGACCCCGAGGACGTCGCCCGTGTCGAGGGCCGGACCTACATCTGCTCCGAGGACGAGAAGGATGCCGGTCCGCTCAACAACTGGGTGGCTCCCGCGGAGATGAAGGAGACCCTCAACCCGCTGTTCGAGGGTGCGATGCGCGGACGCACCATGTACGTCATCCCCTTCGTCATGGGCCACGCCGAGGCGGACCAGCCGATGTTCGGCATCGAGGTCACCGATTCGGCCTACGTCGTGCTCTCCATGCTCGTCATGGCTCGCTCGGGCAAGTACGCCCTCGATGCGATCGACGCCCAGGACGCGAAGTTCGTCGAGTGCGTCCACTCCGTCGGCGCTCCGCTGGAAGAGGGACAAGAAGACGTCGCCTGGCCCTGCAACACCACCAAGTACATCACCCACTTCCCCGAGGATCGCGCCATCTGGTCCTTCGGCTCCGGCTACGGCGGCAACGCTCTGCTGGGCAAGAAGTGCTACGCGCTGCGCATCGCCTCCGCAATCGCCCGCGACGAAGGCTGGCTGGCCGAGCACATGCTCATCCTCAAGCTGACGAGCCCGGAAGGCGTCGTCAAGTACGTCGCCGCGGCGTTCCCCTCTGCCTGCGGCAAGACCAACCTCGCCATGATCGAGCCGACCATCCCCGGGTGGAAGGCCGAGACCCTCGGTGACGACATCGCGTGGATGCGCTTCGGCGAGGACGGCCAGCTCTACGCCGTCAACCCCGAGTTCGGTCTCTTCGGCGTCGCCCCGGGCACCGGCTACACGACGAACCCGACCGCGATGCGCGCCATCGAGGCCGGCGGCAACATCTTCACCAACGTCGCTCTGACCGACGACGGTGACGTGTGGTGGGAAGGCAAGACCGACGAGGCGCCTGCTCACCTCACCGACTGGAGGGGCAACGACTGGACTCCCGAGTCCGACACCCCCGCCGCTCACCCGAACTCGCGTTTCTGCACCCCGATCGCGAACGTGCCGACCCTGGCTCCCGAGTGGACCAACCCGAACGGTGTGCCGATCTCGGCTATCCTCTTCGGCGGTCGCCGCAAGACCACGATGCCTCTGGTCACCGAGACCAAGGACTGGACCCACGGCGTGTTCATGGGCTCGGTGCTCTCCTCGGAGACCACCGCTGCTGCCACCGGTGCCGTCGGCGTCGTCCGCCGCGATCCCATGGCGATGCGCCCGTTCATCGGCTACAACGTCGGTGACTACCTGCAGCACTGGATCAACATCGGCAACACCGAGGGTGCCCAGCTGCCGAAGATCTTCTACGTCAACTGGTTCCGCCGCGACGATGACAACTCGTTCCTGTGGCCCGGATTCTCCGAGAACTCACGCGTTCTCAAGTGGGTCTTCGAACGCGTCACCGGCACCGCCGATGCCCAGGAATCCCCGCTCGGCCTCACCCCGGTCGAAGGCGGCCTCGACACCGAAGGCCTCGATTTCACCGACGAGCAGCTGCGCAAGGCTCTCGCCATCAAGCCCGAAGAGTGGGAGACCGAACTCGGCCTCATCGAGGAATGGTATGCCGAGCTCGGCGATTCGGTTCCGGCCGAACTCCGCGCCGAGGTGGACAACCTCCGCGAGCGCCTCGGCCTCGCTTGAGCCGTTCGGCTGAGTTGCCGACGGCCTCAGCCGCTCGGCTTCATCGCTGACAGTCTGAGCCGCCCGTTCATCGACAATCCCCCAACCGCCGCCGAGGTGGTTGGGGGATTGTCGTATTTCGCTGAGGGCGCGCGTTCGGCCGTTTGAAGCTCGCCGTTGATTCGTCAGTGCTTTCGGGCCCTAGTGCCGAAGCCGCGCAGACTCAGCAATGCGCCGCCTGCGCCCTGTGAACCTCACGGAGAAATACCAAGACATCACGCGGTTTCGCTTTGAGCTCCCTCAATACGCGATAGGTGACTTCCTCAGGCTTCCTTGGCTTGCCGATCAGTGCGTTCTGATGAGCGGTCGCCCCGCGGGCGGTGATCGTCACGAACAGGGCGTCCGGAAGCGGATACTTCCTCCACTCGAACTCTCCCCCGATGTCGACGACGCCTGACCACGGCGTTGCGAACTGCATGACCCGCCCTCCAGGCTTCCACCATGAGGACTCCACGCCCCATCTCGACACGACAAACTGTGGTCGCGCAAAGGGAAAGACAAAAGTCCACAACAGCGCTCCGACGCCGAACAACGCCAAACCGATGGCGAAGACCACAAGGAGGAAGAACACCAGCCACCCGCCGAAGCCAGGGGACTTCGGGTTCCACGTCGAGGCGGGGGTGACGGCGAAGGTGAGGATGATCGCTCCGACGAACAGCCAGCTAACGAGTGCAAGGGCGAACGTCTTAGCTAGGTTCGTTCGCAGCACGACTCGCCCTTCGCGCCGCATCGCTGCATGCCAGTGCTCGATGCGCCGGCGATCTGCTTTGGCGATCTCTTTCTGCAGATCGGCGGTATGTCGAGGATTGTGCGGTGGAGTTCTCACAGGTCGAGTCTAAGCCGAGGCGCCAGGGTCTCAGGAAAGCTACCCGCAGCTGCTTTCACTGAGCCGCCCCGACTCCACCGCTTGGGTATCACGCACTGTCAGCGGCATAACCACCTGGCAGTGGCGCTTCCTCTCGTGACGCGGGGATGTTCCATGCACATAGCCCGGAGCATCCCTCACCGCTGCTGTCGCTAGGCACCAGTGGGAGCAAAACACCGTCGCGGCGGCACGTTGCACCGTTGCAAATGTAGGCACAGCAACTAAGGGCGAGGGCTGGTGCTCTAGAGGTTGTCCGTGACGCTACCGGTACGTGATCGCCGCACGAAGAAGCCGCGGCGTCACGCGGGGATCACCCAGAGAGCTCAGGCGAGCACTTCAGACACGACACGTGGCCCGCAGCACGGCGGCGTCAGGCGGTCGCCGCGTCAAGCGCCATCGGAATCGTCAGGCGGTCGGCGCCCGAAGTGTCAGGCGCCGTGGAGAGCCGGGACGATGAGATAGACGCCGAGCAGCACGACTGCTCCGCAGACTCCGAAGACCGTCCAGTAGGCGACCTGCAGCCCTGAGCTGCTGCGGCCCTCGTCGACCCGGTCGAGATGTGTCGCGCGCATGCGCACGGCAACCGAGAACAGCGTGATGACGATGATGGCCGAGACCCATGTCGCGGCAGCCACGATGGCGAAGGAACTCCATTCGATCATTTCGCGTCTCCCTGATCGCTCGCATCGGCCCGACTCGCATCGGCTCCGGTGTTCGATGCACGCCCCGAATCGGCTCCGGACCTCGATCCGGACGCCGAACCGGTCGTCGAGCCGGTCGACGATCCTGTCGTCGCCTCGACGGGAGCCGCCCCGTTCTTCTTGGCGTCACGGTGTGCCCGGCGCTTCTCTTTGGCCGCCTGCTTCTCGGCCCAGGCTTCGTAGCGGGCTTTCCGCTTCTCCTGAGCGCGTTTGCGGTTGCGGTCCTTGCGCAGCTTGCGCTTGCGGCCGCGGATGTTGACGGCCTCGCCGACGGTGTCGAAGTTCGAGATGTCCGTCTCCTCGACCCGGCGGGAGCTGAGGTAGATCCACAGCACCACGATGACGGCGACGATCGTGTCGACGACGACGCCGATCGTGCCCAGGTGAGCGATGCCGGCGGCCAGCCCGCCGACGATCGCGGCGGCCGGAATCGTCAGCAGCCAACCGGAGGCGATCCGTCCGGCCGTCGACCACTGGACATCGGCGCCCTTACGGCCCAGTCCCGAACCGAGCACGGAACCGGAGGCGACCTGCGTCGTCGACAGAGCAAAGCCGAGGTGGGAGGAGGCGAGGATGGCCGCGGCGTCGACGTCTCGGCCGACAGGCCCTGCGCGGCCTTGACCGTCGTCAGCTTCGTGCCGAGAGTGTCGATGATGCGCCAACCGCCGACATAGGTGCCCAACGCGATCGCCAGGGCACACGCCGTGATCACCCAGATGTGCGGACCGGTGCCGTGCTCCTGCAGGTTCGCGGAGACGAGGACGAGGGTGATGACGCCCATCGTCTTCTGCGCGTCGTTCGTACCGTGGGCGAGCGCCACCAGCGAGGACGAGAAGATCTGTCCGTACTTGAACGGCGCACGGCGAGCGGTCTTGCCCTCCTCGTTGCGGCGAGTGATCGCGTAGGCGATCTTCGTGCACAGGTAGGCGCTGAAGCCGGCGATGAGCGGAGCCGCCAGGGCCGGGATGACGACCTTGGACAGGAACACTCCGTAGTCGACGGAGCTGAACCCGGCACCGACGATGGCCGCGCCGATGAGGCCGCCGAAGAGTGCGTGGGACGAGGACGACGGAAGGCCGAAGCGCCACGTCGCCATGTTCCAGATGATGGCGCCGATGAGGCCGGCGAGGATGAACGAGGGGCTGATCTGGACTCCCCCGCCGCCTTCTTTGATGATGCCGCCCGAAATGGTCTTGGCCACCTCGGTGGAGAGGAAGGCACCGACGAGGTTGAGGATCGCGGCAAGCGTGACCGCCGTCTTCGGTTTGATGGCCCCGGTTGCGATCGGTGTGGCCATGGCATTGGCCGTATCGTGAAAGCCATTGGTGAAGTCGAAGAACAGTGCCAGTGCGATGACGAGCACGACGACGAAGATGATTTCCACTAATCGACCTTGGGTGTAGACACTATTCGGACCGTGGATGATGCAGCTGACGGCCAGCCATCACTATCCCGCAGAAGTCTACCCACAGATTCAACCGCTCTTCACCCGCAGTTCGACCCTACTCCACCTCGTTCACCTTTTGTTCACTTTTGACGTGCGCAAACGGGCCCCGCCCGGCTGAGAGTGCAATTGCACTCACATTCCGAACGGGGCCCGAACACAGCAATACTTCGCCGAGGCGGCTCCCCGCCTCACGCAGTCATCCGCGGAAACCGTGGCCGACCCACCCGCGGAAACCGCGGCGGGACATCACCGAGGCGACGCCTCATCCACGCGTGACGAATCTACTCCGTGACGTACCGATCCGCGACGTCGAGTGCCCGATCCAGGGCGGCGAGCCCGAACCTGACGTCCTCATCCGGGGTGTTCAGCGGCGGCACGACGTGAATTCGGTTGAAGTTCGCGAACGGCAGCACACCTTCGGCCTTGAACGCTGCGATGACCTCGTTCATCTCCGGCGAGCTGCCGCCGTAGGCTGCCAGCGGCTCCTTCGTCGTCCGATCCTTCACGAGCTCGACGGCCCAGAAGCAGCCAAGCCCCCGCACGTCCCCGACCGAGGGGTGACGCTCGGCGATCTCCCGCAGGGCCGGACCGATGATGTCCTCGCCGAGGCGGTCGGCATTGGAGATCATCCGCTCGTCCTCCATCGCGGTGATCGTCGCGACCGCTGCTGCGCAGGCGAGCGGATGCCCCGAATAGGTCAGTCCGCCCGGGTAGGCCCGGTCGCGGAAGGTCTCGAAGATCGCATCCGAGATGGCGACCCCGCCGAGCGGGACGTATCCGGAGTTCACGCCCTTGGCGAAGGTGATGAGGTCCGGGGTGACGTCCCAGTGGTCGACGGCGAACCACCGGCCTGTCCGGCCGAATCCGGCCATCACCTCGTCGGCGATGAAGACGATCCCGTACTTCGCCGTCAGCTCGCGCACGCCGGCGAGGTAACCGGCCGGCGGGGCGTAGATCCCCGCGGTGCCCGGCACGGTTTCGAGGATGAGAGCCGCGATGTTGCCGGGCCCCTCGAGGGTGATCATGTCCTCGAGGTGGGCCAGCGCCCGCTGCGTCTCCTCGGCCTCGGAGGTCGAATTGAAGTACGACCGGTAGGGGTAGGCGGGCATGAAGTGGACGATGCCCTCAGCGGAGTAGTCGTTGGCGAACCGGCGGGGGTCACCGGTGACATTGACGGCCAGCTGCGTGCCTCCGTGGTAGCTGCGGTAGGCAGAGAGCACCTTCGTCCGCCCGGTGTGCAGTCGGGCCATCCGGATCGCGTGCTCGTTCGCGTCGGCTCCCCCGTTCGTGAAGAACACGTGGTCGAGGTCGCCCGGGGTGCGCTCGGTGATGAGTCGGGCCGCCTCGGAGCGGGCGTCGTTGACGTGCTGCGGCGCGATGGTGCACAGCCGGCCGGCCTGCTCCTGGATCGCCGCGACGACGGCCGGGTGCTGATGACCGATATTCGTGTTGACCAGCTGCGATGACATGTCGAGCAGCTTTCGGCCCTCGCCGTCCCAGATGTAGGGACCGGCGGCGTCGACGATCGTCATCGGGTCGAACGGCCCCTGTGCCTGCCAGGAGTGGAAGACATGGGCGCGGTCGAGTTCATAGGCACGCCGGCCTGCGTCGATCTGCTGCGAATCGATCCGACCGGTGCCTGTGCGGTCAGCGTCGAGGTGCGATTCGGTGAGCGGGGAATCCGCGGTGGTGGTCATGGCTGCTCCTTCGCCGAGGTGGTTCGTCGTTGTGTGGTCATCGGTGCGACCCGGTTCAGTCGTTGGTCGGGAAGCCGAGGTTGAGTCCGCCGTGGCTGGGGTCGAGCCAGCGTGAGGTCACGACCTTGCCGCGAGTGAAGAAGTGGACTCCTTCGTCGCCGTAGGCATGGGTGTCTCCGAACAGCGAGTTCTTCCACCCGCCGAAGGAGTAGTAGCCCACGGGCACGGGGATCGGGACGTTGATGCCGACCATGCCGACCTCGACTTCGTTCTCGTAGCGGCGAGCCGCTCCCCCGTCGTTGGTGAAGATCGCGGTGCCGTTGCCGTACGGGTTGGCGTTGATGAGGTCGAGGCCCCCGTCGTAGCCGGGGACGCGGACGACGGCGAGGACAGGTCCGAAGATCTCGTCGGTGTAGATCGACATGTCCGGGGTGACATTGTCGAAGGGAGTCGGGGTGAGGAAGAATCCGTCGGCCGGGACGTTCTCCCGACCGTCGAGGACGACCGTCGCGCACGCCTCGGCGCCGGCATCGATGTAGCCAGCGACCTTGTCGCGATGCGCGGCGGTGACGAGCGGTCCCATGTCCGGCTCGGTCGCCCCGTCGCCCACGCGCAGGGTCGTGGTGCGCTCGGCGATCTTCGCCACGAGCTCGTCGGCGATCGAGTCGACGGCGACGACGACGGAGATCGCCATGCAGCGCTCACCTGCGGCGCCGTAGCCGGCGTTGACGGCGGCATCGGCGGCGAGGTCGAGGTCCGCATCGGGCAGCACGAGCATATGGTTCTTCGCCCCGCCGAGCGCCTGGACGCGCTTGCCGGCGGCGGTGCCGTTCTCGTAGACGTACTTTGCGATCGGGGTCGACCCGACGAAGGACACCGAGGCGACCTCGGGGCTCTCCAGGATCGTGTCGACGGCTTCCTTGTCGCCGTGGACGACGTTGAACACACCGTCGGGCAGGCCCGCTTCCTTCCACAGTTCGGCCATCCAGTTCGCGGCGCTCGGGTCCTTCTCGGAGGGCTTGAGCACGACGGTGTTGCCGGCGGCGATGGCGACGGGGAAGAACCACATCGGAACCATGGCCGGGAAATTGAAGGGAGAGATGATCGCTGCGACGCCGAGCGGCTGACGCAGGGAATGGACGTCGAGCTTCGTCGACGCGTTCTCCGTATGACCGCCTCTCAGGTGGCCGGCGATGCCGCACGCGAATTCGACGACCTCCTGCCCGCGGGCGACTTCGCCGAGGGCGTCGGAGAGGACCTTGCCGTGTTCGGCGGTGATGATCTCGGCGAGCTCCTGCTTGCGGGCATTGAGCAGCTCTCGGAAGGAGAAGAGGATGGACGTCCGCCGTGACAGCGAGGTGTCGCGCCAGGCGGGGAATGTGTCGGAGGCCGCGGCGATCGCCGATTCCACGGTGGCCTTCGACCCCAGGGCCACCTGGCCGCTGACGACTCCGGTGGCCGGGTTCGTGATATCGCCGAGGCGGGTGTCGGTGTCCGCGGTGACGGCCTGTCCGTTGATCCAATGGGAGAGCGTTGCCATGAAAGGTCCTTCTGCATCGTCGGTTCGTCGGTTGCATCCATCCTCTGTCGGCTCTGCCGATCTCGGAAGTGTCAGAGTGTCAGAATCTTCGCCCTAGGCTTTACACTGTGTCAATGGACATTGCGCGGGAGTCGAGCGGGGCATCGCTGAGCATCGCCGGTCTGCTCGAGTTCGAGGAGATCAAGGCTGCAGAGCCTGCAGTGCTTGCCGGCGAAGCAGGCCTCGACCGGGCGATCCGCTGGGTCCACATCGCCGATTCCGAGCATGTCGAGCGCTTCCTCGAGGGTGGGGAGCTCGTGTTGACCACCGCCACGGCCTTCCGCCACTCGCCGGAGGCGATGACGGAGTTCCTCGACCAGCTCGAGCGGGCAGGTGCCGCTGGGACGATCATCGAACTCGTCGATGAGAACTCGACCCACGATGAGGAAGCGCGCGAGATCGCGGCCGTGGCCGCCTCGGCGAGGGAACTGCCCGTCATCGTACTGCCGCGACGGGTGAAGTTCGTCAGGATCACCGAGCTCGCGCACCGCAGCCTTCTCGCACAGCAGATCTCACGGCTCGAACATGCCCGGGAGATCCACGAGACGTACACGCAGCTGAGCCTTGACCGGGCCGAGGCGCAGACGATCGTCGATCGCACGGCCGAGCTGTTGGGCACGGCGGTGGTCCTCGAGGATGTGTCACATCGGGTTCTCGCGCATTCCGGCCGGGGCTCGCAGGCTCTCGCACAGAAGTGGGTCGACCTCGTCAGCGGTGCGAGTACGACACCCGGCGGTCACGCGCCGGCGCAGTGGCGGCAGACGCCGGTGGGGCTGCGTTCTCGCCGGTGGGGCCGGCTCGTCGTGCCCGGCGCCGCCGAGTCCGTCGCCGATCTCGAGCAGGTCATCGAACGCGCCGGTGAAGCCCTGACGCTGACTCGAATGGCCGATCGCGATGAGCAGGATCTGCTGCTGCAGGCCCAGAGCGGGCTGATCCGAGAGATCACGGATTCGGAGGGGCTCGACGAACATTCGGCGCTGGAGCGCGCCCGCTCCTTGGGATTCACCCCCACCGAAGGAGCCGAACTCACTCCGGTCGTCGTCCGCATCGACCGGGAGTCCGATACCGATCCGACCCGAATTCAGCTGCAGGAGCGGGGACTGACACAGGAGATCGCCTCTGCGGCCTCGCGACTAAACCTGTGCCTGCTCATGACGAGCCTGCAGTCGGGTGTGTTCGGGTTCGTGCTGGGGCCTGGTCGCGAGAGAAACCGACGGTCACAGCCGAGTCCGCGTGGTACTGCGGAGGCCGACGACCACCTCAACCGCCTTCTCGCCGAACTCGAGGGTCTTGCTGCGAGCTGGGTGGTCGGAGTCGGCCGGAGCAGCCCCTCCCTGCTTCGTGCTGTCGCCGGTCTCGAATCGGCGTCTCATGTCGCCGAGGTCGCGTCGACTCTCGATGTGCGTGAGCGTGCGTTCTACCGCTCCTCGGACGTGCGCATCCGTGGGCTGCTGTCCCTGCTGGCCGAGGACTCGCGGCTGCGTGCTTTCGCCGAGGGAGAGCTGGGGCCGCTGCTCGGCGAATCGACGCGTGATGACCGGCGGGGAGACGGCATTCTGCCGTCGACCACGGACTCCGCAGACGACGGACTGCTCGACTTCCTCGAGCTCTACCTCTCCCATGGCGGCAACAAGTCGGCGATGGCGCGGGCCGGGCACCTGTCCCGGCCCGCGCTCTACGCACGGATCACGCGTCTGCAGGACCGCCTCGGCGTCTCACTCGACGATGCGGAGTCACGCACGGCACTGCACGTGGCGCTGCTGTGCTGGCGGATGTACGGCTGAGGGCCGTACTCGACGGAGTCGGCGACACTCTCCAGCGGGGTCGTGTGCCGTTCGGGACAGAGCAAGCCTCGGTCGGTCGACGGCAATTCAGTCGAACAGGGAGCGAATCGTGTCGGTGACGGGGATTCCGCGTTCGGCTGCCTCGGCGCGATTGGCGTAGCGACGGTCACCGGGCTGACGGTCCATGCCTGCGTCGCGGAGCATGTCGACGAATTCGCGCACCCGAGCGAGGTATCCGTCGTTGCCGCCGCGTTCGGGGTCGATGACGATGAAGAGCTGACCGGTCCGGAAGGTGTGGGCGCCCTCGGGGGCCTCCGCGTCGACCTCATAGGTGAAGGCACCGCCGGTCAGCCCTGCCGCGAGCGTTTCGACCATGAACGACAGCAGCGCACCCTTGTGCCCGCCGATGGGGCGGATGCCTCCGCCGTCGAGGATGGCGTTCGGATCCGTGGTGTCCGCGCCGGTCGAGTCGACCCCGGTCCCGACCGGAACCTCCTGGCCTTCTGCCCGCAGCAGCTGCAGGTCCCCGTGGGACATCGACGAGGTCGAGAAGTCGAAGACGATCGGGTCCGCGCCAGCCACGGGTGTGGCGAAACCGAACGGATTGGTACTGAAGACCGGGCGGGTGGCCCCTCGGGGACAACAGCGAGCTTGCCGCTGGCGATCATCCCCATCGCCGCCCGACCGTCGCGCGCAAATACCTCGAGGTCGGGCCACAGGGCGCTGAAGTGATGGGTGTTGCGCAGGGCGATGACGGCGACACCGGTGTCGTCCAGCATTTGATCGATCGCCGGGTGCGCCTCGGCGAGTGCGGGTTGGGCGAAACCGTTGTGACCGTCGATGCGGATATAGGAGGGGCCGACGACGTCGATGCTCGCTTCTGCTGTCCCATCTGCCCAGCCTCGAGTCAATGAATCGAGGTAGCCGGCGACCCGGAAGACTCCGTGGCTGAGAGTGCGTCGCGCTCGCAGGTGGCACAGTTGGTCGCCACCACTCTCGCAACCGCCGAAGAGGCTCCTGCGGCGGTGAGCTTGGCTTCGATCGCCGAGACAAGATCATCGAAAGAGATGCGGTCGGGTTCGTTCGTCATTGTGCGCTCCTCGTGTGCAGCGAATCGTGTCGGCTTCGACCATTGCCCTTGATCAGCAGACTACCGCTCGAACAGTCATCGATCCCGCCCCGCCATATCCGCGTCTCAGCTGTCGACTCCTGGTTCGGCTGCGCTCGTACCGCCGCTCCAGATGTCTCCGACGGTGAAGCCGACCGGAAACGGATCATCGGCCTCGAGCACGAGCTGCTGGAATCCTGTGATCCACCCGCGCCCGGTGACCGAAATGATGACGGCTGGAATTCCGCCGATCTCGGTCTCTTCCTTCACCACGGCGGTGAAGGTCGTGCCCATCATCGATTCGTGGACGAATCGCTGGCCGACGCGCAGTTCGCCGCGGGCGTGCTTGGCCGCCACTCGACCGCTCGTACCGGTGCCGCACGGTGAGCGGTCGAAAGTCCCGGTCCACGTACTCGGATCGCCGAGGTCGACGATGTCGTTGGGCAGGACGACCGCGTTGCGTCCGTCAGTGCCCGCTGTTCGGGCGGGACCATGGATCAGCGGCAGACCGATCGAATCGATTTCAGGGATGAGAGGATGCCTCACCTCGAAGGCCTCGTTCGCCGCCTGCCGCAACACGCTGGCTGCCCTGATGATCTCCTTGGCATTGCCCGGCTCAAGCTCCACGCCGAGGTTGGCCGCCGCAGTCTGTACGTAGAACTGACCACCGAAGACGATGTCGACGGGGATCGTCCCGTACCCAGGCACCTCGAGAGGCAGGTCGAGTCCGTGGACGAAAGCGGGGACATTATCGAAGGTCACCGCCTTCGCTCGGCCGGCCTCCACCTCGGCGCGGACCGTGACGACACCGGCGGCGGTATCGACGCGCAGCTCGGTGACCGGTTCGCTGATGTCGACGGACCCCGTCTCGATCAGTGCCGTGACGGTGCAGATGAGGTTCGACCCGGACATCGGCTTGAACCCGCCCTGTTCCATGACGATCATTCCGAAATCGCAGCTCGGATCCGTCGCAGGCACGACGAGCGGGGAGCACAGGCCGGGATAGCCGCGGGGTTCGTGGAGGATGAGGTTCCGGAAGTCGTCGAGATGCTCTTCGCAGTAGCGGAGCTTCTCGGCCATCGTCGCACCTTTGACCCGCAGTCCCGAGCCGATGAGCACTCGGCCGGGTTCGCCGGCCGCGTGGACATCGACGGCCTGGATGAGCTGTCTGTTCTTCACGTTCCCTCGTCTCTGCTCGGGCTTCAGCCCACGACTTCGCTGCCGGTGACTTGTTGTGTGGTCATGAGCCCATCCTCGTCCGTTCGGGTCCGTGCGGCGTTGACGTGAATCGTTCAGAACCGATTCGGGGACACACGAGCGAGCAGTTCACCGGGCAGGGTCGAGCTTCCATCAGTCATGAGTCCGGATAGCAGTCGGGCAGATCCCGGTGCCAGTGTCAGACCGAGCATCGAATGTCCAGAGTTGATGTAGGCGTTCTTCACGGAGTCCAGTTGCCCGATGACGGGAAGGCCGTCAGGAGTCATGGGGCGCGACCCAGCCCATGGAGCCAGTTCTCCCTGACCGTCGCCCCACTCACGGAATGCTTCCTGAGCCGCGCGGCGGATTGCACCGACGCGGACCTCGTTGACGTCGTCATCCGTGCTGCCGAACTCCATCGTGCCCGCGAGCCTGAGCATGCCGTTCAGCGGAGTGACGGCGACGCGAGCATCTTCGAGAGTCAGGGATGTGCGCAGCTGGATCGGAGCGGGTGAGTAGTCGATGCTGTAGCCCTTGCCCGAGTAGATGGGGATCTTCTGGCCGAGTTGCCTGGCCAACACGCCGGACGGGACACCGGCGGAGATGACAAAAGCGTCGGCCTTGATGACCTCAGCGTCGGAGGTGACAACTGCGGTCACGGCGTCGCCGGAGCGAACGAAGCGTCCAACGCGAGTAGTTTCTCGCACGACTACGCCGAGATCGGTGAGTTTCGCGAGGAGGCCCGCTGTCAGAGAATCGGGTTCGATCTGTCGGTCAGCGGAGAAAGAGAGACCGTGGCGGATGCGATCGCTGAGAGCCGGTTCGGCCTCGCGGACTTCGTCATCATGCAGTCGCCGCGGCAGGTGGCCAGCGGCCTCGAAAGCGGGCAGGCTCGCACAGTGTTCGTCGAAGCGTTCCCGAGTCTCGAAAGCCAGCAGCACACCGCGGTCGTGCATCTCGAAGTCGATGCCTTGAGCCTGGTACTCATCGAAGAGATCGTTCGCATCCTCGCCGAGGCGCAGGTGGAGGTCGAGTCCGGCTTCGAAGTCATGTGTGTTGCAGTGCCTGGCCATCCGCAACAGGAATCCTAGATAGCGGGGCGCAAGGGACGGCTTGATCGATAGTGGGCTGTCGGGTTTGAGCATCCATCGGATCCCCTGAAGCAGCACGCCTGGGGCAGGCACCGGGGTGCTCTCGGCGATGGCGATCTTTGCGGCATTTCCGTGAGAGGCGCCCGCACCGCAGCGGGCAGCCTCGATGACTGTGACGTCGTGTCCGCTCAGTGCCAGTTCGTAGGCACTGGTCAGCCCGACCACGCCGCCTCCGATGATGACTGTCTTCAATCGGTTGCCCTCCATTGGTCCCCGAATCGGCGGTTTCGCGGTCAGGTCCGGGCCGACGTCACCGAAGTCGCCTCATGTATGACCATCTATTGCAAGAGACGCTATGCAGTGCTGTCAGGTTCGTCAATAGTCTCAGCCGCTCTTCCCGGACAGCCCAAGATCAGGCTCAGCCTTCGTAGCGGATTTCGACGCGACGGTTCTTCGCCCGGCCCTCAGGGTCGTCTTTGCCGTTCTTCTCATTCGACTCGACGGGCTCGGACTCGCCGAATCCCTTTGCTGTCACCTCAAGGTCCGAGTTCTCTGAGGTGAGCACCTCGGCGACGGCCTTCGCGCGGTCTTCGGAGAGCTTCTTGTTGTAGTCGTCTTCGCCCTTGGAGTCCGTATGCCCGCCGACGGTGATCTCGGAGTCGGACGGCAGATCCTCGACAAGGTCCTTGATCTTCTTCTTCGCTGTGTCGCTGAGCTCAGCCGAGTCGAAGTCGAAGAGGATATCCGTGTCGAGCGTGACCACGGTATCGCCGCCACTGGCTTTGGTCGTCTCCACGTCCTCGATGCCTTTGTCCAAGTCATAGATCCCCGGTTCGAGTTCGACGATGCTCTCGTCGATCTGCGACTGGTCGGGATCAGTGAAGTCCTCGGGCGTCGGGGCATCTCGATTGGCGATGTCCTGCGAAGTCACGGAGTCTGCAAACGCGAGTGCGGGTGGACCGGCGACGAGAATGCCGGCAGCAAGAATCACCGCTGCAGGACCGACGGCTGCCGGCTTCACGAGATCTTCACTCCGGTGGCGAGGTTCATGCCGTCGACGACGGAGACCTCGACCTCGTCGACATCTGGCGGCGGGGCCGCGAAGACAGCGAAGGCGTAGTGGGTCTGGCCGGGTTTGAACTTCGTCTGTTGGACATTCGTCTGCGCTCGCTGCGGGAACTTATCCAGCACGTTGTGCTTGCGCAGGTTCTGCGAGTCGACAAGGAACGGCGCCCAGCTCCCGCCCAGATAGCCGTAGAGATCGTCGCCGTCGTCGTCCTCGTCGGTCTTCTCCGAGTTCACTGTGAACGCGAACTGCGCCACGACCGTCTCACCCTGACGCTTTAGAGGGAACAGCTCGACAGTCATCGTCGCTTTGTCATCGCCGTCAACGCCGGCGGGGATCTCCTGGGAGGCGACAGGATCGGGAAGATCCTTCGGATCGAGGCCGGCCGCCTCGGCGGATCCGGATTCACCTTTCGAACCTGCGGCCTCACCGGACTCCTGCGCAGCGCCTTGGGTCTCGGCACCCTCGGCGTTCGGCTCCTCTGTGTCATCTCCGGACGAGCAGGCGGCCAGGGTCAGCGCCAAAGCGGCGGCGGCAGCGGACAGAGCTGTCTTGCGGATCAGGGGCATAGCGATGGGAGTTCTCCTCAGTACTCGCCGGAGCAGCATCTCTGCTGGTGAGCTCCGGTGGTGGGGACGGACGCGGATCACCATACCTGGGACAGGTGAACTTTCACTACATCGAACGTAAGTCGAGACGAACAAAGGCGTCGGTACTCGCGGGCAAACGCGATTCTGTGGGAACGCAAGAACCCCTGCGCCCGAATTCACATCGGATCGCAGGGGTTCTGCCAAACGCGGAGCCGGTGGGATTTGAACCCACGGTCCCCCTATTGGAGGACTTCACCTTAGCAGGGTGACGCTTTCGGCCGCTCAGCCACGACTCCATCCGCAATGCTGCGATCCGCTTCGGCGAAATGCATACCGACAGACCCTCCAGCACTACGGGATACAGCCTAAGGGAAAGGAGCCATCCAGGGCAAAGCGCAACCGCGGAGAGTGGGCTTCGTCATAGTCGAACCGACCCGTGACGGGCGCAAATCCGGGCCGAACGTCCCCTTTGTACCGCTCCCCCACACCGGAATTCCAGCATTCATCAATGTCCAGGCGTAAAATCGGCGTGATGTGCTTTGCGGTCTGGTCTCAGATCCTCGCAGAAACACCGGTCGGAAATCCGATGCCCGCGGTGTGCCCTGCGCCGGAAACGAGAACGGCGAGCGGGCCGTATTGCACGAGCAGACAGTTTTTGAGGAGTAGACAACTTGCCAGAGTTTCCCCCTGACAAGCGCGGACCGCATGGGAGCGACCCCGATTCCCAGACAACAGGTCGTCGGCTCCGTGCCTCCTCTCGCCCCCGGTTCCGCGGCGACACCGCCGCCAGTGAAAGCGACTCGACACCGCAGTCGAACTCGCCGCAACAGAATTCTCGGCAGTTTGAGCCTCGCCGCTCGGACGCCCAGCGCCGTGACTCGCAACAGCTGCCGACCTCGGCGGTGAATCCCCGCCGGTCCCGCACGAACTCGGACCAGAATTCCGGTCAGAATTCGGGCCAGGACTCCACACGGTCCGCCGACGCCCGATCCGACTATTCATTCCGCACAAGCTCCCGCGGATCCGGAGATCAATCGGACAACCGACTCGGCGACAGCACCCGGGACGCAGGAACTTCGTCCCGCTCGCCGCATGCACCGCCTCCGCGTCCGGTCGCCCCGCGCACTCGCCGCGAAGCCCGAATGCTGCGTGCAGCCGCCGCCAGCGGAGCCTCTGCGGCCGGAGTGGCCGCGGCAGCAAGCTCGCACACACAGGACGATCCGGGCGCCGGTTCACGGCGCGATCCTGCCCACGATGCTCCTCGCACCTTCGCACGGGACGAATCGGCCGCCTCGGCGAGAGATTCTCGCGATGACAGCCACGCTGACACCGACACGGACTCCGCCCCGACGACGCGACGTGACGCGCGCGAACGGCACGCGGCCGGATCCCGCGGCCGGGGCCGGAAGAAGCCATCCGCCGCACGAGGCGCCCACAGCGCCGCGGCTGCAGCAGCGGTCGGCACGGGCGGCACGGCAGCCGCAGCCGGCGCATCGTCTGCCGCGAGAGCAGCCGACGACAACGGCTCCGCCCACGACGAGAAGTCCACCGGTCACGAACCGGGACGGGCCCGTCGCCATTCCTCCCGCCTCGGCGAATCGTTCCCCAGCCTCGTCGGCTGGACCTCTCTGAGTACCCTGCTGCCCGGCGTCGGACTGCTGCGCACACGCTTCCGGCCCGCCGGGCTCATAATCCTCGGTCTCTTCGTCATCTCTCTGCTCGTCGGGCTCGTCTATCTGCTGGTCAAGGGACCGGTGCGTGCGGTCGCCACGATCGTCGCCAGTCCCTCGCTGCTGAACTTCCTCGCCATCGCCGCCGTGCTCGTGGCCGTGATCTGGATCCTCGTGATGGTCGTATCCCACCTCGGGCTGCGCCGCGGTCACCGATACCGGCCCTGGCAGAACAAAATGGCCGGCGTCCTCGTCGTCTCCCTCGCCCTCATCATCGGCATCCCGCTGGGCGTCGGCTCGGTCTTCGCCCGCGTGCAGTCCGACACGGTCGCCAGCCTCTTCGGCGACAGCACCGGCAAAGCCCACAGCGCCGAGGACCTTTGGGCGGACAAGCCCTATATCAACGTCTTCCTCATGGGCCGCGACAACGGCGACGACCGTGAAGGCACCCGCCCGGACACGATGCTCGTGGCCTCCATCGACACGAAGACCGGCAATGCCGCGCTCATCTCCGTGCCCCGTAACCTCGCGTTCCCGGTCTTCCCCGAAGGCAGCGAACTCGAAAAGGCCTGGCCAGACGGATTCCGTCCCTCCGGCGACTCCTCTGAGGACCTCATCAACGCCGTGTGGCAGTGGGGCGAACAGAACCCGGATCAGATCGGCAATGCGCACGGTCTCGAACCTGGAATGTGGACGACGATGCAGGCCGTCGAAGGCTCCTTGGGCCTCAAACTCGACTATTGGGCCTCGGTCGACATGGCCGGATTCGAAGACGTCGTCGACGCCATAGGCGGAGTCAAGATCGACGTCGAACGCCCGATCCCGATGGGCGGCGGAAAGTCGATGTCGGGTGTGAAGAACGAGGTCTACGGCTGGGTCGATCCCGGCCCGCAGACCCTCAAGGGCAAGGACGCGCTGTGGTACGTCCGCTCCCGCGAAGGCAGCGACAACTACGACCGCATGTGCCGTCAGCAGCGCATGCTCAAGACGACGCTCGAACAGGTCGATCCGCAGGAGATCGCCACGGCCTACCCGAAGCTCGCGAACTCAGCGACCCGGAACATCGCCACCTCGATCCCGCAGAACGAGATCCCGGCCTTCATCGAGCTCGCTCTGATGATGCAGAAGGGCGACGTCACCACAGTGCAGATCAACAACGACGTCACCCCCACCTATGACCCCGACTACGATGTGCTCCACAAGTGGATCCTCGGCGAGGTCAAGGGCGCATCCGACGGCGAGGAGACCCCGAAGCCGACGAACGACGGCAGCAAGTCCCAGGAATCCGAGGACAGCGCGGATTCGACCGAGGACAGCACCGAAGACACCGCCACCGAGGAACCCGCCGATTCCGCGGATGGATCCACGGATGAGGCCGGCGCCGAGGCGGACGCCACCGAAGCGGCAACGCCGGGTGAGCCCAACGCCGAAGGCAAGTGCTACCCGAAGGGCTTCAAGCCCGGCGACGACTTCCCCGGCTACCCCGGACCCAACGGCGGAACCGGCGAGCAGGGGTGAGTCAGGCTCCACAAACTCCCGCCCCCGCGGTCGCGATCATCGGCGTCGGACCGCGGGGTCTCACCGTTCTGGAGAGACTCGTGGCTCTGGCTGCGAAACGCTTCGCCGGCACCCTCGGCGCGCCCCGCAGCGCGGCTGACGCCACCACCGAGACCGCGCTGACCATCCACCTCATCGACCCGTACCCGCCCGGCGCGGGAATCGTGTGGCGCACCGACCAGCCCGAGTCTCTGCTGATGAACACCACCATCGCCGAGCAGACTGTCTTCCCCGACTCCAGCTGCAGCTTTCTCGGCCCCGAAGAAGCACCGACCGGACCGTCCATGGCCGAGTGGTACCTTGCCAACGGCGGCACCGAACCGCTGCACTCGACCTTCCCCAGCCGCAGTCTCTACGGCCGCTACCTCCGCGACGCCTACCGGCGCATCCGCGAGGGCGCACCGGACTTCATCGAGATCGTCGAACACCCGACGAAGGCCGAATCTGTCATCGACCTACCCGCGATGGACCTCCCGCAGCCGGTTCCTGAGGGATCGCGGGCCACAGTTCCCGAGCAGCTCGTGCGTTGCCAGAACGGCACGACGATCGTCGCCAGCGCAGTCGTCCTCGCCGTCGGCCACATCCCCAGCGCCCAGCCCGAGGAGCGCGCCCGCCTCGCCGCTTTCGCCGAACTGGGCGGCGGGCTCTACCTGCCGCAGGGTCTGCCCGCAGAAACCCCCGTCGCCGAGGTGGCCCCCGGTGAGCGGGTCATCGTCCGTGGAATGGGGCTCAACTACTTCGACCTGCAGACCCTGTTCACTCATGAGCGCGGCGGTCGCTATCAGGCGCAGCCCGGCGGACTGCTGCGGTATGTGCCCAGCGGTGACGAACCGCGGCTGGCACTGGGGTCACGACGCGGAATCCCGTACCGCAGCAAACCGATCTGTCATGAACATCCTCGGCGGGACTGGCCCCTGCGGTATTTCACGAAGGACAATATCGCTCTGCTCGCCGGGATCGAGGACCTCGGCGGAGAACGCAAGGCCGGTGCCCGATTCAATGATCAGCTGTGGCCGCTCATCCTCGCCGACCTGCGTCTGGCGTACTATCACACGCTCTCCCAGGTCCGTCCCGGAGCGTTCGCCGATGACCCGGGCCAGCTGCGCGAGGCCATCGGCGAAGCCGTCTCGCGCCACCTGACCCGACGCACCTGGCAGGAGACCCACCCGCAGTCGGGCGAAGTCGGCTCGTCCGAGGATCGGGCCGCTGCGACCGCTCGCGCTGCGGCAAGCGCCACGGCCGCGACCAGCGCTGCACGAGCAGCCAGCGCCACGACCACCGAGGATGCCGCCCGTCTAGGCCGCGTCACCCGCGAGGCCTTCGCCTGGTCGGAGATCGAAGAGGCACTCGTGCCCGATCCCGCCGACCGCATGTCACTGCACACCCTGCTCAACCCGCTCGAAGGCGAGCTCTTCACCAGCCGTGAGCCGGGCGAGACCGGTTCTCTGCACGAGTGGATGCTCGACTTCCTGCGCACTGACCTGCGCAGCTCTCTGGCAGGTCCGACCGGAAGTCCGGAGAAGGCGCTCTTCACCGTGCTGTGGCAGTCCCGGCTGCTGCTCAAGGAGCTCATCGTCGCAGGCCACATCGATCGCGTTAGCATCGACATGGAGATCCTCGGCTGGTTCGAGGGCTTCGTCTCCGGCATCTGCGACGGCCCTCCACCGCAGCGGATCGCCGAACTCATCGCCCTCGCCGAGGCGGGAATCGTGACCTTCATCGGCCCCGATATGCGCATCGAAGAGAACCCGGACGCACTCCGTGGGGCCTCGGATGCACCCGAAGCCGAAGCAGAGAATGCAAGTTCCGGCATCGCCGCACGCCCGGACGGGTCCGAGAATCCCATTTCCGCGGTGCAGGGGCTCACCGATGAGACGCAGGGGCCGCGGCCGGAGATCTTCACGGTCACCTCGGCGCAGGCCGCCGGAGCGATCACGGGCAGCGTCGTCATCGATGCCGCGTCCCCGACGAACTCCGTCTCACGTGCCGCCGACGTCCTGCTGCACGGGATGCTCGAACGCGGTCAGCTCACCGCGGCCCGTCTGACCTTAGACGACGGTCGGGAGAAGTTCCTCAACGGACTCGCGCTCACGTCTCGGCCGTATCGCACGATCGATGTCGAGGGCAACGTCCACCCGCGCCGGTTCGCTCTGTCGATCCAGCTGTCCTCGAAGCAGTGGGGCCTCGCGATCGCAGCCAATCCGGGCACGAACGCAGCCACGCTCAACGATTCGCACGCCGCTGCCGAGGCGATCCTCGCCCTCCTCTGAGACCCCGCAGGCTCTTGCCCGGCGCCAGTCGCCCAGCACCGAACGCGAACTACCCCGTTTAAGGTGAACAGCCCTGTTTCAAACAAGAGCTATTCACCGCAAACTGTGCTGTTCGCAGACTCGCCCCGCGCCTCGGGGGCGCAATAGGTACACCTTTCTCTGAACTGCTCACCGAGGAAAGTGTCCCGTCCAGAGAAGACGAGACCAAAACAGCCTTCCTCAGCCCACTGACGCCAACAGCACGGTTTAAGGCGATTAGCCCCTGTTCAAACAGATGCTGTTCGCCTTAAACCGTGCTGTTCGCAGACGTGCCACGGTGCGACGCCCCAGGGCCGTCCTAGACGGCGCCCCGGAGCACCGCCCCGACGCTTACGCCATTTCGAGGGCGGCTTCGGGCTTCGTGGTCCGGGCCCGAACGATGGCCAGCAGCGACATCACGATGCCGATGACCGCCCAGGCCAGCAGTCCGCCGTACGCGGCAGCCTGCCCGCTGGTGCCCGCGGCGATCGCAGCGAAGCCGTTCATCGACGGAGTCAGCGGCAGGATCGGCGCCACGAAGTCGAAGAACTGCGGCACGGCTCCGATCGTCCGACCCGCCACGGCCAGCACGACGGCGATGACCGAGAGGAACCTGCCCACTCCCCCGAACCACGCCACGAGGGCGAAGTTCAGGATCATAAACACGATCGCTGAGACGAACGTGAGCACTGCGATGTCGAAGCCCTGGATCGCGTCGATGTCCATCACGGTGACCGCGAGGATTGAGAGCACGAGCGCCTGCAGCACGCCGACGACGAGGCCGGGCAGCAGTCCGCGCGCCCACACGGCGAACGAGGACTTCGTCGAGAGCAGAGCCCACGCCGGGATCGGCTTGAGCACCGTGTAGGTGACCAGTCCGCCGATCCACAGGGCGAGCATGATGAGCAGCGCGATCGTCGATCCCGCCAGCACATCCGTGACGCTGTCCGTGTCCGGCGATTCGATATTCGCCGAGGCGACCTTGGCCAAGCGGTCACGTTCCGGAGCCGTGTAGGACGGCACTTCGTCCGCACCGTCCTTGACGCCGTCGGAGAACTTGCTCACGCCCTTCGCGTACTTGCCCGTGCCCTCATCGAGTTCGTCGAGGCCGGCGGCCAGCTCTGAGGTGCCGGTCGCGGCCTCGGAGACGCCGTCGGTGTACTTGCCGACGCCGGTGCTGTATTCGCTCAGCCCATCGCTGAGCTGACCGGCACCGTCGGAGAGTTCCGAGGAACCGTCTGCGACCTTGCCGATGCCCTTGGACAGCGCCGGCATGCCGTCGGCGAGCTGCTGGTTGCCGTCGGCGACGCCGGCGGCACCGTCACGCAGCCCCTTCGAGGCCTCCAACAGCTTCGGAGCATTCTTCGAGATGTCCTCCATGCCCTTCATCAGATCGCCGAGGCCGTCCTCGAGTCCCTTGACGAACTTGGTCACACCATCGGAGAGTTCCGAAGCACCCGTGGCGAGGTCATCGGACCCGCCGAGGAGGGACGAGCCGTTCTGCTCCTGCTCGAGCCCGTCGACGGCCTGGTTCAGACCACCCGAAGTGCCGCCCAGCAGCCCCTGAGCGTAGGCCTGTTCGATGCCCTGACAGACCTGGTCGGGGGTGCCGGTCGGGCACATCTCGGCCCGTGCCTGCTCCGCCTCGTCCTCTGTCATGATGCCGGCAGCCACGAGCGCGTTGAGATCAGGCTTCGTCCCGGCAAGCTGATCGGCCTTGTCCGCTCCCTCTTTCAGTCCGTCTCGGTACTGGTGCAGTCCGTCGGAGAGGCCTGAGGCGCCCTTGGACACACCGTCGGCGCCCTTCTCGAGTTCCTTCCCGCCCTTGGTGATGTCACCGAGGCCGCCTTCGCCCGAGTCGCCGGATCCGGCGAAGCCCTTGATGATCTCGTCGATGGACTTCGTGTATTCGTCGACTCCGTCGGAAAGCTCACCGGAGCCGTCTGCCAGCTTCTGCGTGCTCTCGGGCAGCTTCGAGGTCTTCTTGTCGAGTTCGTTCAGGCCCCCGGACATCTCCGAGGCACCCTTGGACAGTTCGCCGGCGCCCTTCGACAGCTCTGTGGCTCCGGACTTGAGCTCGCCGCCGTTGTCGCTGAGCTGCTTCATGCCCGTAGACAGCTCGCCGGCGCCTTCGGCCGATTGTCCGGTACCTTCCTTGAGGCCTTCGGCACCCTTGTCGAGTTCCCCGGCGGCGTCGCCGAGGTCCGTCATCTGATCGCCCATCTTGTTGAAGCCGACGTAGATGTTGTCGAGGTAGTTCTCGGTCATCTGCGTGTTGAACGTCGTCCGCGCCACCCCGGCGACGGATCGGGAGATCTGCGTATCGAGCGCGGGAGCGGTCCCGGAGACGTCGACGTCGAGCTGCGTCTGCGTCGCCGACTTCGCATCATCGACCGAGGTCACAGCGCGGGAGAAGCCTTCGGGGATCGTCAGCTTCGCGGCGTAGGTGCCGTCGGACAGCCCGTTCTTCGCATCCTCTTCGTCGGTGATGACCCAGTGGATATTGTTCTCGTCCTCGCCCACCAGGCCGCTGGTCAGCTGACGGCCGATCGGCACGGTCTTGCCGTCGACCTTCGCCCCGTCATCGTTGTTGACGATGGCCGCTTCGATGGTCTCGAGGCGATCGCCGCTCTTCCACGTGGCGAGGATGAATCCGGCCGCCACGATGATCGGGATGAGGACCAGGCCGAGGAGGGAGAGCCAGTTCACCGGCTTCTTCGAGTTCGCACGTTCGAGTCTCACGACTGCACACCTTCCATGTTGGTGCTGTCGACGGCGTGGGTGTGTTCGCCGTCGGATTCGCTGTCGGTTCCGCCTCGCTCATTGGGTCGAGCCTCGTCGAGGTCGAGGTGGAAGTAGTTCGTTTCGGGATCGAAGGTCCCTGCCACGTCCCCGTCGGGCAGGCCGAGGATGACGGTGGTGCCGTCGGCGACGAGCTGCGGCAGCAGATCGCGCAGGTCCCGTGCGGGTCCGGCCGATTCCCGTGCCCCTGCCGCGAGCTTCTCCGCTCCGTCGATGACGAGCAGATCCGGCGCCGAGGCGGCCATCCGAGAGATGTCGCGCGGGCTGATCGTCCGGTCGGCTTCACCCCGGCTGAGGTCGAGGTAGGGAACCTGCCGGCGGACCCGTCCGGCGTGTTCGGGCAGGACGTTCTGGCCGATCTTCATCTCCCCGTCCGTGAGTCCGACGCGGCCGGACACGGCGAGCAGGAGGGCTCGGCGGGAATCGCCGCTGGCGACGAGGATCTGACCAGGCAGCAGGGAGACGTCGACGCGGGCGAAGCCGCGGTCTCCGGAGTACACGCCGATTCCGCGTCCGTAGACTCGATAGACCGAGTTCGGTTCCGGCCAGTCGCGCAGGGCCACCTCGTGGGCGAGGCCCTCTCCTTCGACGTCGAGGCGCGGCAGGATCCGATCGAGCCACTTCGGCAGCCACCAGGCCTTGTCGCCGAGCAGCTGCATGATCGCCGGCACCAGCGACATGCGCACGACGAAGGCGTCGACGAAGATGCCGGCGGCCAAGGCGAGCGCGATCGATTTGATGATCGGTTCGCCGGCGGGCACGAAGGCCGCGAAGACGGAGAACATGATGATCGCTGCGGCCGAGACGACGCGGGCAGACGAGGCGAACCCGGCCCTGATGGCGTCCTTGGCCGAGGAGCCGTGGACATAGGCTTCGCGCATGCCCGAGACGAGGAACACCTCGTAGTCCATCGCGAGGCCGAAGAGGATGCCCATGACGATGATCGGCAGGAAGCTGATAACCGGTCCCGTCCCGTCGATGCCCAAGGGGCCTGCGAAGAGTCCGTCGTGGAATACGAGGACCACCGTGCCGAAGGAGGCGAAGACGGAGAGGAGGAACCCGCCGGTGGCCTTGATCGGCACCGCCACGGAGCGGAAGACCATCATGAGCAGGATGATGGAGAGTCCGACGACGAAGATGCCGAAGGGCACCAGAGCCTTGCCGAGCTGGTCCGAGACGTCGATCTGGATCGCGGTGGCACCGGTGACGGCGGTGTCGAAATCGAAGTCGTCCTCGATCTCCGTGCTCAGGTCCCGCAGCCGATCGACCGTGTCGAGGGTCGCCGGATCGTCGGAGGCGGTGGTCGGAATGATCTGGAAGAGCCCGACGGTCGCGTCCCGGTTCGGGGTGGCCATGATGACCTGCTCGACGCCGTCGACCTTCTCGATGCGCTTCTCGATCTCCTCGACGTCACCGAGCGGATCATCGCTGGTCACGATCTGGCTGGTCATGACCAGGGGTCCGTTGTAGCCGGGCCCGAAGTGCTCGTCGATGAGGTCGTAGGTCGCCCGCGCCGGGGTGCCCTGCTCCTGGTCGCCTGCAGTGGGCAGGGACAGCTGGAGCTGGGTAGCGGGGATCGCGAAGAGCGCGAGGCCGCCGACGATGACGACGATCGTCAGCAGCGGGATCTTCGTGACGACCTTGAGCCACCCGGCGAAGAACTTGTTCATGATCGTCGGCGGGTACGGGTCGCCGCCCTCGGCGCGCGCCTCGTCGGCGATCTTCTCCCGCAGGGCCGGGTCGGTCGCCTCGGCGGGGGTTCCTGTGGAACCGTCGGTCGCCTCGGTGCCGGTCGATGATCCCTGCGCCGAGGCGGTCGTGCCCGTCGTCGCCCGCTGAGCGGCCGCGGCGTAGGCCTTCCGGTAGCGCTTCGTCGGCTTCGGGGTGATCTTGGATTTGGCGAGCCCCAGCAGGGCGGGGACCATCGTCAGGGAGATCATCACGGCCACGGCGACGGAGCCGGAGGCCCCGATGCCCATGATCGTGAGGAAGGGGATGCCGGCCAGGGACAGGCCGAGGAGTGCGATCATCACGGTCATGCCCGCGAAGACGACAGCGGATCCGGCAGTCGCGACGGCGCGACCGGCCGCCTCGATGGGGTCGTGGCCTTCAGCGAGGAGGTCGCGGGCGCGGGAGACGATGAAGAGTGCGTAGTCGATGCCCACAGCCAGGCCGAGCATGAGCGCGAGCATGATCGATGAGGAGTTGATCGTCGCGAATGCGGTGCCGCCGACGATGAGCAGCACGGAGATGCCGACGCCGATGAGCGCGGTGATCAGCGGCATTCCCGCGGCGCGGAAGGACCCGAGGGTGAGCAGGAGGACGATGAAGGCGATGACGACGCCGATGCCTTCGACCCAGGAGATCTCGACACCGGTGATCTGGAAGAGCTCACCGCCGCCTTCGACCTGCGCTCCGGGCAGGGCGTCGCGCAGCGGGTCGAGGGCCTCGATGAGGTTGTCGCCGGCGTCTTCCCCTACGTCCTGCTGAGTGCCGTCGTACTGGACGGAGATCATGGCCGCCGTCTCGTCCTTGCTGATGGCGCCCTCGACGAGATCGGAATACGGGGAGGTCACCGTGTCGACGTGCGGGAGGTCCTCGATGCGGTCGATCTCGTCTTCGATCGCGTCCTTGTACTTCGCGTCCTCCACCGAATCGCCGTCGTCGGCGACGACGATCACCGAGGCGGAGACGCCGGCGGCTTCGGGGAACGTCGACTTCATCGAGTCCAGAGCGGTCTGCGCCTCCGAACCCGGGAGTGTGAAGTCATTGTCGAAGTCCTTGGAGAAGGCGGCGACTCCGGCTCCGACGAGCACGAAGATCAGCAGCCACGCGGCGATGAAGCGCCACGGGGTCCGATACGCACGACGGCCCAGGGCGTAGAGGAAAGTTGACACGAAAACCTCGATACAAAAGTGTATTGGATACAGTGTTGTATTGTTGTGCACTGCCCACATTCCACGCAAATGGATCCCAGGTTGAGCGGGGATTCCCATGAGATGCTCAGGCGCCTCGCTCTCCGCCCCACCGTCGCGGTCGGCTCCGATGTCGGCGCAGACGACTGCACCACCTTGGCCATCGCCGACCCCACCGCAGCGAAATGACGATGAACACAGACGAACTCAGCCCACGCAGACGCCAGACCCGATACACCCTCGTTCAGGCCGGCACCTCGGTGTTCGCCGTGCGCGGCATCGACGGCGCCTCGATCGAGGAGATCTGCGAGGCCGGAGGCCTGACCCGAGGGGCGTTCTATTCGAACTTCTCCAGCCGTGACGATCTGGTGCTCGCGATCATCGAGATGCGCACCTCGGAGAACCTCGATCGCCTCGACGACACGATCCAGCGGTGGTCTGAGCAGCTCATGGCCACTGCCGAGGTGCCTGAGATCAAAGCTCTGATGACGCAGTTCATCGACGATGTCTTCAATGAGAAGAAGCAGACCGTGGCCGAAACGATCACGGAACAGGAGATCGAGCTCTACTGCCTGCGGATCCCGCATCTCCACGCCCGCTATGTCGAACTCAACGCCCCTCAGCTCGACCGGCTGGCCGCACTCGTGACCACGGCCCTCGACGTCGCCGGCGCCATGACGAAGCAGCCGATCGGCGACTTCCTCACGATCATCATCTCCGTGTTCAACCGGATCGCCCTGACTGCGGCGGCCGGGAAGAAGATGGACGAGCACGTCGCCATCGATCCGAGCCTCATCGTCGAGGTCCTCATGCACCTCATCGACTTCTGTCCCGACAGCGATGGCTGAACGAGTCTGCCGCTATCACGAGGCCTGAACGCGCTCGACGAATCGGTTCGAGGCACTAAGGTGGTGCCCGTGAACGAACTCCAGCGCGAATTCTCTGCTTTCATCAACAATATGGACGTCCGCCTCGGCGCGTTCGTCCTCGCCGACCTCCCCGAGACCTTCGAGAAGGAGGACGGGGAGACCGTGAAGTTCCCGAAGGACTTCGGGCCGAAGTCACTGCCGATGCTCGAACTCTTCGTGCTCTCGAAGTTCCCGAACACCGAAGAGATCCTCAAGCCGGAGAATCGCCGCTTCTTCGAAGGACTCATCCGCTACCTCGGCGAGACCTATCTGCGTGCGATCGGCGGGGTCTGGGACCACGACGAGTCGACAGGCAACGGGATGCCGTTCATCCGCCCCGACAATGCCGACGGCCCGGCCGCCGGTGAGCCGATCCCGCTCGTGGGCATCGTGCTGGCCGCCGTCGATCAGCGCAGCGCGGAGGTGTTCACCGCGGTGCTCGAGAAGGCCAGGGAGCTCCTCGGCGGGGATGGGCAGCCCAGGCGCAAGTGCACGGGGCTCTCCATCGGTGTGCTCAATGCCGAGAACTCGAGCGAGGAGGAGGTCGAATTCCTCACCCGCTTCATCGGCACCGTCGAACCGGGCATCGCGGCCTGGACGCAGGAGCAGGCCGATCCGAGTTCGTGGGGCTTCGACCGGGAGAGCCTTGCCCGTCTGGGCAAGCAGGTCGCGGTCCGCTACGACGGCCCCGATGACATGATCGCCGAGGACGAGACCCCCTTCACTGCCGGCGCCATGCGCTTCATCGGTGAGACGGTGCGCCGCATCGCCTTCGGTCAGTGGCGCTACGGCGCCGGGCTCGAATCCGATGATCCGCGCAGCAAGCAGCCGTTCATCCGCTTCGTCATCGGCGATCAGAATCTCGATCTCGTGCCGTGGCGGCTCATCCAGGCCGCACTGGAGAACGACGATGCGATCGCGTCAGCCCTTGACGCAGTCATCGAGATGCGCGAGCAGGAAGCCGCCGAGGCGGACGAGAGCTCCGATGATTCCGCCAGTGCGGCGGACGGAGCAGACGAGGACTGAACGACCGCCGCCGGTTCAGAGTTGGAAGCGGCGGTTTCCGTGCAGACCGTCGGCCGGTGAGCCGGGTGCGAGGTCGATCTGTCTGCGCGCGGGATCGATGCGCACGCTGACCAGGGTCGCCGAACGATCCCCGTAGGCGGCGCCGGGCGCCGGAGTGCAGCACACAGGCGCGTCTCCCGGTCCCGTCGTCAGCAGTTTCGTGAGATCTCCGACCGTGACGGCCCTGCCGCCGCGCGACAGCGCACGTTCGGCTTCGAAGCGCACGACCGCCTCGGCGAGGTGACGGTAACGTTCCTGCGAGGTCGAATCGGGGCGCAGCTCGAGCGCACCGTCGAGCAGATCGGGGTGCAGGAAATGGTTCGTGTGGATGAGGAACCCGGACTCCCCCGTCTCCCCGTCGGCCCCGTGCACCGCGCGGGCCCGGCGCTCGCGCATGTGTGCACCGGCGATCTCGACCTGGACGGCCGCCTCGGCGGTGATGACGGTGATGATCGACGACGATGAGGTCTGGGCGGAGTCGATGATCTCGAGCGCCTCGGCGAGGGTGCCCGCTTCGGCCAGGACCCGGGCGAGGATCATGTGGATGGGCACTCCCCCGGCCGTGTCGCCGGTGTGCTTGAGGATGTTGAGCAGCACGCCGACGCCGGCCTCGTTGAGACCGATCTTGCCGAGCATTCCGAACTCGGCGATACCCACATGCCGGTGCTGACCGGGCACGGCACCGACATCGTTGAAGTGCCACAGAGTGGAGAAGTCCGCCGCCCAATCCCAGTTCTGCGCGGCCACGGAGGCGCCCGGGCTGGTGTGGCTCACGGTCGAGCATTCGGTCGGCGCGGCCTCAGCTTGGGTCATGATCTCGGTACGGGCGATGATCTCCATGAGCTCCGTGACGTCGATGCCCGCTCCGGCGGCGACGGCTTCGACCTCCTCGGCGCCGGTCGGCCACCAAACCTGCAGCTGCCGCCAACTCGATACGGCTGCGGACTCCACGGCCGCCTCGGTGATAGACAGGTGCGAGAAGTAGCGCCGATACGCGTCCAGGGTGGACGCGATTCCCGTGCGCAGCTCCTCACCGCGCCGGCGACCGCGCTCGATGTGGTCGTTCGCGTGGACGGCGAAGGTCACGGGCCGCACCTCGGCGGCGGGGACGAATTCGGTGCTCATGCTGGTTCCTCCTTGCAGTCCCTCTTCTTAGGGCCGGGTCCGGCTCAGTCCTTGCCGACGAGAGAGCCGACGCCGATGTCGATACCGAGATAATGCATGTGCGCGGCGGTTTCGGCAAGGGCGGCGAAGAGGTTGAAGTTGTGCAGGCTCTCGAAGCCGCGGGACCAATGCAGGCCCGCCGCGATCGAGTAGACGCTGTGGTCGTCGGTGGCCTCCATGCGGGCGCGGATCTCGCCGAGGCGCTCGTGGTGGTGTTCGACGAGTTCGACCTTGCGATCACGGAGTCCGGTGAAGCGGAAGCCGTGGGCCGGCAGCACCGCTACGTCCTCGTCGAGCTCGCCGATCTTCTCCAGCGAGCGCAGATAATCGCCGAGGCTGTGCGTGATCGCCCCGGAATCGAGGCCGATGTTCGGGGTGATCGTCGGCAACACGTGGTCACCGGAGAAGAACAGTTTGTCCTCGTCGCGGACGAACGCCGAGTGACCGTAGGTGTGTCCGGGCGTCCACATAGCTGTTACTCGGCCCTCGTCGAGAGGGAGCTCTGTGCCGTCATCGAGGACGTGGATGTTCTCCGGCAGTCGACTCATCGCCTGTCTGTACAGGTCCATCGAGTCGCCCTTCGACCCGCCCTTGCTCGATCCGACTTGGAGGCTTTCGACTTCGGCCCACCGGTTCTCAGGGACTCCGTAGGCGCGGGCGATGTTGAGGTTGGGGTCGATGCCGGTGCCGAGGTCGACAGCGTTGGTGTAGAAGCGTTTGATCGCGCGCAGGTCCTCGCCGTGCATGGCGACCCAGGCGTCGGGGTTCTTCGCGAGCAGTGCGGGTACGAGCCCGATGTGGTCGCGGTGGTAGTGGGTGATGGCGATTCCGTGGATGTCGGCGACCGTGAAGCCGAGGTTGTTAAGCGCCGAGGTGAGCGCCAGGTACTGGTCCCTGCCATCCCAGCCCGGGTCGATGAGGACGACGCCGGAGCCGTCGGCGAGGGCATAGCAGTAGGTGTAGACGAGAGGGTTGTTCGGGATCGGCACCGGGAGGGCCCAGACACCTTCGGCGACCTGTTCGACCGGAGGCAGGACTCGATCCTTCCATGCCGCCGACTGCTGGGAACTGAGCGTTTCGATCGCCATACTGCTCTCACACCTCTCGTGGGGCCACATTGTCCGTTGACTGCAATCTACTCTGTTTCGCGCCAGTGCTGACGGTTCGTTCGATAACTGGGCACGGCAGCCTTTGCCGGGACTACCGATATCGTTGCTGAATTTGACGATTTTCACCGGAAAGGTCACGATTTAACACTGATATCCGTCCCGATCCTCGGCAATGGTTTCGTTTTCAGTACCTTGGGCGTTAAGATCATGACGCACATCACTTCCGGGCCGGTCATCGATGTCCACATCGACGGCCCGGTGGGCGGCAGGACTCATTGGGGAGGATTGATATGGTTGCCTCTGGCTCACTGAAGCGCAACCTCGGGCTGTGGTCCATCGTCGGACTCGGACTCGGGTATATGACGCCGACGGTCGTCTTCGACACCTTCGGAATCGTCTCGGAGCAGACGAATGGAGCTGTTCCAGCGGCGTATCTCGTTGCTCTCATCGTCATGATCTTCACGGCCTTCAGCTACGGCAAGATGGTCAAGGTCTTCCCCACCGCAGGCTCGGCGTACACCTATACACGGGAGACGATGTCGCCGGCGCTCGGCTTCCTCGTCGGGTGGACCTCACTTCTGGACTATCTGCTGCTGCCGATGGTCAACTGCCTCATCATCCGCCTCTATATGGAGTCGATGGTGCCCGACGCCCCGGCCTGGGTGTGGGTCGTCGTCTATACGATCGTCATGACCGGCATCGTCCTGTCCTCGATGCGGGGCACCGCGAACATCAACGGCATCCTCCTCGTCTTCGCGGTCGTGCTCGTCGCCACGTTCTGCGTGCTCGCCGTCATGCAGCTCAACGCCGGCGAAGGGGCCGGAGTCGTCTTCAGTCCGGAGCCGTTCATCCATGAGGGCGTCCACCTCGGCGCGGTTCTCACCGGTGCGACCGTCGTGTGCTTCTCGTTCATCGGCTTCGATGCGGTGACGATGTACACGAACGAGGCGAAGCACGTCAGCCTCATGCCGAAGGCGATCATGCTCACCGTTCTCGCCGGCGGTCTCATCTTCCTCGTCGCCGGCTATTTCGCGCAGCTGCTCTTCCCCGACAATTCGCAGTTCACCATCGTCGACGATCCGCTGCCGGAGATCGGCATGATCACCGGCGGCCACTTGTTCCAGCTGTTCTTCGTGGCCGCGGCATTCGCTGCGACCGCCGCCTCGGGGCTGGCCTCGCATGCATCGGTGTCGCGGATGATGCTCGTAATGGGCCGCAACGGGGTGCTGCCGCGCAGGGCCTTCGGATACATCAACCCGAAGACGCACACTCCGGTATTCAATATCGTGCTCGTCGGTGCGGTGTGCCTCTTCGCGATGTCGTTCAGCCTCGAACTCATCTCGGCGCTCATCAACTTCGGAGCGCTCATCGCCTTCACCTTCGTCAACCTCACGGTCATTGCGCACTACGCCTTCCGGACCAAGCAGGTCAAGGACTTCAGGTCGGCGTTCACCTACGTCGTGATGCCCGCCATCGGCGCGATCCTCACAGGAATCCTGTGGGTGAGCCTGCACGGGACCGCGCTCATCGGCGGCCTCGTGTGGCTGGCGATCGGGATCGTGTACCTGGCCGTGCTGACCCGCGGGTTCAAACGTTCGGTGCGCAGCTTCGACGACCTCGAAGCCGACGCCGAGATGTCCGAACCCGAGGTGCCGGATGCCGGCGAAGGCGCCGGGGCACACGCTGGTTCCAGCGATCCCGAACCGGGAGCGCCGGTCCGCGAGTGAGACGGCAGGCATGCGCACCTGCGCGGGCCCGAGCAGGAAGCACCCGTACGGGATTGAGACTGCGCGACTCGGTCTGCGGCAGCGGCACTGGCGGCGGCAGCGCTCGGACCGTCGTTCAAGCGCTCCAGCGCGGGAATGCCGTCGTTCAAGGCCAAGCGCGGTTACCGGTAGGTCTGCCCAGCGAAAAGCACGCTCAGCCTTGAACGAGCGGAAGCAGAGGCTTTGCCGCGAGTGCTGACCCTTCTTGCTACCTGACGGCGGCCCAGCAACCTCGCGCGAGTTGCTGGGCCGCCGTCAGGTAGCAATTGCGAACGCAGTAGCCCCTGAGCTCTTCGCTGTTGACGAAGAGCTCAGGGGCTTATCCATTGAGCGGAAGCGGTGGGATTCGAACCCACGGTGCGGGGTTGCCGCACAACGGTTTTCAAGACCGTCTCCTTCGGCCGCTCGGACACGCTTCCTTCGGTTCTTCCATGCCTGACAGCGATGGAGCGAACCCGGCCTGCTCGACGCGAGGTCGAGCCACCATAGTTTCTCACAACCGCAACAGCATCTGCCAATTGGCAGTTCAGGAGAGGCGCTCAGTCCTTCTTGCGCTTCTTCATCCGGTTCCGCTTACGCTCGGTGCCCAGGAGGTCGTCGAACACGGACCCGCCGGCAGGCTTCGAATCATCCCGGGACTTGTCCGTTGATTCGTCGAGCCGTGCCGCGGAATCGTCGCGACTCTTGTCCGGCCGCTCGGGTATCTGCTCGCCGAATGTTCCGCGGTCGCCGCCGGAGTCCTGCGAACGCTCGCTCCACGTATGGCCGAGCTTCGGTGCGCCCTTCGGCTTGGTCGGCTGCGATTCGTGTCCGGTGCTGTCGGCGTCCTCCGAGGTGGCGCCGCGCGCAGCGAACGAAGCCGGGACTCTTCGGACCGGAGCTTCCGATTCTTCCTCGTCGACGAATTCTTCGTCTTCAGCAGGAGCTGGAGCGCCTTCGGGCGCATCGATCTGGGGCGGGACCACGGTGGAGTCCTCGACATCGTCGATGTCGGGATCCGCGACCGCGTCAACGGTGTTCTCCGCGGTATCGGCGACTTCGACCTCGTCGACACCGGGGGCGCCGGCTTCGGACTCACTGGTCACGGAACCATCGGCTTCGGGTTCACCAGCTTCGGATTTGTTGGTTGCCAAGTCATCGGCGTGCGAGTCCTCGGCGTCCGAGTTCGCGATCGCGGCCGCGACGGCGCCAGAGGTGCCGCGGGGTGCGGCAGCGACCGATTCCGAATCGGCGGCGGTCGCCTCGTCGGCTGCAGGTGCCACGGCGAACGAGTCACTCGACTCAGACCCCGGGTCTGAGCCCTCGGCGGCCGCATCCGAGCCCTCGGCAACAGCAGCACCGGCTGCGTCGCCGGGTGCAGGTGAGTCCTCGGCCGCATCGGACCCCACTTCAGCGGATTCCGCCCAGCTGGAGCGGGTCTCAGCAGCCTCCTCGGTGCGGGCGGGCTTGCCCTTGAGGACGAGGGTGAGCGTGGCCAACGGCACGGACAGCCAGTTCGGACGGTTGCGCAGCTCGGTGACGACCTCGACGAGAAGCCGGTCGACAAGCGCCGCACGCAGCACGGGATCGCTCAGCCCGATGCTGTCGCCGCGTGCCCGCGAATAGCCGGACAGCAGCGAGTTCTGCACCTGCGAGGCCCAGAGGTATTCGGGCGAATCGAAGATCGCGCGCAGCGCTCCCGGATCATTGCCGAAGCCGCTGACGACCAGCGAGCCGTCCTCGGAGTCGAGCGCATCGGTGCGCTGGAGACGAGCGAATCCGGCGGCGTAGTCGATGCTGCGCAGCAGAGCCACGAGGTCAAAGGCGGCCGGCTTGGGATCCGAATTCGTCGAGTCCGTGAACTTCACGACCGAATAGCCGTCGGTCGACGAGCTGACCACATGATCGAGCGTCAGCTCGCCGTGGATCTTCTGCAGGGTGCCGATGGTCTCGAGTCCCTGCAGCCGGGCACGGTGGCCGCGCAGCTCCGGGACAAGCGAATCCAGGGCCAGAGGAGCCCGACCCAGCGCCCAGTCGATGCGCTCCACCCACTTCTGCACGAGCTGCTTCGTCGGTTCGCCGGCGCCTTCGACGACGCCGAACTCGGCGGCCATGTCGGTGTGGAGTTCGCCGATGCGCCGACCCATCTCCGCGGCGTGGGCGTTGTAGGCCCCGATCGAACCGGAGTCGACGGCGCACACCGTGTTCACGGCCTCCCGCCATGCAGGTTCGGCGTCGACATCGACGTGGGAGAGCAGCGCCATCGGCGCTTCCATCTCCTGGACCTCGAACATGTCGTACCAGCGGCCCGAGCCCCAGCCGATGACCTCGGGCACGCTGCGCGACCCCGCCTCGGTGAGGAGGACGGGGATCGTCAGCGATGACGGCATTCCGTTCTCGAGGACGCGGAAGAACGCGAGCTCCAGCGGCTCGTATTCGTCGTGAATGATGACGGTCGACTTGTGCTGCCCGGAGTCCGAGACCTCGATCGGGCGGATCTCGACGGGCATGACGTCCTCCGCCCCCACCGTGAGGTCACCGATCGATGGCTTCGGTGGGACCGCCTCGGCGGCGGTGTTCGTAGATCCATTCGCCGAGGCGGCCGCCCCGTTCGCGGTCACCGGGAACGGCATCGGCGCGCGGTCCCGGGCCTCGGTCTTCTCCTGGCTGTGGCGCAGGGATTCGGTGGACAGCTGCCCGCCGTCGAAGACCTTGCGCTTCGTGATCGCGTCGGCCATGAGGTTGACGAAGACGGGATCGGCGGCGCCGTCGTAGACGTAGACGGTGCCGAGCGCGAGGTCGTCGACGCGGCCGATGAGAGCGTGGCGCAGGTGCATGTCCTCGGCACCGCGCAGGGTCAGGGGGATGTTGAGGCGGCGCAGGGTGGGGCCGTCGCCGACGGAGATGACGGTCACGAGACCGGCGAAGCCGCCGAGCTCCTCTGCGGTGTAGGTGAAGGCGCGGGCCACCGACATGGGGGTGATGTCGGGGTCGGTCCCGAAATCTGCTGCGTGCTTGGGGAACCACGGCTGTCGGGGTATCCAGCTGGCTAACAGTTGTTCGAGCTCACTGCTGATGGCCATGACGTCTCCTAGAAGGGATTACGGGCATCCTCCATCCAATCATGATATGGGGTATTCGCGGTCCAGGGCGCACCCGAAACCCCGAAGTCGCGAGCCGAATCACGGGGCTCAGGTAGCCGCGAGGCAGGTACGAGGCGGGTTCTCAATGACCAGGCGACGGTCCTCATATCGATACGAATTGCCAAATAGCAAGACAAAGGGCGCACAATAGTCTGGTGGTTGAAACAGACATGACTCCCCAGAAGCTCACACTCGCCGGCGAGGTCGAGGCGGCTGCGCTGCGAATTTCCGATTCCGTCATCCTGTCGCCACTTCAGATCTGCGAGCGGTTGACGACCGCAACCGGTTCCACGGTCTACCTCAAGCGCGAGGACCTGCAGATGGTGCGGTCCTACAAGATCCGCGGCGCCTTCAACTTCATGCTCCAGCTCGATGCCGACGAACGCACACGCGGCGTCGTCTGCGCCTCGGCGGGCAACCATGCCCAAGGCTTCGCCCGCGCCTGCAGGGAACTGGGCATCCAGGGCACCATCTTCGTACCGAAGACGACGCCGAAGCAGAAGATCGAACGCGTCCGTCACTTCGGCGGGGAGCAGGTGACGATCGAGATCGCCGGCTCCACCTACGATGACGCCTCGGCGCTGGCGCACCGGTTCGCCGAACGCAATCAGGCACTCTTGGTCTCGGCCTTCGACGATATGCGCACGATCGCAGGTCAGGGCACCGTGGCAGCCGAGATCCACGCCCAGCTCGAGACCGACCCGGACTACATCATCGTGCCCGTCGGCGGCGGCGGAGTGCTCGCCGGAGTCGCGGCCTATGCGGCCGAACGGATGCCGAACACGAAGGTCATCGGAGCCGAACCCGCCGGAGCCGCCTCGATGATCGCCGCCCTCAAGGCCGGCCACCCCGTGACCTTGGAGAACATCGACCGCTTCGCCGACGGCACCGCCGTGCGCCGGGCCGGCAACATCACCTACGACGTCATCGCCGAACTCGGCCTCGACATCCGTCCCGTCGCCGAGGGCGCAGTGGCCACCGAGATGCTCGACATGTACCAGGTCGACGGAATCATCGCCGAACCCTCCGGGGCCCTGGCCTCGGCCGGGATCGGAGGACCGGAATCGGACAAACCGATCACGATCGAACCCGGATCGACCGTGGTGTGCCTGGTCTCCGGCGGCAACAACGACATCTCCCGCTACCCGGAGATCCTGGAGCGCTCACTCGTCCACGAAGGCCTCAAACACTACTTCATCGTCGACTTCCCGCAGGAGCCCGGAGCCCTGCGCCGATTCCTCAACGAGGTGCTCGGACCCGAGGACGACATCGCGATGTTCGAGTACGTCAAACGCTCCGACCGGGAGACCGGACCGGCGTTCGTCGGCATCCAGCTCGGCTATGCCGAAGACCTGCCGAATCTGCTCGAGCGGATGGAGGCCTCGAACATCGAGGTCGAGCGCGTGCACCAGAACTCGCCGATGTTCCGGCTCTTCGCCTGAGGGACCGGGCGGCGGGCCGACGGCTTGTTAGGATTCTACTAAGAACCGTCCCCTGACCGGGTCACAACTCGCCTGCAGAAGGGCGAGGACGCTGATGTCGCCCAGTCTCCGAAAGGAATTCAACGATGAGTCCCGTTCTGCTTCTCCTGCTGGGAATCGCGATCTTCGCATTCGGATACCTGTTCTACTCGAAGTTCCTGTCGAAACGGATCTACCGGCTCGACAGCCGATTCACAACGCCGGCGCACGAGCTGCGCGACAACGTCGACTACGTCCCCACCAACAGATTCGTCCTCTGGGGCCACCACTTCACCTCCGTGGCAGGAGCCGCTCCCATCGTGGGGCCCGCCATCGCAATGATCTGGGGATGGCTGCCCGCATTCCTCTGGGTCACGATCGGCACGGTCTTCTTCGCGGGAATGCACGACCTCGGCTCCCTATGGGCCTCGACGAGGAACAGGGGACAGACCATTGCGGCGCTGTCGGCTCGCTACATCGGCAGACGCGGAGCTGCGCTCTTCCTCCTGGTCATCTTCATTCTCGGGTTCATGGTCATCGCCGCGTTCTCCGTGGTCATCACCGACCTGCTCGTGGCCCTGCCCTCTGCAGTGATCCCTTCCTGGGGTGCCATCGGCGTGGCGCTGCTTGTCGGTGTTGCGATCTACAGGCTGCGGTGGCCTCTCATCCCCGTCACGATCGTCGGTGTTGCCGCTCTCTATTCGCTCATCCTCCTCGGCGACCGGTTCCCGGTGTCGATGCCGGACTCTTTCCTCGGCCTCGAACCTACGGCCCTGTGGATCATCGTCCTGCTCGTCTACTGCGGAATCGCTTCCGTCCTGCCGGTCTGGGTGCTGCTGCAGCCTCGCGACTACATCAACGGCGTCCAGCTCTTCATCGCCCTCATCCTCCTCTACGGTGCCGTCATCACCTCGGCGCTCTTCGGCACAGGACACGGACTGGTCGCTCCCGCCATCAACACCGATCTGCCCGCGGGCACGCCGAGCATCCTCCCCCTTCTCTTCGTCACGATCGCCTGCGGAGCCATCTCGGGTTTCCATGGGGTCATCGCATCCGGGACCACCGCCAAACAGCTCAACACGGAGACCGATGCACGATTCGTCGGATACTTCGGCGCTGTCGGAGAGGGAATGCTGGCGCTGGGAGCCATTCTCGCGATCGCCGGCGGCTACCGCACAGTCGCCGACTGGGAAGAGATCTACGGCAAGTTCGGCGATGCCGGGGTCCAATCGTTCGTCGAAGGAGGCGGCATGCTGCTCGAGACCGGGATCGGACTGCCCGCAGGGTTGAGCGCCACCGTCCTGGCGACGATGGCGGTGCTGTTCGCCGCGACCACGCTCGATTCGGTGGTCCGACTGATGCGTTACGTCGTCCAAGAGATCGGCGGAAACATGAACATCCGACTGCCGAAGGTCCCCGCCACTGTCGTGGTGCTCGTCCTCGGCGGCGGTCTGACCTTCTCGCAGGGAATGGGCGGAGAGGGCGGCATGCGCATCTGGCCGCTGTTCGGCACCACCAATCAGCTGCTGGCCGCGCTCACGCTGATCATCATCGCCGTCGTCCTCATCCGCAAGCGCCGCAATCCCTGGCCCGCTCTGATCCCGCTGGCGTTCGTCTTCGTCCTCTCGTTCTGGGCGGCGATCGAACAGCTCGTCTCGTTCGCCGACCCGGCCGGCCCGGACTGGCTGCTTCTGGCCATCGACATCGTCATCATCGGCTCGAGCGTCCTCGTCTCGATCGAAGGAATCGCGGCGATGCGTCGCGCGGCGAAGGACCCGCCGGAGTCCGACAGCGCCGACGCAGAACTCGCCGGGCAGCAGCGATGAGCACGAACGGCTCCCGCGCCCCGGCGCCCCCTGCCCTCTCGCGCGCCCAGCTACTAGAGTGGACGCATGCGCGCTATCACGATCTCCTCCCCCGGTGACCCCGAGGTCCTGCAGGTCACCGACGAACCGACTCCCGACATCGCCGCCGATGAGGTCCTCGTCCGCGTCCATGCCGCCGGCGTCAATCGAGCCGACCTGCTGCAGCGACGGGGATTCTACGATCCCCCGCCCGGGGCCACCGAGATTCCCGGACTCGAGGTCTCCGGCACGATCGAGAGGCTCGGCGCCGACGTCACCGGCTGGTCCGTCGGCGACCGGGTGGCGGCTCTGCTCTCAGGCGGCGGATACGCCGAGTACGTTCCCGTTCCCGCAGGTCAGCTGCTTCCCGTTCCCGATGACTTCGACCTCACCGAGGCGGCCGCCCTGCCCGAGGTGCTGTCGACCGTCTGGTCGAACATCGTCGGCCGCGGGCAGGTGCAGGCCGGCGAATGGCTGCTCGTCCACGGCGGCGGGTCCGGCATCGGCACGGCCGCCATCCAGATCGCGCGCCACCTCGGCGTGAAGATCGTCGTGACCGTCGGCTCCGAGAAGAAGGCCGAATTCTGCCGCGAACTCGGTGCCGACGCCGTCATCAACTACCGCGAAGAGGACTTCGTCGACCGCGTCCGCGAGATCTGCACCCACGACGACGGGTCGACCGGCGCCGATGTCATCCTCGACATCATCGGCGCGAAGTACCTCGAGCGCAATATCAAGGCTCTGGGCACCGACGGCCGCCTCGTCATCATCGGCATGCAGGGCGGAACGAAGACCGAGATCAACCTCGGCTGGCTCATGCAGCCGCGCAAGTCAGTCTCCGCCACGACTCTGCGGGCGCGGCCGAAGGACCAGAAGATCGCCATCGTCGCCGAGGTAGCCGAGCAGCTGTGGCCGGCCGTGATCTCAGGAGACATCCGCCCCATCATCCATGAAGCTATGCCGTTGACCGACGTCGTCCGTGCCCATCAGACGCTCGAGGACGGGACGAACATCGGCAAGGTTCTGCTCATCGTCGATGAGGAAGGTGCATGACCAATGACTGAGAATCCCGTGTCCGCGGACGGCGTCCAGAGCGGCTCGGACGCGACGGGCACCGCGGATGCTGCGAACACACACGAGGCGGAGAACGCGAACGGTGTGTCGAACGCCGACGGAGTGCAGGCCGGCCTCGCCAAGCCGCAGCACGATCAGGCGGATGTCTCGTCACCGGCGAAGGTGATGCGCATCGGCACCATGGTCAAGCAGCTGCTCGACGAAGTCCGCGGCACCGAGCTCGATGAGAAGGGACGCGAACGTCTCGCCGAGATCCACCGTCGGTCCATCGACGAACTCGAAGAGGGCCTGTCGAAGGATCTCATCGAGGAGCTCGAACGCCTCGACCTGCCCTTCGACTCGGCCGACGGTCCCCCGACGACCTCGGAGCTGCGGATCGCCCAGGCCCAGCTCGTCGGCTGGCTCGAGGGTCTCTTCCACGGCATCCAGACCGCGATCATGGCCCAGCAGGCTATGGCCCAGCAGATGGCCGGTCGCGGCCAACTGCCTCCGGGAATGGTGCCGCCCGGAATGACGCCGGCTGACGGGCAGCCCGGCGAGAAGACGAAGTCGGACCGCGACGATCGCGGCACCGGCAACTATCTGTGAAGCGCTTCTTCTCCGGTCTGCGCAAGAAGGCGACGACCGCGGTCAAGGACGATGACCGGTTCGGCACCGGTCTGTGGCGCCATAACCGCGACCGCTTCATCCGCGCCGTCGACCGGTACTACACCACCGCGGTGGCCCTCCACGAAGCACGGGACTCCGGTGACAGCACCACCTCGTCAGCCGCCTCGGCGGGATCAACCGACGGCGAGGCCACGGCCGCCTCGGCGAAGGATCCGATCGACGCCATCGTCGACGGCACCCACCGGCTCAACGCACTCGTCGACGTCGTCGACGACCTCACCGCGACCCTGCACACCCGCCATCCCGTCACCGGCCAGGTGGTGCCGGGACCCGTTCGGCAGGCCGTCGGCGACGCACCGGAGCTGCTGACGAAGGCCTCGTCGAAGGTCGGCGAAGCAGTGCTCGCGGCGTCGATGGCACGGTCGGACGGGCCATCGGGACGGTCGATCGATTCGAGTGCGGAGGCCACGGTTCGGTTCATCACGGATGCCGAGGAGCTGCTGGGGCGGGCGCGGGAGATTCTCGCTAGGGTGGAGGCATCATGAGACCTCCCATCAGCCCCGATATCCTGCCGCCGGATGACTTTGACCTCGGCCTCGTCGCCAGCGATATCGACGGCACTCTGCTGCTGAACTGGAAGCCGATATCGACGGCCACGATCGATGCGATCCACCGTTGCCAGGATGCGGGAATCCCCTTCGTCCTCGTCACAGGGCGGCCGATGCGGTGGTTGGCGCCGATCGCCGAGCAGATCCCCGATCTCGGTCGGGTGGTGTGCGTCAACGGTGCGGTCGTCTACGACATCGCCTCCCAGTCCATCGTCGACGCCCACACCATCGACGCACAGACGCTGGCGGAGATCACCGCGGCGGTCCGCGTCGATCATCCCGAGGCTCGGTTCGCCTACGAGACTCTCAACGGCGGTTTCATCGACCGGGAGTTCGTCACCGGCCGACCGCGTGAGGCCCGGATCATCGACGATGTCTCCGAACTCGCCGGAGAGGACGTCGTCAAGGTGCTCGTGCGTCTGGAGACGAACGATTCGCAGGCGATGCACGACCTCATCGATCCGCTCGTCGACGGCACATGTCATGCCTCGTTCTCCGAGCCGGACAACGGGCTCGTCGAACTGGCACCGCATGGAATCACGAAGGCGAAGACTCTGTCGGATCTGTGCGACCTCCTCGGAGTGGCGCGGGCGCAGGTGATGGCGTTCGGAGATATGCCCAATGACATCGAGATGCTGTCGTGGGCCGGGCACGGAGTCGCGATGGGCAATGCACTGGGTTCGGTCAAGGCGATCGCCGCGGCAGTCACCGACGAAGTCGACGACGACGGAGTCGCCCGCTACCTCGACGCCGTCTTAGACTCCCGCCCCAACGACTCCTAATTACTACGTGACGGCGGCCCAGCAACCTCGCGCGAGGTTGCTGGGCCGCCGTCAGGTAGTAATTAGGGGCGGGTGTTCGTGGTGCCCTCTGCTTCGAGGAGTGCGGTGTCCATGCCGAAGTAGTCGACCAGAGCCACGGCGAGGCCGTCGTCGTCGATCGAGTCGGTGACCACGCTCGCGAGCACCTTGAGCTCGTCCTTCGACTGGCCCATGACGATTCCGTGTTCGACCCATTCGATCATCTCGAGGTCGTTGAGTCCGTCTCCGGCTCCCACGGTGTGGGCGTGCTTGACTCCGAGTTCCTCGGCCACGATCTCCAGACCGCTGGCCTTCGAGACCCCGTCCGGGGCGATGTCGAGCCAGTTGCTCCAGCCCACCGAATAGCTGACCTCATGCAGTCCGAGCGAGTCCACGGCGGCAGCGAACTCCTCGGCGGTGCCGTTGACCTCGCGCATGACGATGCGGGTGGCCCGCTTGGTCAGCAGTTCATCGAAGTCGACGATGTCGAGGGTGTCGGACTCGGCGAGTTCGCCGACCGGGAACGCCCCGGACGCCCATCGGTGCAGGTCCGGATCCTCGACGAGGAACAGCGCCGTCGGCAGCGCCGCGTGCATCTGCTCGAGCGCATCTTTCGGGTCGAAGGACACGACATGGTGCAGCTCCCACCCCAACGGCAGCTCCGGGTCGAGGCGGGCGACGACGGATCCGTTCGAGCACACGATGAAGCCGTGCTTGAGGTCGAGCGCATGGACGACCTCAAGCGCGCCCGGCAGGGCACGGCCGGTGGAGATCACAAGGTGGTGCCCCTCCTCGGCGAGCCGATCGAGCACCTGCTTCACCGACTCCGACAGGGTTCCGTCGTAGCCGACGATCGTGCCGTCGACATCGAGTGCGATGAGGTGCGGGGTCAATGTGTCTCCCAACGTATGCGTATATCTTCTTGTCGTCGTTCTTCCCGGCGCCGAGGCGACCGAACCCAACCGAGTCCCGCCGAGTTCCGCAGCACGGTCAGTGCCCCGCGTCCCGGCACAGGCTCAGTAGCGCGGTCCTTCCGGTCCCTGTGCGGTCATCCCGCCGAGGTAGGGCCGCAGTGCTTCGGGCACCGTGACCGAGCCGTCCGCCTGCTGATGGTTCTCGAGGATCGGCACCAGCCAGCGGGTGTTGGCCATGGTTCCGTTGAGGGTGGCGACGGGGCGGGTCGATCCGTCGCGGCGTTCGCGGATCTGCAGGCGACGGGCCTGGAACGTCGTGCAGTTCGACGTCGAGGTCAGCTCGCGGTAGGTGCCCTGAGTCGGCACCCAGGCTTCGCAGTCGAACTTGCGGGCGGCCGAATCACCGAGGTCGCCGGCAGCGGTATCGATGACCCGGTAGGGCAGCTCGCACAGTCCGAGCATCTTCTCCTGCAGGGACAGCATCCGCTCGTGTTCTGCTTCGGCGTCCTCGACCGGGACGTAGGCGAACATCTCGACCTTCTGGAACTGGTGGACGCGGATGATTCCGCGGGTGTCCTTGCCGTAGGAGCCGGCCTCGCGACGGTAGCAGGAGGAGATGCCAGCGTAGCGCAGCGGGCCGTCGGAGAGGTCGATGATCTCGTCCATGTGGTATCCGGCCAGGGGCACCTCGGAGGTGCCGACGAGGAACAGGTCGTCGGCTTCGAGACGGTACACCTCATCGGCGTGCTCACCGAGGAACCCGGTGCCGCGCATGACCTCGGGACGAACGAGGGTCGGGGTGATGGTCGGGCTGAACCCGGCCTCCTCGGCGACGTCGCGGGCGAGGTTGAGCAGAGCCATCTCCAGCTTCGCGCCGAAACCGGTGAGGTAGTGGAAACGCGATCCGGAGACTTTCGTTCCCCGCTGCGTGTCGATGGCCTTCAGCTTCTCGCCGATCTCGAGGTGATCGAGCGGTTCGAAGCCGTCAGGGGTGAAGTCGCGGGGCTCGCCGACGGTCTTGAGCGTCACGAAGTTCTCTTCGCCGCCGGCAGGGATGCCGTCGATGATGAGGTTCGGGACCTTCGACACGAGCTGGTCGAAGGCGAAAGTGGCTTCTTCGGACTCGGCCGACAGTGACTTCACTGCCTCGGACTTCGCCTTGCCCTCGGCGATGAGCGCCGGCTTGTCCTCCTTCGACGCCTTCGCGATCTGGGAGGAGAACGACTTCTGATCCGCACGAGCGTCTTCGAAGGCGGTGATGGCCGCACGACGAGCGGAATCGGCGGCGATGACTTCGTCGATGAGCTCGACGGATGCCCCGCGAGCCTCCTGCGATGCCTTGAACAGGGCCGGGTTGTCTCTGAGAAGCGCTAGATCGATCACCCTCTCAGCTTAACGGGCCGGGCGTGTTTTCGACATTCGGCACTCAGCCTGCGCACTACTTCGACGCGGTAGATTTGGGACATGATCATCGAGTTGGACCCCCTGATGACCTGGGTCATCGTCATCGGTGCCCTCGCCGTGCTCGTGGCCGCGTTCCTCACCGGCCGCCGCTACGGCGTGCGACGCACGCTCAATACGATGAGACGCTACGCCCACCCGCCGAACCTCTCCGACGAGGCGGTCGATGATGCGGCCCGATACCGTGCCGCGCTCATTGTCAACCCCACGAAGACCGATGTGCACAAATTGGCTGCCACCGCCGAGGCGATCTGTCGTTACGAGGGGTGGAACCCTCCCCTCGTGCTCGAGACCACGCCCAACGATTCCGGCGAAGGTGCCACGGCCCGTGCCCTCGACGACGGGGTCGACGTCGTCATCGCCGCTGGTGGGGACGGCACCATCCGCGCGGTCGCCTCGGCGCTGGCAGGAACCTCCACCCCGCTGGGGATCGTGCCGTTGGGAACCGGGAATCTGCTCGCCCGCAATATCGATCTCGTCCTCGACAAGACGGAGTGGGCCCTGCGGATCGCTCTGTGGGGACGCAACCGGGAGATCGACGTGGGGACGGCGAAGATCGCCCCCGACGGCGATACCCATGTCTTCACCGTGATGACCGGACTCGGCTTCGATGCTGCGGTCATGGCCGATACCAACGACGATCTCAAGGCCCGCCTCGGATGGCTCGCCTACGTCGAAGCGGGATCACGGAAGCTCACCGGCAAACCCAGTCATGTCAAGGTCACGTTCGACGACGAATATCGGATCTCGGCCAGGGTGCGTTCGGTGCTCGGCGGCAACTGCGGCCGATTGCAGGGAGGCATCCAGCTGCTGCCGCAGGCGGTCATCGACGACGGCATGCTCGACGTGCTCATCGTCAGCCCGAAGAACCTCGGTCAGTGGCTCGGCGTGCTTGCATCGATCGCCGGCCGTCGGGCCTCGCGCGGGCTGCACACGAACATCCGGAAGTGCCGAAAGGTCGTCATCGAAGCCGGTGACGAGGTCGATATCCAGATCGACGGAGACCCGCTGGGTCAGTCGTCCTATCTCGAGATGGAGGTCGACCCCTCCGCCCTGACCGTCCGCGTGCCCACCGTCGAACAGCGCAAGCAGATCCGCGCCGAGGCGTGGCCGGTCTAGTTCGGAACCGCTGAATTCGAGCGGCCGACGCCTCCTTTCGCCGAGGAGGCACTGACGCTCATGCTTTTACCGCCGAGTAGGTCACGAAACGGTTAAAGGAATTCACCTAAGTGTTACCGCTTTTAAACCTGAACAAAACGTACAGAAATAGTTTGGAAAACCCTTAGAACCTAGGATGAGTGCCGTATCACACCCCTCGCCACAGAGATTGAAGGCACTCCAATGAAGAAGATCATCCTCGCGCCGGCAGTCGCGCTCGCGTTCACCGGTCTTGTCGCAAGCCCGGTCGCTGCCGCGGAATCGACGTCCGCCCAGTCGGCCTCCGCACAGAAGGCCGAGCAGAAGAAGGTTGAAGCCGAAAAGGCCGAAGCCAAGAAGAAGGAAGAGGCCAAGAAGGCCGCGGCTGAGAAGGCTGAAGCCGAGGAGAAGGCAGCCGCAGAGAAGGCGGCAGCCGAGAAGAAGGCCAAGGAAAAGGCCGAGGCTGCCAAGAAGGCCGCTGAGAAGAAGAAGGGCGAGGCAAAGAAGCCTCCGAAGAAGGTCGAGCCGAAGCCCGCTCCTGCCCCCAAGGACGAGGATAAGGACGCCAAGGACGATAAGTCCGAGGACGAGGCCAACCCGATCAACGCCTCGGTGCAGGTGACCTCGGGTGAAGTCACCGCCGCGGAGCTCCACGAGGACGGCGTGACCGTCAAGGTCACCGGCCTGGAGAAGGGCGACAAGGTCGCCGCCAAGTCCGGCCTGACCGGCCCGGCCGTCACCGCTCAGGGTTCGACCGCGACGATGAAGCTGCGTTCCGCCTCTGAGGTCTCGCAGGAGTCGGTTTCCTTCGCAGTCCAGGTAGAGCGGGAAGACGCCGACACCAAGACCCTCACCGGCGCCGCCGAGGTCGATGCTCAGGCAGAGCCCGAACCGACGGTCTCGCTCAACACCACCGAGATCTCGCAGAGCGATTTCGACGAGAACGGCATCGAGGTCACCGGTGAGGGCTTCACCCCGAACAGCAAGGTCACCGTCGTCGGCGGCAACGCAACGTCGCCCTTCGCGACCCAGGAAGTCGAAGCCAACGCCGACGGCGAGATCTCCGCAACCCTGAAGTTCGAGGGCGACGAAGCACTTCCGGCCGGCGATTACTCCGTCTGGGGCGTCGACCAGGAGTCCGAAACCAACTCCCCGGCTCAGGACCTCACCATCACCGAAGACGACGCTGTCGATCCGATCGATGCCTCACTGAAGGTCGAACCCAAGGAGATCACCGCCGAGGATCTCGCCAACAGGGACAAGGGCTTGACGGTCACTGTCTCCGGCGTGAAGAAGGGCGACAAGATCAAGGACTCGCTCACCGGCGAGACTGAGACCGCAGAAGCTGACGGCGACTACGAGCTCCACCTCTGGTACGAGGGCGACCCCGCGAACCTCGAGGTCGGCGAGGTGCCATTCACTGTCACCATCGACCGCGAAGGCACCGAGTCGGAGACCCTCAACGGCACCATCAACGTTGTCGGCGAAGACGACGGGGACGACGGCAACGAAGACGGCAATGACGACGGCAAGGATGACAGCGACGACGGAGACGATGGCGAGACCGAAGCTCCAGCCGAGGCTTCCTTCACGGTTTCGCCGAAGACGATCGAGGCGGCGGACTTCGCCAATGAGAAGAAGGGCGTCACCCTCGCCGTCGAGAACTGCGAGCCCGGCGCCGATGTCCACTTCGAAGTCAACCCGAAGGGCATCAACGTCACGGCCTACGAGAACACCGTCACGGCTGACGACGAAGGCAATGCCTCGGTCAACGTCTTCGGCACCTCATCGGATGTCTCCGCCTATGTCGGTGCTTACACCGCAACCGCGACCTGCGGCGATGACACCATGAAGGACTCCTTCACGGTCACCGAAGGTGCCAACGGCGGCGGCTCCGGAGGCGGCGACAACGGAAATGCCGGCAACGGTGGAGACGACGGCAGCCAGCTGCCTCGCACCGGTGCCGACCTCGGCGGGCTGACGACGGGAGCCCTGCTTCTCCTCGTCGGTGGTGCAGCGATCGCACTGACCGGCCGCAAGAACAAATTCGGACAGACTCCTACGAGCTTCTGATCCGAGCCAGGCGGACAGCCTGGATCGATTCGGAGGGGCGGCTCAGCACACGCTGAGCCGCCCCTTCGTCTGTTCTGCCGTCTGAGACGAATCGGTGCTCCCAGGTGAATGGACAATGAACTCTGCGACGGGGCCGAAGTCAGTGCTGAACAAAACGAACACAACTATGCGTGTGGTGAATGTTGCATTACTGTTACATTCGTAATACTTCACACCCAGCTGTAATTTTCTAAGGAAATACATGAAGAAGCTCGCCCTCGCACCCGCGGTGGCCATCGCCATCACCGGCCTGGCTGCATCCCCAGTCATCGCTGCTCCAAGCTCGGACAGCTACGCGCACACTGTCGTCAAGAACTCCGGCGATGCCCAGGAGAGCACTCCGTCTGAAGCACAGGCTATCGAGGCGAAGGTGACGACCTCCCCCAAGGAAATCACCGCCGAAGATCTCGCCAACAAGGAAGAGGGAATCGTCGTCACGATCACCGGCCTTGAAGCCGGAGACAAGATCTCGGATTCGCTCACCGGCGAAGCTGGAACTGCTGAGGGCGATACCTTCGAATACAACATCTACTCCACTCAGCCCGCCGAGGACATCTCGAACGGTACGGTCGATTTCTCCGTCACGATCACTCGCGATGGCGAGGAGCGCACCTATGACGGGCTGAGCTTCTCCGTCGTCGACGACACAGACGAGCCCGAGGCTCCCGAGGTCGACCCGAAGGTCTCGCTCAACGCCGACAAGTTCACGGAGAGCGAGTTTGCGGAGAACGGTGTCAAGGTCACCGGTGAAGGATTCGCTCCGGATGCCGCAATCAACGTCGTCGGTGGAAACGCACAGTCGCCCTTCGCCACCAAGCAAATCACGACTGACGACGAAGGAAAGTTCTCCACAACACTGAAGTTCGAAGGCGATGGCGACCTCCCCGCCGGCGACTACTCAGTCTGGGCATTCGACCCCGAAGCCGAGACCAGGTCCCCGGCTCAGGACTTCACCATCACCGAAGACGAGACCGAAGAGCCATCCGCTCCGGTCGAAGAAGCCAAGCTGACCGTCTCCCCCGAGTCGATCACGCCTGCTGACTTCGTCCAGGAAGACAAGGGCGTCACCCTCGCCGTCGAGAGCTGCGAACCCGGTGAAGACGTCCGCTTCCTCGTCAACCCCAAGGGCGAGTCGAGCGTCACCGCCTTCGACAAGACCGTCCAGGCTGACGACGAGGGCAAGGCCAACGTCAACGTCTACGGCACCAGCGCTTCCAACGCCTCGGCTTACGTCGGCGATTACGACGTCACCGTCACCTGCGGCGATGACGAACTGACCGGTGACTTCTCGGTCGAGGAAGACCCCAACGCTGGTGGCGGCGACGGCAATGAAGACGGCAACGGCGGAAGCGAAGATGGCGACAACGGAGATGCCGGCAACGGGGGCGACCTGCCCCGCACCGGTACCGAGCTGACCGGCCTCGTCGGCGGCGCCGGCCTCCTCCTCATCGGTGGGGTCGCGGTCGCCATGACCATGCGTCGCAAGAAGGTCGCCCAGGATCCCGCAGAGATCTGAGAGCGACTGACCTGAGAGCGTGCTGGCTCGACTGAGCTGGGCGTGAGTCGAAAAGGGCGCGAACCCAACCGGGTTCGCGCCCTTCTTCTCTGTGCTGCAGCGAAGCAGACGAATCAGAAGACTGCTCAATCCATGCGGTCGTACCTAGAGCGCAGGGCGAGGAAGACTCCGTAGAGGACCAGGCCCAAGCCCACCGCCAACAGCAGGTACGGCCCGAACGGCTGATCGCGCATGCCCTTGAGCGCACCGTCGATACCAGTGAACTCCTCCGGATCACCGGTCGCCGCAGACACCACGATGAGGATGCCCACCGACAGCAGCGTCGCACCTTTGCCCAGATACCCGACAACACCGGTGAACCCGACGAGGAAGCGGGTGAACGCGCTGCGCGGCCGACCAAGTTCATCTTTCCACTTCCGGCGCAGACCATTGATACAGAACACGATGCCGATGAGCGCAATCACGGCGCCGGCAGCCATGAGGATATACAGTCCGCCCGGGGCCTTCGCCACGGTCGTCGAGGCCTGTGAGCTCGCTTTGCCCGAGTCCGATCCTCCGCCGAAGACGAACTGGGAGAAGGTCGCGGCAACCACCACATAGGCAATGGCAGAACCGACCGTCGAGAAGAAGTCGATCCACTGTTTCCTCCCCTGCTTCTCCTCCGGGTCGCGAGTTCCGGCACCGCGCAGCGACGACGCACCGAAGAACGCGTTGACCAAGCACCACAACGCCATCAGCGCACAGCCGAGGAAGCAGATCACGATCAGCACCAGGCCGAAGGGCTGTGAAGCGATCTGTCCGACCGCTCCCGCCTGGTCGGCTTCGCCGCCCTGCCCCAGGCCGATCGTCACGGCCGTCGCACCGAGGATCGCATGGACCAACCCGTTGGCAATGAAGCCCGCGCGGGCCACACGCTCGAACCAGCGGCTGTCCGCGACTTCCTGAGCCGCCGAATCGGCACTGTCGGCGACCTGTCGAACCTTCTCTTTCTCGTTCACAGAGTCAGTGTCGCACAACACGTGTACTTTTCTGCGCCGCAATGAACTGGATTCGTCGAGCAACGCGAAAAGGCGGAGTGCGCACCGAAAGTTCGGTCCGCACTCCGCCTCGACGCTGTTCTCAGCGTCCCAGTCGGGCCTCGTCGGGATCAGCCGCGTCGGTACCGGTTGTACAGCACCAGAGCTCCCGGCTCAGGGCGACCCTGTGGGCGTCGTCCCCTCGAGATCGAGACGACGTCTCCGCCCACGGTTCCGGCCGCGAAGACACGCGCATCGCGTTCCTGCGCCGACCGGCGTGCCCGAACCTCGTCCTCAAGCTCCTCGTTGCGGCTCTTGAGCGCATCGACCTGATTCTGCAGGTCGATGATCTTCTTGATCCCGACGAGGTTGACTCCCTCGTCCTGCGACAGCTGCTGGATCAGTCGCAGCTTGGCGATGTCCTTCCCGGAATAACGCCGGCCCCGGCCCGCAGTGCGTTCCGGAGAGACGAGACCCAGTCGGTCATACTGCCGCAGCGTCTGCGGGTGCATGCCCGCCAGATCCGCGGCCACCGAGATGACATACACCGCCGCACTCGATGAAATGTGCAATGTGATTCACCACCTCAGCTGGCCTTGGCTTTGTCCAGCAAGTCGGCGCGTGGATCCTCACCTTCGGTGGCGGCCTTGAACGACTCGACTGCCTGCTTGGCTTCCTTGGACAGATTCTTCGGCACCACGATCTCGACTGTCGCCAGCAGATCGCCGGAGCCCTTCTTCGTCTTCACACCTTTGCCCCGCACGCGCAGGGTCCGTCCCGAGGGTGTCCCCGGTGCGACCTTGACCTTGACGGGCATTCCGCCCAGGGTCGGCACCTTGACCTCGGCGCCGAGGGCCGCCTCGTCGAAGCTGATCGGCAGTTCCATCCGCAGGTTGTCACCATCGCGGGTGAAGACCGGGTGCGGACTCACGTGCACGGTGAGGATGACATCACCGGGCTCGCCGCCGTTGGGGCTGGTCTTGCCCTTGCCGGCCAGGCGGATCTTCTGCCCGTCCTTGACCCGATCGGGGTGCGCACGGTCAGCGGCTTCCCGCCGGGCATGTTCAGCTTCACCGAGGCGCCGTCGATGGCTTCGGTGAACGACAGCGTCGTGCTCGACTTGATGTCGCCGCCCTTGACCGGAGGCTGGTAGCCGCCGTATCCGCCGCCACCGCCGAAACCTCCACCGAATCCGCCGAGCAGATCCGCCAGGTCCGGGGGAACGTCTCCCCCACCGCCGTAGGTCGTGCGGGTCCGCGTACGTCCGCCGCCTCCGAAGAGGTCGGAGAACACGTCGTCGAATCCGCCGCCGGCAGCCCCGCCGGGTCCACCGGAACCGGCGCTGAACCTGGCGCCGCCGCCCATGGCGCGGACCTGATCGTACTGGGCCCGGGACTCCTTGTCGGAGAGCACCTGGTGGGCCTGGCCGATCTCCTTGAACTTCTCCTCGGCCTTCTCATCACCGGGGTTGGCGTCCGGGTGATACTTGCGCGCGAGCTTGCGATAGGCCTTCTTGATCTCGGCGTCGGAAGCGTCCTTGGAGACGCCGAGGGTTTTGTAGAAGTCCTTGTCGAACCAATCATTCTGAGGTCCGGTATTCACCTGGCACCTCCTTTCCTTCCAATCAATCCTGTCATCAGGGTATTCACTTGTCCTCTCACAATCCGCATCCCCGGGGCGATGCCCCGAAGATCCGGACCGCCGCCGAGGCGGTTCCCCGGCCCCGTACGTCGGTGAACCGGCGTGCGGGGCGGGCGGCCGCCTCGGCGATCGTGGTCGCTGCTCAGTCCTCCGGCTGCTGGACACCGACGCGGGCGGCGCGGATGATGCGCTCCCCGATCCGGTAGCCCGGCTGCATGACCAGGAAGAGCGTCGGATTCTCGACCTCGTCCGAAGGCTGCTGCATGAGCGCCTCGTGGATGTTCGGATCGAACTCGTCGCCGACCTCTCCGTACTGCTCGACGCCGAGCTTGTTCAGCGATTCGACCAGCTTGTTCACGTGGGTCTCGAAAGGCCCGGTGACATCGCCGTTATCGCGAGCGAGCTTGACCTCGTCGAGCACGGGAATCAGGGCCTCGACCACCTTGATCGTGCCGCCGAGTGCCGCACGCTCACGTTCGCGGTCGGCCCGCATCCGGTAGGCCGCATATTCGGCGTTGATGCGCTTGAGGTCGGCCAGGTATCCCGCTGCCTCCGAACCCGGTTCGGGCTCGGCCTCCGGCTCGATGTCCTCGAGACCCGAGGCATCGGACGGGATGTCCACACCGAGGTCGCTGGCATCGGCCGCGGCAGCCTGTTCGGCATTCGGGTCCGCGGTCGGCTCCTCGCCGGCCCCGGCCGAGGCCGACTGGGCGTCGGCCTCGGGACGGACCTCACCGGTGTTCGGATCGACCCGGCGCTTGTCACTGAAGGTGAAGCCTGGCTCCTCGGACGACTTGTCGTTGCCCTCGGCAGTCATTACTTCTTCTCCTCATCCTCTTCGTCGACAACTTCTGCGTCGACGACATCGTCGTCGGCGCTTGCATCGGCTGCGCCCTCACCGGCAGCTTCGGCGCCTTCGGCACCGCCCTGCTGGCTGTAGATGGCTTCGCCGATCTTCTGCTGGTTCTCCACGAGCTTGTCGTAGGCGCTCTTCACGGCGTCGTCGTCTTCACCCTTGAGGGCTTCCTTGACGGCGTCGACGTCGCCCTGCATCTCGGTCTTGAGCTCTTCCGGCAGCTTGTCGGCGTTGTCGGTCAGCAGCTTCTCGGTCTGGTAGGCGAGGTTCTCCGCGTTGTTGCGGACGTCGGCAGCCTCACGGCGCTTCTTGTCCTCTTCAGCGTGCTCCTCGGCCTCGCGGACCATGCGGTCGATGTCTTCCTTCGGCAGTGCGGAACCGCCGGTGATCGTCATCGACTGCTCGGTGCCGGTGCCCTTGTCGGTGGCCGACACGTGGACGATGCCGTTGGCGTCGATGTCGAAGGCGACCTCGATCTGCGGCACACCGCGCGGAGCCGGCGCGATGCCGGTCAGCTCGAAGGTGCCGAGGTTCTTGTTGTCGCGAGTGAACTCACGCTCACCCTGGAATACCTGGATCGACACGGAGGGCTGGTTGTCCTCAGCGGTGGTGAAAGTCTCCGAACGCTTGGTCGGGATCGGAGTGTTGCGCTCGATGAGCTTGGTCATCACGCCGCCCTTGGTCTCGAGTCCGAGCGAGAGCGGGGTGACGTCGATGAGCAGGACGTCCTTGCGCTCACCCACGAGGACACCGGCCTGGACGGCGGCGCCGATGGCGACGACCTCATCGGGGTTGACGCCCTTGTTGGGCTCCTTGCCTCCGGTGAGTTCGGTGACGACGGCGGAGACGCCGGGCATACGGGTCGAACCGCCGACGAGGACGACGTGGTCGATGTCGCTGACGGAGACGCCGGCGTCCTTCATGACTGCGTGGAACGGAGCCTTGGTGCGCTCGAGGAGGTCCTTGGTCAGGTCCTCGAACTTCGCACGGGTGAGGGTCTCATCCAGGTGGATGGGTCCGTTCTCGCTCATCGACAGGTACTGCAGCGAGATGTTCGTGCTGGTGGCCGAGGACAGTTCCTTCTTGGCCTGCTCTGCGGCTTCCTTGAGGCGCTGCAGAGCGGTGGCATCCTTGGTCAGGTCCACGCCGTAGTTGTTCTTGACCTGCTCGACCAGCCAGTCGACGATGCGCTGATCCCAGTCGTCACCGCCGAGGCGGTTGTCACCGGAGGTCGCACGGACCTGAATGGTGGAGAAGTCGTCTTCGTCCTTGCCGACTTCCAGCAGGGAGACGTCGAAGGTACCGCCACCGAGGTCGAAGACGAGGATGAGCTCGTCTTCCTTGCCGCGCTCGAGGCCGTAGGCAAGAGCGGCAGCGGTGGGCTCGTTGATGATGCGCGAGACATTGAGGCCGGCGATCTCACCGGCGTCCTTGGTTGCCTGGCGCTCAGCATCGTTGAAGTATGCGGGAACGGTGATCACCGCGTCGGTGACCTTCTCCTGCAGGTACTCTTCGGCGTCGTGCTTGAGCTTCTGGAGGATGCGTGCCGAAACCTCGGGGGCCGTCATCTTCTTGCCGCCGATCTCGGTGGACCAATCGGTGCCCATGTGGCGCTTGACCGATGCGACTGTGTTCTTGATGTTCGTGACGGCCTGGCGCTTGGCGATCTCACCGACGAGGGAGTCGCCGTTCTTGTTGACTGCGACGACGGACGGGGTTGTGCGACCGCCTTCCGCATTTGCGATGACCTTCGGGTCGCCGCCCTCGAGGACGGTGACGACGGAGTTCGTGGTTCCGAGGTCGATTCCGACTGCACGTGCCATAGTTTTCTCTCCTTACAGATCGTGAGTTCATGCGACTCGAATGTGTGCGATCGGGCGGCTCCGGTTCTTGAGTCAGAACCACTCGACCGCACACATTGAGCCAACCGGACTCAAGTATTCTCTTCGAGGTTCCGACCGTCAAGTCGGCCTCATCAAAGTTGCGTACATCAGACTCAACTTTGCTGAGGATGGTTTTATTCCGGCGGGAGAGGATTTCTTTTCAGACAGCCGCTGTGGCATCGAGCAGGCCGAGAACATCATCGACAACAGCGTCCCGATGCGACAGCACGACACGACCCCAAGGCTCACCGTCACCGAGGCTGTCACCACGAAGGACGCGTTCGCGCAGCTCGACCCAGCGCCTCCAATGACGGTCGAAGGCGCGTCGTCTCACGACCCTCTTCCGCTGCTCCTGACCACGAAGCGCGGACTCTCGATCCGTATCGATGAAGACGATCATCGGTCGATATCCGAGAATCCCTGCAAGGCCCACAATGAGTCGGCGACTCCATCGGCGGGTGCCCGGATCATGGATGACCAGCGGTCTGCCGCACTTGTTGAGCATGAGCGCGAGCACGCAGAGATGGGCAATAGTGTGAAGAATCGGCCGGACAAGCGCGTACGGCAACCACGGCATCCACTGACGCAGCCGACGTCGCAGGTTCTCCGGGTCCGCCGACCGCACCTGAGGTGATCGGCCTCGTAATACTCTGAGCGCCTCCGTCTTGCCCGCCCCGGGAACCCCGGCGATGACAATGAGAGGAGTCGCACCAGCACCGTCCGATGCGCCGCCGCCTTCGCGCTCTCCTGCGTAACGGTCGAGCTGCCCGACGCTCCCGTCGTCGCCTCTCGCCTGGACTGCTGATCCCATGGTGACCTCTCCGAGTCAGATATTGAGAGTCAGCATAGAGGCGATTTCTTCGCCGTCACTGCGAAGTCCCTCGGAGATTCACTCGCCGAGGTGGTCCTCCAGATCGTCGAGGATCTGACCGGCCCCGGTCGGACCGAGGCCGAGGAACCAGACATCGTCATTGACGCGGATGACCTTGCCGTCCTTGACCGCGTCGAGACCCTTCCATTGGCTCGATTCGAGTGCCTTCTTCTCCCCGGTCGCCTCCGGATCGCCGTAGCTGGTGTAGAAGACATAGTCGCCGGCCGCCTGGTCGAGGTTCTCCGGGGAGATCTCGACGGCGAGCTCGTCGACGTCCTGGTTCTTCGGACGCTTGAACCCGGCATCGTGGAGGATGACTCCGATGAGCGACTGATTCGCGTACAGACGGAGGCGGCCAGGCATGAAACGCACGAGCGAGATCGTCGGGTCGCCGTCGACGGAGTCCTTGAGCTCCCCAGCCTCGCGAGCGTATTCCTCAAGCTCATTCGTCGTCTCGTCTTCCATGCCCATCGCCTCACCGACGAGGCGGAAGTTCTCCTTCCACGGGAAGCCGGGACGAATCGAGAACACCGTCGGGGCAATGGAGTCGAGTTCGTCATAGAGTTTGTCGGCGCGCAGTTGGCTGCCGAGGATGAGGTCGGGCTCGAGTGAGGCGATCTTCTCAAGATCAAGCTCCTGAATCGTGCCGACCGTCTCGACTCCCTTGACCTGGTCTTCGAGATAGCTCGGCACCGGGCTGGCACCTTCGGTCGTCACCATGCCGACGGGCTTGATGCCCAGCGATAGGACATCGTCTAGCTCTCCCGTGTCGAGAACGACGACGCGCTCGGGCTTCTTCTCGATCTCCGTGGTGCCATTGGCATGCTTGACCGTCCGCGGGAAGACCCCGTCCTCGGCATCGCTGCCGAGCTTCGCAGTCTCCTCATCAGCCGTGCCGAAGGCCTCGCCTCCTGTCGCGACATCTTTGTTGCCGACGTCGCCATCGGCACCCTTGTCGTCCTCGGCGGCACAGCCGGCAGCGAGCAGGGCAATGGTCATAGCGGAGGCTGCCACGGCGACCGCCCGATTCTTCAGAGTCGATTTCACGAAGATGAGCCTACCCTAAGTGTTCACCCCCGATCGACATGCCGCACCTTCCGCAGAATCTCACCACCGATGCAGTTTCCCGGGCCTACTTAGGTTAGGCTCATCTAAGCAAGCGAACATTCTCGTAAGGCCCCCATGTCCCCCGTCAAGCTCGGCAGCACACGCGTATCTGCCGCAGTCACCCTCATCGCCGCCCTCAGCCTCAGCGCCTGCGGCGGGTCCGGCTCCTCCGAATCCGGCAATGCCGCCGCCGACGGTCAATGGCCCCTGACGATCACGGACGATACCGGCCGCGAAGTGACCATCAACGAGGCACCCGAATCGATCGTCTCCACCTCGGTGACCCTCACCGGCAGCCTCCTCGCCGTTGACGCACCGGTCACTGCCTCCGGCGCCACTATGCCCAACTCTCCCGTCGCCGACGACCAGGGCTTCTTCACACAGTGGAGCGACGTCGCGAAGGAGAAGGACGTCAAGGCCCTCTATCAGGGCGACCCCGATGTCGAGGCCGTGCTCGCCGAGGAACCCGATCTCATCGTGGTCTCGAAGACCGGCCAAGATTCAGCGAACGCCATCTACGACCAGCTCAGCGACATCGCCCCGACCGTCGTCATCGACTACGGCGACAAGGACTGGCAGGAGGTCACCACCAAACTCGGCGAGGTGACCGGCCACGAGGTTGAGGCGAAGTAGGTCAACGACGAATTCGGCTCCCGCGCCGAGGAGGTCAGATCCGCCATTGATGCTCCAGGTCAGCCGGTCACCGGCATGATCTTCAACGAGAAGGCCAAGGGCGGAGGATCCGGGGCGAGCGCGAACATCTGGACACCGGAATCCGCGCAGGGCAAGCTCCTCCAAGAGGTCGGCTTCGAACTCGCCGAGGTCCCCGAAGGCACAGCCGGCCAGGGCGAGATGGGCAAACGCGCCGATATCGTCGAAGTCACAGGTGAGAACCTGTCGAAGGCCGTCACCGGCGAATCCGTGTTCCTGTTCAACGCGAACGAGAAGACCGCCGCGTCGTATGCGAAGAACTCGCTCGTCGAGAGCACACCGGCCCTGAAGAACGATGCCGTCTACGCGATGGGCATCGACTCCTTCCGACTCGACTATTACTCCGCTACGAACGTCCTCGACCGCGTCGAGGACGAATTCGGCAAGTGAACACCTGAACCCGAAACGGACGGCCGGCAACGGGGATACTTCTCGCTGCCGGCCGCCGGACTGGTGCAGGAAGGGCCACGTGGGCTCTCCGGGCGGGGCCGCCTCGGTGATCTGATTGACCCCGGCGGGGCCGCCTCGGCGAATCAGCCCTTGGCCGGGCGGGAACTGATGATCTCCGCGCGCTCGTCGCGGTTGAACTGACGCAGCTGGGTCACGTGTGAGGGGTTGAGCTCGGAGACATCGGCGACCTGGAGCAGGCGCATGGTGCGCTCGACCTGCTCACCGAGGATCTCGATCGTCCGGTCTACGCCTTCCCGACCGCCGGCCATGAGACCGAAGAGGTAGGCGCGGCCGACGAGGGTGAAGTCCGCGCCGAGCGCCAGGGAGGCGACGATGTCGGCGCCGTTGCGGATTCCGGTGTCGATGATGATCTCCACGTCCTTGCCGATCTCACGAGCCACCTCGGGGAGGAGCTCGAAGGGAACGGGTGCCCGGTCGAGCTGACGTCCGCCGTGGTTGGACAGGACGATCGAGTCGACGCCGAGGTCGGCGAGCTTCTTCGCGTCCTCGAGCGTCTGCACGCCCTTGACGGAGAACTTACCGGGCCACATGGCACGGATCTCGGCGAGGTCGTCGAAATCGATCGAGGGATCCATTGCCGAGTCGAGGAGCTCGCCGACCGTTCCGCCGGTCTCCGACAGGGAGGCGAACTCGAGCTTCGGGGTGGTCAGGAAGTCCCACCACCACCAGGGACGCGGGATGGCGTTGAGGATCGTCTGCGGGGTCAGCTGCGGCGGAATGGAGAAGCCGTTGCGGGTATCGCGCAGTCGGGCGCCGGCGACGGGGGCGTCGACGGTGAAGAAGAGAGTGTCGAACCCGGCGTTCTTCGCCCGCTCGACGAGGCCGTAGGAGATGTCGCGCTGCTTCATCACATAGAGCTGGAACCAATTGCGCCCGTGCGGGTTGGTCTTCTTGACGTCCTCGATCGAGGTCGTGCCCAGCGTCGAGAGCGTGAACGGGATGCCCGCAGCCCCCGCGGCTCCGGCGCCGGCGGTCTCACCCTCGGTCTGCATGAGTCGGGTGAAGCCGGTCGGCGCGATGCCGAAGGGCATGGCCGAGCTGCCGCCCATGATCTGGGTCGAGGTGTCGACGTTCGTGACGTCCTTGAGGATCGAGGGGTGGAACTCGATATCGCGGAAGGACTGGACCGAGCGCTCCATCGAGATCTCACCCTCGGCGGCCCCATCCGTGTAGTCGAACGCCGCGGCCGGGGTCCGGCGCTTCGCGATCTTGCGCAGGTCCTCGATTGTCAGCGCATTCTCCAAGCGGCGCTTCTTCGGGTCGAGTTCGAACTTCTTGAACTTCATCAGCTCGAAGATCTCGGCCGGCTGAGGAATCTGCCTCTTGACCATGTAAATCGCTCCTTTGGTTAGGCGGGGTTGATGAGCAATGGGTGGTGGTTGGTGCGGGCGGTGCGGGTGGCGTGACTGCGCGGCGCGGCCTCAGGAGCCGGGGACCATCCAGGACAGCACCGTCGACTGGAGTCCGACGAGCAGACACATGACGACGAGCATGCCCAGGGACCAGCCGATGACGCGGCGGAGGATCGAGGCCTCCCTGCCGAGCAGGCCGACGGCGGTGGCCGCGATGGTGAGGTTCTGCGGGCTGACCATCTTGCCGAGGACGCCGCCGGAGCTGTTGGCACCGACGAGCAGCAGCGGGTTGAGCCCGGCCTCGTGTGCGGCGGTCTGCTGCAGGGTCGCGAACAGTGCGTTCGCCGAGGTGTCCGAACCGGTCACGGCAGTGCCCAGCCAGCCGAGGATCGGTGAGAGGAAGGCGAAGAAGGCTCCGGTGCCGGCGATCCAGGTGCCGATAGTGATCGTCTGGCCCGAGAGGTTCATGACATAGGCCAGCGCGAGAACGGAGCCGACGGTGAGGATCGAGAACTTCATCTTCACGACGTTGACGATGAACACATCGACGGCGTCCTTCGCCGACATCTTGTACACGATCGCCACGATGACGCCGGAGATGAGCAGCAGAGTGCCCGGTGAGGACAGCCATTGGAAGTTGTACACCGTGCTTGTCGAGACTTCGCCGGCGGCGTTGAGGATGGTCCCGTGCAGTCCGGGCCACGGGATCTTCACATCGGTCGATGCCAGCCAGTCGTTCAGCGCCGGCACGAGTTTGGCCACGGAGAAGATGACGATCACGAGCAGGTACGGGAAGAGCGCGAGGAAGACTCGAGACCCGGTCAGCGGCGCGGTCTCCTTCTTCACATCGGTGGCCACGGCGGCGGAGGCACCGCCGGCATCAGGAGCATCGGCACCTTCGTGTTCGCGCTCATCGGCCATGCGGTCGAGTGCGTCCTGGCCGCCCTTCGGCTTCCAGAAGCGCAGCATGATGACAACCGCGGCGAGACCGACGAGGGAGGCGATGATGTCGGTGAGTTCGACGGAGAGGAACGTGGCGGAGACCCACTGGGCGAGGCCGAAGGCGATGCCCACGACGAGGGCCAACGGCCAGATCTGCTTCAGCCCGCGTCGTCCGTCGACGAGCAGAACGAGGAAGAGCGGCACGACCGCAGCGAGGAACGGGGTCTGGTGGCCGACCATGGCGCCGATGTCCTGGTAGTCGATCCCCGTCAGGGCGCCAGCGGTGATGATCGGGATGGCGATGGCGCCGAAGGCCACCGGTGCGGTGTTGGCCACGAGGACGACGACCGCGGCACGCATTGCGGTGAAGCCGACGGCGACGAGCATGACACCGGTGATCGCCACCGGGGCACCGAATCCGGCGAGCGCTTCGAGGAGTCCGCCGAAGCAGAAGGCTACGATGATGGCCTGGATGCGCGGGTCATCGGAGATGACGTTGATGACCAGCCGCAGGTCCTCGAAGTGCCCCGAGCGCACGGTCAGTTCGTAGAGCCAGATCGCTGTGATGACGATCCACATGATCGGGAACAGTCCGAAGGCGAACCCCTGCGTCGCCGAGAGCGCGGCGAGTCCGACTGGCATTCCGTAGGCGGCGATCGCGACGATGAGAGCGACGCCGACGGCGGTCAGTCCGGCCCAGTGGGCCTTCCATTTGAGTGCGCCGAGGGTGACGAAGATCGTAAGCAGCGGCAGGATCGCCAGCAGGGATGACCACAGAAGGCTGTCGGCCACTGGTGCGATTTCAGGTGTGTACATGGTTTCTCCAAATCGGCCGGGCCTGCCCACATCGGGTCCGTTCCCCTGTGAACGTGCTCCGAACTCGAATGTTCGAAATTTTCAGTATGGCCTTTATGAGGTCAGACCATTAATCTGAGCATAGGACGAAGGTGTGATCTGCGTCAACTGTTTTCTTCCGGAGGCGGTTCCGGTCACACCCCCACGAGCAGAACGACGAGCAACGAGAGGCATGACATGATGGCGCGGTGGAGACGACCATGAATGATGATACGAACGAGGTCCGCCCGGAGCAGACGGGCAGCGCCGAGGCGGCCGCGGGCCCCGAATGGAAACCCGTGAGTCGGGCGAGCACCTATGAGCTCGTCATCGATGCCGTCGAAGAGCAGATCATGACCGGCTCGCTGGGCGTCGGAGATCCCCTCCCGGCCGAACGCGACCTGGCGATGAAGCTCGGCGTCAGTCGCGCCAGTGTGCGCGAGGCGCTGCGCGTGCTCGACAGCCTCGGCGTCGTCCGGTCTTCGGGCGGGTCCGGCCGCGGTGCCGGCACGTTCATCGCTGCAATGCCCTCGGCAGCGCTCACACGCTTCCTCCGCCTTCACGTCGCGCTCACGAACTTCAGCATCGATGACGTGACGGAGACGCGCATCCAGCTCGAACGCTCCAGCGCGATCCTCGCGGCGACCCGAGCCGATAAGGACGCACTGGCAGAGGTGAATGCACAGCTGGCGATGATGGACACTCCCGGGATCAGCCTGGAGACCTTCAACGACGCGGACACCGCGTTCCACGTCGCCATCGCTCAGGCGGCTGGAAATCAGCTGTTCTCCGACCTCACCGGGGCCATCCGCACCTCTCTGCGGAAGTCGATCTTCTCCTCGTTCAGCCGCGTCGACGACCAGCAGGCGCTGATGGCGAAGCTGCAGTCCCAACACCACGGGATCATGGACGCCATCACCGCCGGTCGCGCCGAGGAGGCTGCGGCCCTGACCGAAGAGCACATCCGCTTCGCCGCCTCACGCCTACCCGGCCTCTCAGACACCTGACCCTCCCCAATTACTACCTGACGGCGGCCCAGCAACCTGGCGCGAGGTTGCTGGGCCGCCGTCAGGTAGTAAGGGGTGGTCAGTGGCCGTCGGAACGCTGGGCCACCTCGGCGGTTTCCGCTTCGATCCGCGCTTGGTTCTCGGCCCGCTTCTTGGCGCGCTTCTCTTCCTTGTGCTCCGCTCGGACCTCTTTGCGTCGTTCGACGAGGAGGTAGAGGGCGGGAACGAGGATCAATGTGAGCACCGTCGACGAGGTGAGCCCGCCGATGACGACGATCGCCAGGGGCTGCGAGATGAACACTCCCCCACCGGTCAGCCCCAGCGACATCGGCACGAGGGCGAAGATCGTCGCGGCCGCGGTCATGAGGATCGGGCGCAGGCGCAGTCGGGTGCCGTGGACGATCGCGTCCATGAGGTCGAGTCCGTCCTCCCGCAGCTTGTTGATGAGGTCGATGAGCACGATCGCGTTCGTCACGACGATGCCGATGAGCATGAGCAGACCGATGAGTGAGGGAATGCCCAATGGTGTGCCGGTCGCCAGCAGGAGCAACACGGCTCCGGTCGTTGCGAACGGAATCGACACCAGCAGGATGAGCGGCTGGACGAAGCTGCGGAAGGTCGCGATCATCACGAGGAACACGAGCACGATCGCCACGGCCATCGCCATTCCGAGCTGACCGAACGATTCCGCCTGCTCCTGACTGGCACCGCCGACGTCGAAGCTGACTCCGTCGGGCAGATCCATGGTCTCGGTCAGGTCAGTGGCCGCGGCGGTGACCGTTTCGAGCTGGCCGCTGGACGGGGTTGCGAACACGGTGACCTTCCGGTCTCCGTCGGCGCGGTCGATCGTCGCCGGGGTCTCGGTCTTCTTCACCTCCGCGATCTCGTCGACGGTGATCGGCTCACCCTTGATGTCGGGGATGGCGGCCTGCTCATCGGCAAGCGCCTCTTCCTCCTCCTGGCTCCGCTCCTGTTCACGCTGGCCGTCGACGAGGTCGTCGATGGCGTCGTTGGCCTCCTTCAGCCCCTTCTCTGCCTGTTCGACCCCTTCGCGGGCCTGTTCCACCTGGTCGGCAGCCATGTCGCCCGGGCTCGGAGCCGGCGGCGGATTCTCGGCATCGCGCAGGGCCTTGCGGGCCTGTTCGAGCTGGTCGGCGGCGTTGTCACGGGCTTCACGGGCGGACTCAAGCTGCTCGGCCGATTCGTCAGCAGCCTTGCGCTTGGCCTCCTCGGCGCGGGCATCGGTTTTCTCCTCGACCCGGTCGGTCGCATCCTCCTGGGCGTTCTGCGTCTGCACCTCGGTGACGGGCAGTTCGAGAGCACGGATCTCGTCCGGGGTCGCATCCGGATGAGTCGGAGCGAGGGTGATGTCGCGCTCCTGGCCATTGAGGGTGATGGTGCCGGCCTCGACACCGTGGAGTGCGGCGGCGATGGCCTGCCCGACCTCAGCCTGGCTGAATCCGTAGTCGGCGGCTTTCTCCCGATCGACGTCGACCTCGATGACCGGCTGATCGGCCGCGAGGTCGTTGCGGGCGGACTGTACGCCGTCGGTGTCCGCCATCTTCTTCGTCACCTCGTCGGCAGCCTTTCGCAGCGCCCCCAGGTCGGTGCCCGAAAGGGTGACCTCGACGTCCTCGCTGACGGAGCCGCCAGCGTCCTGGACGTCGATCTCGCCCGCGTCCTTCCCGAGGTCGTCGAGTCGGGTGCGGAGGCGGTTCGTCGCGACCTCGGCCTCGGAGTCTTCGGCCAGGGTGACGTTGAACTGGTTCTCCGCTCCGGATTCCGGGCCGTTGACCGTCGTCGAGTAGGTGTCGACGTCCGGATCATCGCCGAGCACGGCTTCCACGCGCTTCGCGGCCGTGTCACCGGCTTCGAGCGAAGCGCCGGCGGGGAGGGTCTGCGTGATGTACACGGAGTTCTGCCCGGCCGATCCGAGCAGGTCCGTCTTGAGGAAGGTCGCGCACATCATCGTGACAACGAAGATGACGACGGAGAAGGCGATGGTCCTCCAGGGGTGGTGCAGGGCCGAGATGATCGCCGGCAGGCTGCGCTGCTGGAGGCGATCAACTCGACCGGAGGCCTCACCGTTTCCGGGTGCGGGAGCGACGACGGGTTCGACGGTCGCGTCCGGCAGCGGGTCCTTGCCCTTGGCCGCGCGTTTGGCGTTTTTCTTCTCGATCGCCTTCTGGCGGCGTTCGGCACGGGCCACCGAGCGGCGGTGCTGCTTGGCCGCCCACAGCTCATAGCTGCGGTCGGTGGCGGCTTGCCGTTTGGGCGAGAGCGGTTTGGGGCTGCGGCGCAGGACCCAGTAGCTGAACACGGGGACGATCGTCAGCGCCACGACGAGGGAGGCCAGCAGTGCCAAGGACACGGTGACGGAGAAGGGCCGGAACAGCTGTCCGGCGATGCCGTCGACGAACGCGATGGGCAGGAACACGGCGACGGTGGTCAGAGTCGAGGCGGTGATGGCACCGGCGACCTGCTTGACGCTGGCGACGATGTCTTCGACCGTCAGGTCGCTCGTGCCCTGGCGTCTCCGGATGTTCTCGATGACGACGATGGAGTCGTCGACGACGCGGCCGACAGCGATCGTCAGGGCGCCCAAAGTGAGGATGTTCAGCGTGTAGTCGCCGACCATGAGGCCGATCATCGCGATGAGCAGCGACATCGGGATCGAGATCGCGGCGACGATGGTCGAACGGAACGAGCCGAGGAAGGCGAGGATGACGAAGATCGCGAAGATCAGGCCGAGTCCGCCTTCGACGGAGAGGTCGTGGATCGACTTCTCGATCTCCGGAGCCTGATCGAAGATCGTCGAGAATTCCGTGTCCTCGCCGAGCTTCGGACCGACCTTGTCGAGGGTGTCGGCGACCTTGTGGGAGACGTCGACGACATTGGCGTCCTGGTCTTTGGTCACCGACACAGTCACGGAATCCCTGCCGTCGGCACGGGACAGGGAGGTCTTCTCGACCGAGTCGAGGTCGACGTCGGCGACCTCACCCAGCAGTACGGTGCCGTCCGCGGTGCGCAGAGGCGTCTTCTCGATCTGTTCGACGGCGCCGACCTCAGCACCGACCTCGACGGCCATCGACGGGTCGCCCTGTGAACTTTGGCCAGCGGGAACGACAGTGCCGGCGGCTTCGAGCTCATCGGGCACGGAGGATTCGACGACGTTCTTCTCCGCCACGTCCTCGGGGCGGAAGGTGATGGAGACTCGCTGCTCGTCCTGGCCGGTGACCTCGACGTTCGAGACTCCGTCGAGAGCGCGGAGTTCGGGGACGAGGTCGGTCTCAAGACGGTCACCGAGGGTGGCGGAGTCTCCACCGGAGACGGCGAACATCGTCACCGGGACCTCATCCATCTGATACGACAGCACCTCGGCTTCCGCATCGGCGGGCAGGTCGGACTTCACTCCGTCGACGGCCGAGCGGACGGCGTCGGTCATCTCTTCGGAGTCCTTGCCGAAGGGCCAAGTCACCTCGGCGGTCATCATCCCCGACGAGGTGGAGGTGGTCACCGATTCGAGCTCTCCGACCCCGTCGAGCGCGGTTTCGAGGGGCTTGGTCACAGTCTCCTCGATGACCTCCGGAGAAGCGCCGGGGACGGTAGCCTGCACCGAAGTGCCGGGCAGGTCGACCGAGGGCATCGTCTCCTGGTTGAGTGAGGTGGTCGCGACGATGCCGAAGACGGCGATCACGAGGGTGAGCAATCCGACGATGAGGCGGTTCTTCAGACTCATCCGGGTGATCAGGTGCACAGGGGTCCTCCGGGTTCGGGGGTGTGAGCAGGGCGCTCCAGTCAGTCTTCCAAGCGGATCGCCTCAGCGGATCGCCCAAAAGTAGGCAACGATGTCCCCCAAAAGGATGAATTCTCACTGCTGTTCCCGGCAGGTCGATCACGGCCGTTCGGTCGGGCACGTTCCGACCCTAGAAGTGGTCACGGGTGCCCGGCACGGGAGTTGTCCCCCAGACCACCCTCAGGAAACACGGAGGAAAACCGGAGGATCCCCTCCCCTTGCTACCTGACGGCGGCCCAGCAACCTGGCGCGAGGTTGCTGGGCCGCCGTCAGGTAGCAATTAGGTGTGGAGGCGGACGTGGTGGAGGAGGCGTTCGGAACGGTCACTGCCTGATGCCGCGACATCCGGGCCTCCGGCGGCGTCGCTGTTGAGGGCGGCGGTCAGAGTGGCTTCGGCCGCCTCGGTGTCGAAGTCCTCACCGATGGCGACGAGGACACTGTCGGCATCCGGCCGATCACCGTTCTCCGCACTCGAGGATGGAGTCTTCGGGACAGGTCGGGCCGCCTCGGCGACGTAGACGTTCGGGCCCACTGCCTGCACATCGAAGCTGCGTCGGCGGGATCCCACAGCCGCGAGCACGCTGCCTTTCACCCGGTAAACCCCGGGCGGGAGGTCTTCGACGAAATCCATCACCGCATCCGGATCGACAGGACCGCTGCCGGTGACGGTCACCGACTGGGCATGTCGATGCGGCAGGCATTCCGCGTCGGCCTCGTCGTCACCGAGCTCGTCGGCCGCCGCCTCGGCGTAGGCCTGACGCAGCAGTTCCCGGATCGGCAGCTCAGGTTGAATCGGGTCGTCACCGTCGTCGGAGCCGCTTCGGCGAGGATCCTGCTCTCCTTCGCCCGGGTCGAAGATGAGAGTGGGGTCGAGGCGGGCGTGGTGGGTGCCGATGACGATGACGCGCGGATTGCGTTCGTGGACGCGGGCGCGCACGGCCTCGACCGTGGTCCCACGGTCGGCCACCGGCACCTGGTCGAGCTTGTTGACCAGCACCAATGTCGTCGCGGCGAAGCGCAGGGGCGGCAGGCTCGAGGTATCGATGGTGTCGAAGTACATGGTGGCGTCGACGACGTCGATGACCCCACCGAGGTGGAATCGGTGGTGGCCCATGCGCGTGATCATGCGGGCCAGGGTCAGGGGCTCGGCGAATCCGCTGGCCTCGACGATGATTGCGTCGAGGCGCAGCTTGGGGTTCGTCATCGCCACGAGCGCGTCTTCGAGCTCGGAGTCATCGGTCAGGCAGCACACGCATCCACCCGAGATCGACAGCGGTTCGTCGACCTGGCCGACGACGAGTCCGGCGTCGATGTTGAGGTCGCCGAAGTCGTTGACGATGACGCCGATGCGGGCGTCAGGGTGGCGCAGCAGGTGGTTGAGCAGGCTCGTCTTTCCGGCACCGAGGTAGCCGGTGAGCAGGATGACCGGGATCGCCGGTCTGCGGGTGGGGCCGCTCATTGCGCCTCCTCGGTGGTCGTGCTCGCTTTTCGTGCTCGGTGGTTCGACCGCACGGGTTCCGCTGTGCCTGCGGGCCCCGTTCTCGGTACGGGGTCAATCGTAGAGGTGTGGGCGAATCGCCCGTTAATGGTAACGTGTTTCATTATTTCTCTCGCATATGCACGCTCATGCATATGCCCCTGTGGCGTCGACGATGAGTTCGACAGAGACGATAAGGGAGGACTTCCCCATGGCAGCTCCGCAGAAGAAGACGCGCAGCACCGCACAGAAGGTGCTCATCCGCTCCGCTTTGGAGACGGAGACCCGCTTCGTCTCCGCCAAACAGCTCCACCGCCGCCTCGAAGACGAAGGAGCCAGCGTCGGCCTCGCCACCGTCTACCGGCAGCTCAATGCGCTCGCACGCGGCGGCGATGCCGATACCATCACCATCGCCGAGACCCAGCTCTTCCGCGCCTGCGCACAGACCGAGCACCATCACCACCTCGTCTGCGAGCACTGCGGCACCGCCGTCGAGATCGACCCGCCGAGCGAGGACTGGATGCGTCAGATTGCGGCGTCGAACGGCTTCGAGATCACCCACCACGTCTTCGAGATCTTCGGCCTGTGCGGCGAATGCCGGGCGGCCGGCTGAGCGCATCCGGAACACCGCCTCGGCGTCAGCCTCAGAGCGTTGGCGTCATCCGCGGTGGACGGAGTCCCACACGGGGAACTCGTCGTGATACTCCAACCAGGACATCGGACCCGCCAGAAACTCGGCATCGGTGAGGACGGCGCGGTCGAGCGCTTCGCACAGCCCCGCCTCGTCGAGGTCGAAGCCGATGAAGGCGAGATCCTGACCGAGCGCCAACAGCTCTGCACCGGGCAACGGATCAGCGGTCAGCGGTGAGAACGTCAGCAGCGTGCCTGCCTGATCCCAATGCGCGGTCACATAGGGTCGGGAGGCAAGCTTCGCGAAGCCGGCTGAACGGACGATGCGCCCCCAGCACCCTTCGCCGAGAGCCGCACTCAGCACTGCCCGCAGTCGCCGCGGGTGGAAGGGTCGCGCTTGTTCGAAACGGCAGGCGCGGACACCTCCCGACCGAGCCGGGGGCCGAAACTCCGAGTTGAGTATCGCCGTCCATCCCGCGGCGGGAGGGCGGTGCCCGAATTGCCAGCACACCGGCTCATGCACCGCGCCGTCGCGCAGGAGAAAGCGCTCGGCCTCCGGTGCCAGGTGCGCGATCAGCCCGATGGCCGCCTCGGCCCCGACCGAGTCGGCAGCATCGGGCGACAGCAGAGCAAGTGTCGAGGCGAATTCGATCTGCGCAACCAGGGTTCCTGCGCGCACGTCCGAATCGAGATCGCTGTGCAGGCAGGCAAGATCGAGCACGCAGACGAGGTCGGTGAGCACGGCTCGCGTGTCGGGGGCGCTCAGGGCCCCGATGATCTCCGCACAGTCCGTATCTTCCCCATATTCGAGGACGAACCCGTGCACCCCGGAGGTCATGCCGACCAGTTCGACGAGGCGGTCGATCGCCTCGATGCCCTGCTCCGTCTGCTCCGCCGGCACGAAGACATGGCCGCGTTCCCTGGCCAGACCCATCGCATAGCGCCTGCGTTCGGCGGCGCAGAGTCCGACGACGGCGATCGCTTCGATTCCGTCGACGATGGGACTCCGGCCGCGCTCGTCTGATCCCTGCATTCGCTTCCCTTCGTTCGAAAACATAGTATTGACTCTAATGATACTCATTCTCATTAAGGAGTCGCACTCATGAAGGTTCGTCGTTCGCTGCGTTCGCTGAAGTCGTTGCCCGGTTCGCAGGTGGTCCGCCGGCGCGGTCGCGTCTACGTCATCAACAAGAAGAATCCTCGGTTCAAGGCCCGTCAGGGCTGAGCCGGGCTCGAATCGCTTCGAGCTCGGCTGCAGTGTCGAAATCACTCACCACGTCCGGGTCCACGGCGACCACCGTCGGATCGAGACCGCTGAACAGCAGTTTCACCGCTCCATCTGTGGGGTCGCCGATCTCAGTCAGACGGGCACGCAGCAGCCGAGTCGGCCAGGCCGCGCAGAGGAACTGCGTCTTCCCGCGATCGTCGGTGCCCGTGGCCGGACATCCGGTGGCCCGGCACGTGGAGATGAGCTCACCGAGGTGGCCCGCCGTGATCAGCGGCATGTCCCCCGCCAGGACAAGGGTGACATCGGCCGTCTCGGCCGGGAGGGCCGCCTCCGTCGGCATCGCCGCGACTGCGGCCGCGATCCCAGCCAACGGTCCCGAGAACTCGGGTTCCTCCCTCACGATGCGGACGCTTTTCTGCTCCGTTTCCGAGAGTCCGTCTGCGGGTCCGGCCACCCACACCTCGGCGTCGGCTGCCGCACCGCGGATGCTCTGCAGGATCCGAGAGATCGTCGAACGTCCCTCGACCTCGACGCCGGGTTTGTGAACGCCGTCGAAGCGTCGCGAACGGCCGCCGGTGAGAATGATCGCGTTGACCGTCATGCCCCGATCGTACAGTCCGCGAATACCGCACTCAGCACCCCGCAGACAACGAAATCCGCAGCCCATCCTCGGCGAATCGGCGCTACTCTGGGCAGGAACACACCCACATCGCGCACGCACCGTCGAGTGCCCGGAGGAAGATCATGTCGAAGTTCGATGTCGTCGAAGCGTCCATCGCCGATCTGCGAGCCGCCCTCGAGGACGGCCGCACCACCTCGGTGGAGCTCGTCGAGGCCTATCAGGACCGGGTCGCCGCGTTCGACGGTCCCGACACCGACACGAAACTCAATTCCGTGATCGTGAAGAACCCGCAGGCACTCGCCGAGGCGGCCGCCTCCGACGAACGGCGCGCAGCCGGTGAGACGCTCGGCCCCCTCGACGGGATTCCGTACACCGCGAAAGACAGTTATATGGTCGCGGGCCTCACCGTGGCCTCCGGATCACCGGCCTTCGCCGACCTCATCGCGCAGAAGGATGCGTTCACGATCGAACGTCTGCGCGCCGGCGGCGCCATCTGCTTGGGACTGACGAACATGCCGCCGATGGCCAACGGCGGCATGCAGCGCGGACTCTACGGTCGCGCCGAAAGCCCCTACAACGCCGACTGGCTGACCAGCGCCTTCGCCTCCGGTTCCTCGAACGGTTCGGGCACGGCCACGACGGCGAGCTTCGCAGCCTTCGGCCTCGGCGAGGAGACCTGGTCCTCGGGTCGTGCACCGGCGTCGCACAATGCGCTCATCGCCTACACACCCTCGCGCGGGGTCATCAGCGTGCGCGGAAACTGGCCGCTCGTGCCGACGATGGACGTCGTCGTCCCCCACACGCGCACGATGGCCGACCTCGCGGAGGTTCTCGACGTCATCGTCGCCGATGACGAACAGACTCGCGGGGACTTCTGGCGGGTCCAACCCTGGGTGGACATCCCGAAGGCGAGCGCGGTTCGCCCTGACTCCTATGCCGCACTGCTTCCGGAATCGGTCGCGGCGGCTGGGTCGGTGTTGGCCGGCAAGCGTCTTGGGGTCCCGCGGATGTACATCAACGCCGATGACGAAGCCGGGACGAACCCGGACGGCGGTATCGGAGGGCCCACCGGACAACGCGTAGAGACCCGCGCCTCGGTGATGCGGGCCTGGCAGTCGGCGCGAGCCGATCTCGAATCCGCAGGCGCCGAGGTCGTCGAGACCGACTTCCCGGTCGTGAGCAACTACGAGAGCGACCGTCCCGGTGCGCCGACGATCGCAACGCGGGGGTTCGTCACCGCCTCCTACCTCGATCGGGAGATCAATGACCTCTCGTCGTGGGGATGGGATGATTTCCTCGCCGCGAACGGCGACCCCAATCTCAACACCCTCGCCGAGGTGGACGGAGCCTTGATCTTCCCCCACCCGCCCGGTGCGCTGCCGGATCGCTACGTCGGGTTCGACGATGACATCGCGACCTACCCTGAGCAGGTGCGCACGCATCGCTACGCCTCGGTCACGGAGATCCCGGAGCTCGAATCCGGTGTGCGTGGGCTCGAGGAGACCCGCCGGGTAGACCTCGAGGAATGGATGGATGAGCAGGGCCTCGATGCGGTGGTCTTCCCGGCGATGGCCGATGTGGGGCCGGCCGATATGGACGTCAACGAAGCGTCTGCCGATCTCGGTTGGCGCAACGGCACATGGGTGGCCAACGGCAACCTCGTGCCCAGGCATCTGGGCATCCCCTCGGTGACGGTGCCGATGGGCACCATGTCCGATACCGGGATTCCCGTGGGCCTGACGATCGCCGGACGCGGCTGGGACGATTCCGCGCTGATCGAGATCGCCGCGGCGTTCGAAGCAACCGGTTCCCGCCGGCAGGTGCCGCCGCGGACTCCGAGGCTGTAGAGCTTCAACGCCCGGAGGCGAGTTCGCGTTTTCGCCTGGAGGCGTCGCGCAGCTGCATCCATCCGGCGAGGATGAACCAGATGAGGAACGGGTAGGACGCGGCTCTCTCGACGATCCCGACCGGCAGGTTCCAGGTATCGGGAGCGGCCAGGAACAGTGCTCCGGCGAGACCGAACGCGCCCAGTCCGAGCGTGAGTCCACCGAATGCGACGGGACCGATCCAACGTTTCTCGGGCCAACGGATCAAGGCGATGCCCGCCGCGAGCAGACCGAGATTCTGGATTGCGGATCCGCCGAAACCGAAGACAGCATGCAGAGTCGGATCGATATCGGCGGGGACCATCCCGGTTCCGGCCAACAGCATTCCGCCGGCGGCGAGCAGGAAGGACCCGCACCTGCCCCAGCGACTCGGGGCGATCCAGTCGTGCCAGATGAAGGCGATGATCGCGAGCATCGATCCGGCGATGATGGAAACACCGTTGACGAAGGGATGAGCCGGTGAGCAGACCTCGATCGGGGTACCGACGTCTCCCCAGTCCCCGCATCCGGTCATCCCCAGATGGCTGATGGGCTGCTGAGTGAACGAATAGCCGCCTTCGGACATCAGCGCCGCGGGAATCTCGATGAGGATCGTGGCAATGCCGGCAAGCACGGCGAGGAGTGCCCATACCCGCTCGGGTTTGGGCGAAACGCGGATGGTGCCCGAACCGGCCACCTCTGCTCCTCCGTACGGCGACATCGGATGTTGTTCACGCTATCACTGCGCCTGCCTGAAACCTTCTGGTGAACCAGTCCGACCCCTGGCGTGTCGAGGCACAACAGTGGAAAAGTATTGACCATGGTCGATTACACGGTTCTCGCCGAACGCGCTTTCACCCTTCTGCAGGGACATCACCAGGACGAACCTCTCGTGCTGCCGACCGTCTGGGACGCCTGGTCGGCTCGTGCGATGGTCGATGTCGGTTTCAACGCTTTGAGCATCGGATCGCACCCGCTCGCCGATTCGCTCGGTCACGGCGACGGTGAGCAGATGACGCTCGAGCAAGCGCTCGAGGGGATCTCACGGATCACCTCGGCGGTGAATGTTCCCGTCACCGCGGATCTCGAATCCGGATACGACACCCCCGCTCCCGAACTCATCGCCGGTCTCCTCGACGCCGGAGCGGTCGGTGTGAATATCGAGGACACGGTCCACAGTCGGGGCAGTATGCGCAGCCCAGAGGAGCACGCCGAATACATCTGGAGCCTGCGCCAAGCAGCCGAGGCTCAACGGGTCCACGTCGTCATCAACGCCCGCACCGACGTGTTCAAATATCCCGGCGACTTCGAAGACCCCACCGCCGAGGCGGTCCGACGTCTGCGTCTGTGCACCGACGCCGGCGCGGACTCCGTCTACCCCGTCCGTCTGCCCGATGTGGGCACACTCAAGTCGATCCTCGCGCAGATCACTCTGCCGCTCAATGTCACCGCGCACCCGATCAAGGGCGCGGTGCCCGAAGAACTCGACCTCTCACAGCTCGCTGAGCTCGGGGTCGGGCGCGTGACCTTCGGTCCGCTTCTGCAGGCGGCGCTGACCGACTGCTTCGCGGATTTCACGTGCGCTTGGCAGTAGGGTCATCCCGCTGCCGTCGGCACCATTCACTGCAACTCACCTCCACCCATCACAAGAGGAGACGCAATGCCTGCCAACCCCCGCGAAGGCCAGCCGATCTGGATCGACTATGTCTGCCAGGACTTCGAGGCCGCCCAGAACTTCTACAATCAGCTCTTCGGCTGGGAATTCACCGACATGGGTGAGGACTTCGGCCACTACAACATGATCACGAAGGACGGCGGCAACGTCGGCGGCGCCATGCGCGCCATGAACATGGACGGCACTCCGAGTCCGGAGATGCCCACGGCTTGGTCGACCTACCTGCACACTGGGGACATCGCCGGAGTCCACCAGGCAGCGTTGGGTGCCGGTGGTGCGGACGTCGTCGGCCCGATGCCCGTCGGCCCGCTCGGCCAGATGGCCGTCGTCGTCGATCCGACTGGTTCGCCCATCGGCATGTGGCAGCCCGGTGAGTTCTCCGGCTTCGATACTCCGCTCTCACCGGGAACTCCCGTGTGGTTCGAGCTCATGACGACGAACTACCAGGCAGCGAATGATTTCTACGCCAAGGTCTTCTCATTCGACATCACTCCGATGGAGGGCTTCCCGTACTCGACGCACGGCGACGGTGACGCGGCTGTGGCCGGGATCTGTGACGCCAGCGAGTGGGCACAGAATTCCTATTGGCGCACCTACTTCAACGTCGAAGGCGCCGATGCCTCGGCAGCGAAGGTGACCGAGCTCGGCGGCAAGGTGCTCGCCGGTCCGGAAGACTCCCCGTACGGACGCATCGTCACGGTCACCGATCCGGAAGGCGCGACGTTCCAGCTGCAGCAGAATCTGTGACCGTCACCAATCGATGTGATCCGCTGCGGCGGCGATCTCCTCAAGCCGCAGGCTGAGGAGATCGCCGCCGCAGCGGTCTTCCCTGTCGTGCTCCGCGACCTCAGGCCCGCAGAGCGAGCGCGAACGGCAGCACCGAGGTAGCTCCTGCCTGCCGGAGCAACCGTGCGCACACCGTCATCGTCCACCGCGAGACGACCTCGTCGTCGACGAGCAGCACTGACTTCCCGGCCACTGCCTCCTCGACCTCCGGAGGAACAACGAAGGCTTCGTAGAGGTCCTTGACGCGGAAGGCACTGTTGACATCAGGTGTGCCGTGGTCGCCGACCTGCAGCAGCTCACCACCGTCCACGAGCCGACCGGCCACGGCGAGATTCGCGCCCAGAGACCGCACCGTCACGGGACGGCGATTGCTCGGGATCGACACGACCACCTCGGGCCGTGTTCTCCATTCCCACTGCGCCAGTACTTCAAGACACCACTTGCCGATCTGACCGGGCACCTCGGCGTCGGGAGCGTCAGGCGCGAGGAACGACCGCAGGGTCTGCCCCTGCCCGAGGTCGGACAGGCGGGCGATGGCACGTCCCTCCTCGGCGAGCTCTTCAGCAGGGATTCGACCTTTGAGCGGGACCCCGATGTTGGCCAGGCCGCTGGGCCAGGTGCTGCGCGGCTCGATCGGTAGACCGATCTTGTGCAGGTTACCGGCCGCCGCTTGGCGCTGTTCGTCGGAGATCTCGGCAGAGAACCACACTCCCGCACAGTTGTCGCAACGACCGCAGGGTTTCGGGTCGGGATCGTCGAGCTGACGGATGAGGAACTCCATCCGGCACTGCTCTGTCGCCTCATAATCGAGCATGGCCTGGGCCTCTTCGGCGCGGACGGCCGCGACCTTTTCGTACCGTTCCCGGTCGTAGGTCCACCCCAGCCCGGTTGAGACGTACCCGCCCTTGACCTTCGACACCGCGTCTTCGACTTCGAGGGTCTTGAGCAGCAAGTTGAGTCGGGAGCGTTTGGTTCCGACCAAGGTCTCCAAGCGGGCCACGGAGAGGGGGCCGTCCGCCTCGGCGAGGGCGGCGAGCACGGCGTTCGCATCGTCCTGGTTCGGCATCGATGCGGTCGCGAAGTACTCCCAGATCTGTTCGTCTTCTGCGCCGGGCAACAGGAGGACATCGGCGGAGTCCGTGGCGCGGCCGGCGCGACCGACCTGCTGGTAGTAGGCCACGGCCGACGACGGCGCGCCGATATGGATGACGAAACCGAGGTCGGGTTTGTCGAATCCCATGCCGAGCGCCGAGGTGGCCACCAGCGCCTTGATCCGATTGTCCTTGAGCTGCTGCTCGAGCTCCGCGCGTTCTTCTGCATCGGTCCGGCCCGTATAGGCGCGAACTTCGTGGCCCTGTTCGCGCAGCATTCGGGTGATGTCCTCGGCGGCGGAGACGGTGAGCGTGTAGACGATCCCGGACCCGGTGAAGTCGCCCAGATGGGAGGCCAGCCAGGCGATGCGGGCACTCGCGTCGAGCCCGGGGAGGACACCGAGGCGCAGGGAATCGCGAGCGAGTTCGCCGCGGACGACGGTGGTGTCGTCGCCGAGCTGTTCGGCGACGTCGGTGACGACGCGGGAGTTCGCGGTCGCTGTCGTCGCGAGCACCGGAGTATCGCGAGGCAGTTCGGACAGGATCCGGCCGATGCGACGGTAGTCGGGGCGGAAATCGTGGCCCCAGTCGGAGATGCAGTGGGCTTCGTCGACGACGATGAGGCCGAGGAAGGCCAGCAGCTGCGGCAGCACTTCGTCGCGGAACTGCGGATTGTTCAGCCTCTCCGGGGAGACGAGGAGAACGTCGAGGCTGCCGGCCTTGAGGTCCTCGAGCACGGAATCCCATTCGGTGACGTTCGAGGAATTGAGGCTGGCGGCACGGACTCCGGCACGTTCGGCCGCGGCGATCTGGTCGCGCATGAGCGCCAGCAGCGGGGAGATGATGAGGCTCGGCCCGGTGCCTGAGGCTCGGAGCATCCGAGTGGCGACGAAGTACACGGCGGACTTGCCCCAGCCGGTGCGCTGGACGACGAGGACGCGCTTCTTCGCCTGCACGAGGTCGCGGATCGACTCGAGCTGGCCGTCGCGGAACTGCGCGTTCGGGTTTGCGGTGAGTTCGGCGAGGATGCGCTGCGCCTCGATCGCGAAATCGTCAGGGGCGCCGGGCGAGCCTGCAAGAGGCGGGGATGTCGGGGTGGATTCCGTCATGGGGCCAGTCTAAGTGGAGGGTGTGACACGACCTGACCGAACGGCCGTTCCTCAGCGCAGGGCGAGCTCGATGCCCAGGGTGGTGAGCACGCCGAAAAGGATGCCCCAGAGGATGATCGAGATGACCTGCCAGAAGGCTACGGCGTTGCGGTTCGCGCCGAAGCCGACCATCGCGGACGATGTGATCTGCGAGGGCAGGAGCGTCTGGCCGAGCAGCGAGACTCCCGGCACGCCGAATTTGTCGAACATGCGCTTGAGCCGCTGTCTCTTCGGCTTCTCCTCGACCTCTTTGTTCTTCGTCGCCTTGTCGCGGATTGCACCTGCCCCGTAGACGAAGGCGAGCATCGAAATGACATTGCCGACGATGGCCATGAGGATGGCGACCACGGGGTGGAGTCCGATCGCGACACCGATGACTGCGCCGAAATACGACTCGACGAAGGGGATGGCCGAGACGAGCAGTACGCCCGCCCACTGCAGCCAGTCGGGGATGTTTCCGGCGAATTCCTGCAGACTGTCGATCATGAGGGCTCTCTCTTCTTCCGTTCGGGTCCTCTGGTCGGGTCAGCACACTGTTCCTGCCGCGCCGTTTCGACGCCTTGGCACACCGTACTAGTACAACGTACTATACACTGAGCGAAAGCATCGTTGTCAATGAAGCGAGGAGCCCGGTTGTCAAAGCGAGACGACATCGTCGCCGCAGCCATCCGCCTGGCCGAGGGGTCGCAGCCAGGACAGGCGAACCTCAGCGTGCGCGCCGTGGCCAAGGAAGCAGGGGTCGGACCATCGACGCTGCGCCATTACTTCCCCACCCAGGCAGACCTCCACGAAGCAGTCGCGAGGCGCTCGATCGACACCGTCGTCAAGGACTTCTCCATCGCTGATGTGAACCGCGCCCCGACCGACCGGCTCTATGAGTGCTGCGCCCAGTTCCTGCCGACCCATGAGCATCGAGATGTGCAGCTCGAAACCTGGTTCTCCATGCACCTGCATGCCCTCGGGGCGGAGAAGCGGGCAGTGTCCCGGCGCCTCCTCGAACACGGTCACCGCGTCACTTACGACAGCCTGCATCGCTGGCTGAATCTGCTCTCCGAGGAGGGATACCTCGACCCCACCGAGGTGGCATCGACCGCCACAGCGCTCTTCACGACCGTCGACGGCATCGCCCTGCACTCGATCATCTCGCCCGAGGCCATGACAGTCGACGCCGCACATGAGCAGGTCAAGTGGACGATCAGCAAGCTCCTCAGCTCCTGATCGGCCGCCACTCCGCCACTTCGTGCCCGCGCACCGCGACTTCTCAGAGGCTGCAGAACTTCTTGGATGGTCGTTTTGGTCACGCTTCGCGCAGAATCCCGTGACCATTTCGCCCACCCAGCGTAAGGGGAAGCGGCCTCACCCGCTCACCGCATGTCGGCGGCCGCGCGGCGCAGCGCGTCGGTCAGGCGAGAGAGCTTGTCCGAAGCCAGCGTCCAGTGGTGCCAGTACAGCGGGACGTCGATATGCGGCTTCGTGCCGATCTCGACGAGGTCGGCTTCGAGACCGTCGAGCTGCATGACCGGAACCATCCCCCAACCGAGGCCCGCCTCCACCGCGGCTGCGAACTCCGCTGACCCCGGCACGACCGACATCGGCGGTCGACCGTCGACACCGCAGCGGCGGAGGAATTCGAACTGCAGGTCGTCGTCCTGTCCGAAATTCACCATCGGCAACTCGGCCAGATCCGCCTCGGTGCCGGTGGAGTGCCGATCGAAGAGGGAACGTTCGGCCACGGCGGTGTAGCGCATCGTCCCGAGCTCGGCGACCGTGGTCCCGTACCCGCCAGTCGCCGTCGAGGTGATCGTGCCGAGCACCTCCCCCGATACCAAGAGCGGCAGCGCTTTGTCCTGGTCGACCATCTCGATGCGAAGGACGACATCGTCCCAGCCGGCCGCCTCGGCGAAGATCGGGCGAAACCACGTCGCCATCGAATCGGCATTCACCCCCACCCGGAGCACGGTAGGCTCACGACCCCGGTCACCGGATCCGCCCGGCCCGAGGGAGTCGGCGTCAATGCCGTGCAGCCGGTCGAGCGCCTCGGACTCGAGCAGCTCGACCTGCCTGGCATAACGGAGGATCGCCTGCCCCGCCTCGGTGACGGTGATCGGATTCGTTCGTCGGATGAGCACCTGCCCGAGGCGGGACTCGAGCGTGCGGATGCGCTGGCTCGCCGCCGAGGCGGTGATGCCGAGAACGAAGGCCGCCCCTTCGACGGTGCCTTCGTCGACAGCGGCGGCGAGGGCCTTGACGTGCTCGATGTTCATGAAGCAATTGTGCATCAGATGTGTATTCTGTTGTTTTTCTTCTGATCAGTCGGTCTCTACTGTTGAGTCCGTGCTCACTCATTTCTTCACCGGACTCCTCACCGGCTGGTCCCTCATCATCGCCGTCGGCCCGCAGAACGCACTCCTGCTGCGGCAGGGGATCCGGCGCGAGCACCTCGGCGTCGTCGTCACCATCTGCATCGTCGCCGACGTGCTGCTCATCGCGGCGGGCACGGTGGGGATCGGGGCGATCGTGCTGCTGGCGCCGTGGGCGCTCGAGGTCCTGCGCTGGCTGGGTGTGGCCTACCTGCTGTGGTTCGCGTGGACGAGCCTGAAATCGGCGCGCGAAGCAACTGGGCTGGAGGCGGACACACACCAGCGGACCCTCAAGTCCATCATCGTCACCACTCTGGCGTTGACGTTCCTCAACCCCGGTGTCTACATCGACACCGTCGTTATGCTCGGAAACCTCGCGAATCAGCAGGGCCCGGAGGGGGTATGGCCGTTCACATTCGGGGCGATGCTCGGCTCGATCAGCTGGTTCCTCGTCATCGGCTACGGTGCCCGCGGGCTCTCCCGCTACCTGGGACGGCCGCGGGTCTGGCAGGTCCTCGACGTCATCATCGCCGTCGTGCTCGTGCTGCTGGCCGCGCGGCTGGCGCTGGGGTAGCTGGGAAGTCTCCGAGGTGGGAGCTGGAGGTGCGCGATCACGTCGAGGCTCCTCCCGAGCTGAGCGAGCACTTGCAGATCGTCCGTGCAGCGATAACGAACCGCAGCGGATTCTTCCTCCGCGCCGAAACGATGCACGAGAACATGGCCTATCTCATGAGCGTAGGTTCGATGCGCGGCCATCACTATGCCCAGCGATCGCACGGCGAAATGTTCGTCGACATGCTCACGGGCCGTTTCATGGACCTGGGACTGTGGATCCTCGACGAGCCGGAGAGCGCCCTGTCGTTCACGGCCTCGCTGACTCTTCTTCAGCTCATCCGCGAACGCCAGCGGAAGGGCCTGCAGACAGTCATGGCCACCCACTCGCCCATCCTCGCCCGAGCCACAGAAGCGAAGATCGTCGAGGTCGGCGACTGGGGCTTGCGCGAATCCCGATGGGAGGACCTCGACATGGTCGATCACTGGCGCCGCTTCCTCCACGACCCTCAGCGGTATCTGCGCTACCTCGGCGGCTGAACTGCGGCCTACGCCCGCGATGCGGGCGACGACCCCACTCCTTGCGCTGCTGACACCCGCAGCTTGCACCAGGGAGGGTCCCAACACCTCGGCGGCGCCTGCTCGAGCACCTCCCCACCGGGCATCGCTGGATTGTTGGGTCGATCCGCGGCGTTTCACCTCGCGAAAACACCGTCGATCGACCCAACAATGCGCAAATAGCGTCTGGCGCCAGCCGCTGGCAGCGCCCTGGCACCCCAGTGACCGCTGGGGCGGGGCCCCTGGGAGGCCTCGCAATAAGCCCGGCCTACAGCTGCAGGCTCGGGTGGAGCTGAGTGAGAGTGACCATACGCTTGCGACTGCAGACCACGGTTGTGGCGACCAGGCAGATTGCAGTCATCAGCAGCAGGACCACTGCCGCCTGCGCGGCGATGAACATGTCGCCGCCGGCGACCAGGGTCCGCAGGCCCTTGACCGCGTGCGTCATCGGCAGGAACGGCGAGATGATCTGGAAGATCTTCGGTGCCGTCTCCACCGGATAGGTTCCGCCTGCCGAAGCGATCTGCAGCATCAGCAGGACCAGGGCGATCAGTCTGCCGACACCGCCCAAGGCCGCGACACACAACTGGTGCACGGAGTGGAAACACGCCGCCGCGAGCATCGAGAACAGCAGCGTCCACAGCCACGCTCCGGCCGAGAAGTCCAAGGTGAATGCGAGGATCGCATAGAGAACTGCGACTTGAGCGATACCGAAGAGCAGCCCGGGAACGTAGCCGGCCCAGGCGATGCGCGACGAAGTCGCCGATGAGAACAGCGCCCGATATGGAATGGCGTTGATGACCATATAGGTGATCATTCCGCCGATCCACAGGGCCAAGGAGACGAAGAACGCGGACAGTCCCTCGCCGTAGGCGTCGACCGCGTTGTCCTTGACCTTGTCTGCATCGACGGGAACAGCCACGACATCCGAACGGTTCTCCCGGTCCTTCTTGTCATAGGTCGGGATCTGCTCGAGTCCCTTCTGCAGACCATCGGCGAGTTCGCCGGAGCCGTCATCGAGTTTGCCCGCGCCCTTGTCGAGTTCGGTCGACCCGTCAACGAGCTGTTCCGAACCGTCCTTGAGATCACCGGCTCCGTCCTTGGCCTTCGCCGTGCCGTCCTTGAGCTGGACGGCACCGTCATGGAGGTCACCCGCTCCCTTGGCGAGCTTTCCCGCGCCTGCGTCGAGCTTGATCAGCCCGGAGTGGAGGTCGTCGGCACCGGTCGCGACCTTCTGCGCTCCGTCGTCGAGCTGACCGATCTTCTTATCCGCCGTGCGGATCTTGTCCATCACCCCGTCGACCGCGTCGGTCAGCTTGTCCTCGAGGCTCTTGGCTTCATCCTTGGCATCGGAGGCGCGCTTGTGCGCGGAATCGAGGTCCTCGCCGAGGCCGTTGGCATCCTCGGCGAGTTTCTTGACGTTCGGGTCGTCCGGATAGTCCTCCTGCAGCTGCTTGATCCGGTCGTCCATGTCCCCGCGCACGGTGGTGCGGGCGTCGTCGAAGTCCCCTTCGGCGCGCTCGAGCTTCGGTCGCGCTCCGTCGACGACGTCGTCGGCCTTGCGTTTGACGTCCTCGGCTTTCTTCGTCGCCTCATCGGCGGTGTCGCGCAGCTCGGAGGTGCCGTCGGCGACCTGCCCGGCACCGTCGGCGAGTTTCTTCGAGCCGTTCTTCGCCTCGGTGGTGGATTTCGCCAGGGTATCGGCTCCGTCGGAGAGGTCGCCGCTGCCTTTCTTCAGCTCTCCCGCACCGTCGTCGAGGTCGATGAGTCCTGTCTGCAGCGTTCCGATTCCTTTGTCGAGCTTCGTCGTCCCGTCCACGAGCTCTCCGGTGCCGTCGTGGAGCTGGCCTGCTCCGTCGTGCAGTTCGGCCGCACCCTCCGCGGCCTTCTCCGTCTCGGAGTGGATATCGTTGAATCCGAGATACACCTGGTTGACGTACTCGGCGGTCGTCGTCTTACTCAGTCCGTCCTTGATCTCGGAGAGGATGGTCCCGGCCATCTGCCCGACGATGAAGTTGTGGGCGTCGTCGGTGCGCAGCCGCAGCCCTGCCTGCTCCGGATCGTCACCGCCGGTCGACACGAGCATCTCGGAGAAGTCCGAGGGGATCTCGAGGACCGCGAAGTACTTCCCTTCAGCCAGCCCCTCGTCGGCTTCTTTCTGGCTGGTCTCCTGCCAGTCGAATCCGCCTTCGCCCTTCGGCGTGATCTCGTCAACGAGTTCCTGACCGGCGTCGAGCTTCTCTCCGTCCGAGTCGGGCTTCTCGGCGCCGGTATCCTCGTTGACGATCGCTGCCTGCAGCTTGTCGAGGTGCCCGGCCGGTCCCAATTCGAGGCCAGGTAGAGCCCACCGTAGATCGACGGAATGACGATGATGACGATCATCGCCAAGCGCGTGATCGTGTGGCGTTTGAATCGTGAGAGTTCTAACCAGGGCAGGGAGAACATTCAGGAATCTCCTCGGATTCGTATACGTGGGCAGGAAGTTCAGTGTTCGGACCCGCGATGAGCGGGAGGGTGGGGCGGCAGTTCGAGGTCGACAATCGACGGCTCCGCGCGGGAGCCGAGCGACCTGGTGGCGATGTCGAGTTCACTCGAGTCCTCGCAGGAGACGATGACCGTGAGCAGGTCCTGGGGATCCCGTGATCTGCGCAGCTGCTGGTAGATGAGGATCCCGGCCCAAGCACGGGCTCGGTCGGCGGATTCGCGCAGGTAGTCGATGTTGTCGATGACGACGACAGGTGGGCGGCTGAGGCTTGCCAGCCCGAATTCGAGGAAGAATTTCTGCAGCTCGCTCAGCTCGGAGACGAATACCTCTCCGTCATCGTCGATGAGGAAGTCCGCGCACTGGGCGTCCTGCTTCGAGAACGTCCCCGGCGGGAGTTCGTCGATCATCTCACCGGCCGTGGTGAAAGTGTCCCGGATGAGGCCGATGACCTCGCGCAATGTCGATTTCGACGCCCACGGCTTATACCAGGGCTGCAGCATGATCTGTCGTTCGGCGACGTGCTGAGCGACCGTGAAATCGTCCTCAAGATCCGTCAGCCCGCCGATATGTCCGACCGCAACCCGCCCGCGCACGGTGCGGGCCTGCTTGCGGATATCGATAGCGCCGAGGCGGCCCTCCCCCGCGGAGACCCGCATCCTTCCAGCCAAGGACAGGAGGAGAGAGGTCTTGCCGCTGCCGGCGGGCCCGCGGACGACGGCGATGGCGCCGGTCGGCACCTCGAGGTCGATATCGGTGAACACATCGCCCTGTTTTCCGGACAGGGACCAGCCGCGCAGCGAGACCGCCGGCGCGTCGATGTCGGCGTCCTCGGCGAGAGTGTCCGTCGTGCTCTCCATAGCCATCGCTCCCAATCGTCTGTGCCTTCGTCGCTCCGGTCAGTGCCGAAGAATTCTGCACCGCGCAGGTGACTGCAGAATACGCCACTACCGGCACGTGGGGGGTGCCCAACGGGCGACTTCATGCGAAATTACCCATTGGTAACTCCAATGAATTCTCTCATGGAAATAGTGGGAGAGTGACCCGAGAAGACCCAGTTGTCACGAATTGCACATCGGTTTCCTGCACAGAGTCCGTGCGGTCTTTCGATGGGACCGCGGCGCCCTCTAGACGGCCGGGACTGCAAGGCGATTTCAGGGGTGGGGTCGCACTAGCGAAGACGTCGATGTCCGTTGTCATACGGCGACGAGAATGAGGAGAGAATGAGCACGGCCGATCGCAATCCCACCGGAATGCACAGACGGTGGGACTGAGCCCTTCAACGCTGGGCCTCGGTGAGGGCGACCGGGATCGTCGCCGGGGGAATCTGGCGACATGCCGTCCATACGCTGCCGATGACCTATTCGGCCGGACTGTGGAGCATGAGCTTCCTGCTGGGCATGCGAACGGCGGCGAGCATGCATCTGGGCCGCCCGGGTCGTGTGCCGGCGATCGAACTGGTCGGCCAGCACTGGTTCTGGCTCGGACTAGCGGTCTGGGCGATGGTCTTCGTCACCATGGTCACCTCATTCGTCAGAGCCCTCCGCAGTCGCTGATCCGTCGGACCTCCTCGGCGGGGCGTGTCAGAAAATCAGCAATCGGCGCCGACGTCGGGTCGGCTCGGCGAGGGGATTGCAGTCGCGCATCGGGCACCACCGAGTTCCATTCCCACCACACGTCGCACCTCACCCCGGTCCTCGCAATGCGCCCTCCCGGCAGCACAACGCCCCGCCGGCGGCATCTTGCACCGATGCAAAGGTGCGAGATGACACTGACGGGGCATGATGGCTGCGCAGCTGTGTTGCGTATCAGCAACTAGACGTGATGCTCCGTCCGAGCACAGGCGCCGCAGTCAGACCTCGAAATCAGGCGTCGAAACGCTGCCCCTCGGGCTTAGGCGGCATGATCTCCATGACGAGCACAACGATTCCGCCGATAGAGGTGAGGGTGAGCAGGTAGAAGAGGCCGGAGAAGCCTGCATCATGGAGGCGGCGCCAGGAGACAGCGATCGACGGCACGATCGTGGCCAGGAAAAACACGCCGAGAAGGACTCCGCCGATGCCCATCAGTGCAACGCCGCCGCCTGAGGGCGCCCCGCCGCCGTAGGGATCGGCGGAAGCAGACGTCGCCATCATCACGGCTCCGATGACGACGAGAATGTAGGGCACCAGCGCAACGAGAACGCAGAACAGCGTCGCCCACCAGAACTCACTGCGCGAGGCCCGCCCGCTGAACTTCGCGTAGTTCTTGAAGAAGCGCTTGACGGCTTGGCCGAAGGATGCGCCGTAGAGCGGCAGTGAGAGGTCATCGGGGCTGGCCGCACCACGGGGTGCGCCACCGTAGGCCTGACCTCCGAAGCCCTGCCCTCCGTAGCCCTGGCCGGCCGGCACTCCGGCTCCTGGCGCCCCTTGACCCGGTGCGTCGGAGTTGTATGCTGCATTCGCGTCGTAGGACATGATGACCTTCATCTGTAGGTGACGTTTCTGGTCGCATTCCGTCGTCGATAAGCAGAGTTCTCTCAGTCGATCTTCAGATTGCGCGAAATCTATTCTGCCCTAGGCTCTCCGTCGATCATTTGTCGAACCGGTTTCAGATCTGCAACACAGCTCTTGATTCACTCACTAGTCATGCTCCGGACACGGAAACGGCGCCCGCACAGATCAACTGTCTGCGCGGGCGCCGCACTCGACATCGGGTTCAGTCCCGGGTGCCCAGCCTCGAAACGGACGTGAGACTCAGGCATCGCCTCCGGTGAGGGCATAAGCCTCGTCGACCGGTGACTCATCGATATGCCCGTCGACTCGACGCAGCTTCTTCCAACCGAGTGAGATGACGACGACCGACAGCAGCACAGCCCCCGCACCGAAGAGGTACGGAGATCCCGCACTGATGGATTCCGATACCGCACCGGCGACGATCGGCGCCACGGCACCGCCGATGAAACGCACACCCGAATAGGTCCCCGAGGCGACCGGACGAGGCAGGTCGCTGACCTCCATCGCTGATTCGGTGAACACCGTGTTGAGCACGCCCAGAAGCATGCCGGCCACGATGATGCAGACGATGATTCCGGCCAGCGACTCGACGAGGAAGGACATCACGCCAAGCAGCACGGCCAGTGCGACCAGGGTGACGATGAGGCTGCGACGACGCCCGATCCGCTTGGTCAGCACGGGAGCGCCGAACACCGAGGTGATCGCCACGCAGATGCCCCAGCCGAAGAAGACGTAGCCGAGACCCATGGCCCCGAAGTCCTCCATGCCCATCTTCGCGGCGGCAGCCTCGACGGGGAACGGGCTGTAAGCCAGCAGAATGAAGAAGCCGAAGTTGTAGAGCAGAGCGGAGACACCGAGGATGGCCACACCCGGGCGAGCCAGCGCACGGAAGGTGGCGCTGAGCCTGATCGGCTCCGCCGAAGCTCCGTTCGAGCTCGTGCCGCTGGGCAGCAGAACGATGATGGCGATAAAGCCGATCGCCATGAGCACGGCGGTGCCGAAGAACGGCCCCCGCCACGAAATGCCGCCGAGGAGTCCGCCGAGCAGGGGCCCGGTGGCGATGCCCACGCCCAGAGCCGCCTCGTAGAGGATGATCGCCTTCTCAGCACCACCGGACGCAGCACCGACGATCGTCGACAGAGCGGTGGAGATGAACAGCGCGTTGCCCAGACCCCAACCGGCACGGAAGCCGATGATCTGGTCGACGGAACCGGAGAATCCGGCCAGAGCCGCGAACGCGACGATGAGTACGAGACCGATGAGCAGTGTGGTCTTCGCACCGATGCGGGAGGACAGGAAGCTCGTGAAGAACATCATTCCGCCGGTGATGAACAGGTAGCTGGTGAACAGCAGCATCGATTGGGCGGGGCTGGCGTCGAGCTCGGCCGAGATAGCCGGCAGGATCGGATCGACCAGGCCGATGCCCATGAAGGCGATGACCGCGGCGAACGCGACCGCCCAGACGGCACGCGGCTGGCGAAGGATCGACGCTCCCGCCCCGGAATCGCCGGGTGTTTCGTCCCCTGGTGTTTCGTTGTCTGCTGGCGCTCTCATCTGCTGGTCGCGTCTCCTTTCCTATGGTGCGTTCCGCTTGCGAAGTCCGCTTCGGAAGCGAGGTTGAAAAACTGAGGTGTGCGCTGCGGCTAGCCCGCGGCCGAGTCGGAGTCCGATTCGTCGTCGGGTTCGTCGACGCCGTCGACCGGGTGACGGTCCTTGAGGAAGTCCGAGACCAGTCCGAGCGCACGATCGACGCTCTGCCGCTCCTCGACGCTCAGCGACTCGAAGTAGGGCTGCATCTGCTCGATCATGATCGACCGGTTCTCCGCCAGCCTCGCCCGTCCGGCTTCGGTGAGAGAGAACTGCGACGCCCGGCCGTCCGTGGGACTGGGTTCGCGCACGACGAGTCCGGCTTCTTCGAGTCTGGCGAGGAGTTTCGTCGCCGCGGGCTGAGAGCTCAGATATCCTTGCGCGAAATGGCCCACCCGTACGGGCTGATACTGCTCGACGACTGCGAGCGCACGCAGCGCCGCCAGCGAGTTCTCATTGCCGATCACTCGTCGAAACGCTCTGGTCAGGCGCGACGAGACGACAACGAGCCGCGACACGAGTTCAGCCGAATCCACATCATCCATAACTTATTTATATACCCGGGTTATGCATTTCGGCAAATCATGGTCACCGCGAGCGCAGCCCCACCCAGATGTCACCATGTGACGGACCTCACGGCCGCCTCGGTGATGGTCATGCTACTCTGGCCTCACATGTTCCGGGGACGGTGAAATTCCGTACCGGCGGTCATAGTCCGCGAGCCGCTCGCATTCGTGCAGGCGGTTGATTCGGTGAAATTCCGAAACCGACAGTCAGAGTCTGGATGGGAGGAGCATGGTGGCCTCGGCCGCTGTGTCTGGTGCAATCGACCGCACCGTCGCACGCGACTGAGACGCCCTGATGGTTGCACCCGCAATATCCTCCCTCCCGGCGAAGGCTCGGGAGGTTTTTCATGGGCGCGCAGCCAGGCGACGCAGCGGAATTCACGGACCTCGAATCCGCGGCGATGACCGCTGCCCTCAATGCGGCCCGCGAAGGTGTTCGCGGAGCGAATCCGCTGGTGGGCGCGGCAATCCTGACAGCCGACGGGCAGATCGTCACCGGTCACCACGGAGGTGCGGGCACGCCCCACGCCGAGGTGGACGCGATCACCACCGCCCACGACCTCGACATCGATCTGACCACCTCGACGCTGTTCGTCACGCTCGAGCCCTGCGCCCATCATGGCCGGACCGGCCCCTGCACCGAGGCGATCATCAACGCTGCGATCCCCTCCGTCGTCTTCGCCGCCCCCGATCCGAACCCATTGGCCGCGGGCGGCGGACAGACCCTCGCCGAGGCGGGGCTGACGGTCCGTTCGGGACTGCACGAAGAGGACTCCCGCGCTCTCAATTCCCGCTGGGTCCGGTCGACGGCCGAGACCCGCCCGTTCGTCTCGGCGAAGATCGCACAGAGCCTCGACGGGGCCGTCGCCGCCGCCGATGGAACCAGTCAGTGGATCACCTCCGCGGAGTCTCGCGCACACGCTCACGAGGTCCGCTCACGCGTCGATGCCGTCCTCGTCGGCACCGGCACCGCCGTGGCCGACGATCCGCGTCTCAATGCCCGCGGCCCGGACGGAATCGCGCTCGACGACCAGCCGCGGCCCGTCGTGCTCGGTACCTCGGAACTGCCTGTCACATCGTTTCTCGCCCTCAACCCGAACACTCTGCAGCTGCGCTCCCCCGATGTCCGTTCGGCCTTGGACGAACTGTACGCCGCAGGAGTGCGCCACCTCCTCGTCGAAGGCGGGCCGACGGTGCTGGGCGCGTTCTTCTCCGCAGGGATCGTCGACGAGGTCTTCTGCTATCAGGCTCCGCTGCTCATCGGCCCCGGCCGCAGCAGCGTCGACGGCTTGGACATCGGCACCCTGTCCGAGGCGCTGCAGCTGATCCCCGACGACACGGAGACACAGGCGGTGTCACGGCTCGGCCCGGACTTCCTGCTGCACTTCACAACTGCGGATCCGGAACCTGTCGAAACCGGCTCCCCCGAACCAGGTACGTAGCCGCCGCACTCCCCCAACCACCACCGACCACCGCCTCAGAATCTGGAGTCACATGTTCACCGGAATCATCGAAGAACTCGGCACCGTCGAGTCCATCGAGCACACGAACGATTCGGCCGCGATCACCATCGACGCCGGCCCCCTCGTCGCCGACCTCGACCTCGGCGGCTCGCTGTCCGTCAACGGAGTCTGCCTGACCTCGACGAGGTGGCCCACCGAGCAGCGTCCCGGCCTATTCACCGCCGAGGTCATGGGCGAGACCCTGCGCCTGACCGGACTCGGCACCTTGACCACGGGCGACCGCGTCAACCTGGAACGCTGCACGCCCGCCTCGGGGCGCTTCGACGGGCATGTCGTCCAAGGACACGTCGACGGACGCGGCAAACTCCTTAACCGCATCGACCGACCCGACTGGTCGACCCTGCGCATCGGGATCCCGAACGACCTCGCACCGCTGACCGCGATCAAGGGGTCGATCGCGCTCAATGGTGTGTCGCTGACGCTCACGGCCGTGTCCGAACCGAGCGCACCCTCGGCGTGGGTGGAGGTCGGCCTCATTCCAGCCACCCTGGCACACACGACGTTCGGCGAGCTGCCGGTAGGCGCGGCCGTGAACGTCGAGGTCGACGTGCTCGCGAAGTACACCGCACGCCTCCTGTCCTTCCGCACCGATGGCGGCGCCGCCGACGCAGTCCCCACTCACTCGAGCCCCTCCTCGGCGGACTCATCGCTTTCGAACAACACCCAGCAAGGAGTCGATCATGACTGATCCCATCGCCCACGCCAGCCGCCTCGATCCCATCGATGCGGCCATCGCAGCCGTCGCCGCCGGCCGACCCATCCTCGTCGTCGATGATGAGGATCGGGAGAACGAGGGTGACCTCATCATGGCCGCCGAGTTCGCCGATCCCACGACGATGGGCTTCTTCGTCCGGCACACCTCGGGCGTCATCTGCGCACCCATGACCGCCGACCGAGCCGCGTCCCTGCGTCTGCCGCCGATGGTCACCGACAACGAGGATCCGAAGGGCACCGCCTACACCGTCAGCTGCGATGCGGTCGGGGTGACCACGGGCATCAGCGCCGCCGAACGCGCCGAGACCGGTCGAGTCCTCGCCGCCGCAGATCCTGATCCGGCAGCCATCTCGCGGCCCGGCCACATCTTCCCCCTCATCGCGAAAGACGGCGGGGTCCGCGAACGTCCAGGTCACACCGAGGCCGGAGTCGAGTTCGCGCGCCTGGCCGGTGCGCAGCCGGTGGCGATGATCGCCGAGGTGGTCCACGACGACGGTTCGATGATGCGCTTCGACGCGGTGCGCGACTTCGCCGACGCCCACCACCTCGTCATGGTCTCGATCGAACAGCTCATCGCCTACCTCGAGCTGCGTGATGCGGATGCGTCGGGCGACTCCGCGGCGGCCCTGTCGTCGTCCGCAGCTCTGTCACCAGCCGCAGCCGCGGCGTCGACTGCGGATGATTCCCGCACCGAGGCGGCCGCCTCGTCGACGGTTTCCGGTGCCCCTGGCGGGAACGGATCGGCAGAAGCGACCGCGGAGGTGGCTCTGCCGTCGGAGCACGGCAGCCTGCGGGCCCGCGCGTTCACGATCAACGGGCATGACCACCTCGGCGTGTTTGCGGGGTCCCCGGATTCCGACGCAGCGGGTCCGGCGCCTCTCGTGCGGCTGCATTCGGAGTGCCTGACCGGGGATGTCTTCGGTTCGCATCGCTGTGACTGCGGTGAGCAGCTCGACCTGGCGCTCGGCCTCATTGCCGAACACGGTGGGGCGGTGCTCTATCTGACCGGTCACGAGGGTCGCGGAATCGGGCTGAGCAACAAGCTGCGCGCTTACGCTCTGCAGGATCAGGGGCGGGACACCGTCGATGCGAACCGGGACCTCGGATTCACCGACGACGCCCGCGACTACCGTGCCGCGGCGACCATCCTGCGCTCACTCGGGCTGACTCGCATCCGCCTGCTCACGAACAACCCGGCGAAGACCTCGGCTCTCGAAGAGCTGGGCATCACGGTGGAAGCCGTGGTTCCGCTCGAGGTCGCGGCGCGGCCGGAGAACACTCACTACCTGGCCACGAAGCGCGAACGCATGCACCACGTGCTCTCGCTCCCGGAGGTCACGGGCACATCCGGCACCGTCGGGGCAAGCCCGAGCAGCGCCGGGGCCGTCGCCAGCTGAAAACCCGCGCACCCACACAACACCCGAACCAGGCTCTGCGGAGCCTTCGAACAAAGGACACGATCATGGCTCATTCCGGAGCACCAGAACTCACCGTCGACGCCGCTGACCTGCGCGTCGCCATCGTCGCCGCCTCCTGGCACACCCAGATCATGGACGGACTCGTCGACGGGGCTCAGCGCGCCGCCGCCGAGGCCGGAGCCGAAGCCACGCTCATTCGTGTGCCCGGCAGCTTCGAACTGCCCGTCGCCGCCGCCCGACTGGCACCGCACGTCGACGCGGTCGTCGCCCTCGGTGTGGTCATCCGCGGCGGCACTCCGCACTTCGACTACGTCTGCCAAGCCGCCACCGACGGCCTCAACCGGGTCGCCATCGACTCCGGCAAACCCGTCGGCTTCGGCGTACTGACCTGCGACACCGAACAGCAGGGACTCGACCGCGCCGGGCTCGAGGGATCGGTCGAGGACAAGGGACATGAGGCGATGACCGCAGCCCTCGTCACCGCTCAGGCCCTGGCGCCGTACCCTCAGATCTGCGCAGGGCTGAGTGGCGGGGGCCGCCTCGGGTGAGTGGGTCGGCCGACCCCGGCTTCCTCAGACCGATCGGACCGCAGAACCTGCTTCCCAACAGATAAGTGTGCGCAGATTGCCCGTTTGGATGTCCCAAGTGGCAATCTGCGCACACTTATCGTGCTGTGCGGCAGGTTGCGCCGGCGGCGCAGGCCCGCGACCTTGCTCAGCTCAGAACAGCTGGCGGAGGTTCGTTCGCGCCAGGTCGATGAGTTCGTCGCCCTTGCCCGAGAGCACCGTGCGGATGGCGTAGAGCGCGAAGCCCTTCGCCTGCTCGACGGTGATCGACGGCGGCATCGACAGCTCCTGGCGTTCGGTGACGACGTCGAGGACCGCGGGCCCGTCGTAGGCCAGGAACTCCTTGACGACCTTCGGCAGGTCCTTGGACTTCTCGACGCGGAAGCCCTTGATTCCGACCGCCTCGGCGATGGTGGAGAAGTTCGGATTCTCGAGCTCCGTGCCGAAGGTGACGAAGCCGGCGGCCTTCATCTCGAGCTCGACGAAGTTGAGCGAGGAGTTGTTGTACACGACCGTCTTCACCGGCAGCTTGTTCTGGGTGAGCGTGATGAGCTCGCCCAGCAGCATGGTCAGTCCGCCGTCGCCGGCGAGCGCGATGGTCTGCCGGTCCTCGTACGCCGCCTGCACGCCGACGCTCTGGGACAGGGCATTGGCCATGGACCCGTGGCTGAAGGAGCCGATGAGACGGCGCTTGCCGTTCATCGTCAGGTAGCGGGCTGCCCACACCACCGGTGAGCCGACGTCCGGGATGAACACCGCATCGTCATCGGCCATCTCGTCGATGAGCCGGGTGAGGTACTGCGGATGGATCGTCCGCTTCGACGGTGTGGCCAGCTCGTCGAGATCCTTGCGGGTCTTCTGATAGTGCTTGGTCAGCGCCTTGAGATGCGTGCTGCTGCGGTTGGGTTTGATCTGCGGCAGCAGCGCTTCGATGGTGTCGGCGACCGTTCCGACCAGCGGAATGTCGACCTTCGTGCGCCGCCCGATCTGAGAGCCGCGCACATCGACCTGGATGACAGTCGCGTCCTCTGGGTAGAACTGCTGGTAGGGCAGGTCGGTGCCGAGCATGAGCAGGGAATCGCAGTCCTTCAGCGCGGCGTAGCCGGAGGAGAACCCGAGCAGACCGGTCATGCCCACGTCATAGGGGTTGTCGTATTCGACGAACTCCTTGCCGCGCAGCGAATGGACGATCGGAGCCTGGAGCTTCTCGGCGATGGCGAGCAGCTCGTCGTGCGCACCTTCGGTGCCGGCACCGGCGAGGATCGTCGTCTTCTTGCCCTTGTTGAGGGCCTTGGCCGCGGCTTCGATCTGGGACGCAGCGGGGACCACGTGCGACGGGTAGGACCTGACCTCCTCGGCGGCGGCATCGATGTCGGCCAGGCCGACGTCGCCGGGAATGACGAGGACGGCCACGCCGCGCTTCTCGATGGCTTCGCGCATGGCGATGCGCAGCAGGCGGGGCATCTGTTCGGCCGAGGAGACGTTCTCAACGTAGACGCTGCAGTCGCGGAACAGCTCGGTCGGATGGGTCTCCTGGAAGTAGTTCGAGCCGATCTCGTCGCTGGGGATCTGTGCGGCGATGGCCAGCACGGGGACCCGCGAGCGCTGGGCGTCGAAGAGCCCGTTGATGAGGTGGAGGTTGCCGGGTCCGCAGCTGCCCGCGCAGACCGCGAGTTCACCGGTCAGGGCGGCCTCGCCGCTGGCGGCGAAGGAGGCGGCTTCCTCGTGGCGGACGTGAACCCATTCGAGTTGCGGGTTGACGCGCAGCGCATCGGTGAATCCGTTGAGCGAGTCACCCGGGATTCCGTAGACGCGCTTGACTCCGCTGGCTACGAGGGTATCGACGATGTTTCTGGCGACGGTGGGCATTGACTTCCTTCCGTTGAAACATGGCGCCGGGGCGCTGTCGCCAACCCCGGCAGGGCTGCCCCACAGGTGGGGCATTGACCGCGCTTTCAGTCTAGCCCCGGTCTCTCCCGGTGCCGCTGTCCGATTCCTCACCCTCTGTGACAGAGATTTCCTCGCCGAGGCGGCTCTGAGGGAATGCGCGAATGTGCAGACTCCCACGTCGAGGCGGCCCTGATACCTGCACCCCTCACGTCCGCGCGGACAGCACGGTCGCCAGGCTGAGCAGCCCGGCCATGGCCACTGCCATCATCGGATACCCGCCGAGCACCCCGGCCAAGGCGGGCCCGGCGACCGGTGCCAGTGCCGTGCCGGCGGTGACCGGGGCGACGAAGACCCCGTTGATCGCACCGAAGTTCTTCGTCCCCCACCGGTCGGAGACCGCTGTGGCCTGGAACAATGTCATGCAGCCGCGGACGCCGCCGGTGATCATGGCTATGCCGATGAGCAGCCAGAGCGGGCCCGGCACGAAGGCGAGCAGCCACAGACCGACCGCTCCTGATGCGAAGAGGATGACGGTGCGCGCCCGAGCCGTGGTGTGCCGTTCCAACCACGGATAGCCGAACCGTCCGGCCACCTGACCGAAGCCGACGAGTCCGAGCGCGACCGCAGCCAGACTGTAGGCGGCACCGCGTTCGATGATGAGCGGGATGATGTTGATCGTCACCGCGAAGAGAGTGAATGTGGCGATCGCAACCGCGATCTGCAGGGTGATGAACCGCGGGTGGCGGGTGACCTCGCACAGCTCGGCCCGGCTCGGTTTCACCGTGGACGCGGCCGCCTCGTCGGTCCATGTCCGGTTGAGGAAGAACAGGTGCATCGGCAGCGCCAAGACTGCGAGCAGGCCGGCGAGCACACCGTAGGTTCCCCGCCAGCCGAGTTCGTCGATGAGCCAGGCGATGATCGGCGCGAACACCGTCGAGGCGAGTCCGCCGACGAGGGTGATCGTCGTCAGCGGCTTCGTCCGATCGGCCCCGTACCAGCGGGTGACGACGGCGAACGCCGGCGGGTAGAGGGTCGCGGCCTGAGCGAATCCGGCGAGGATCCATGCACCGAAGAACACCCACAGGTTCGGGGCGACCGCGACCAGCCCAAGAGCGACCACCCCGATGGCTGTGCCCGCGCCCATGATCAGCTTCGGTCCGCGGACGTCGAGCATCCGCCCGACGCTCGGCCCCATGAGCGCGGAGACGATAAGCCCGACCGTCAGCGCCGCCGTCACCGCCGTATGGCTCCACCCCATGTCCGCCGAGATCGGGGTGACAGCCACCGGCAGCGAGTAGTAGAGCAATCCCCAGCAGACGAGTTCGGCGACGCACAGTGCGACCAATCCCCCGCGCGGCTTATCGGTCGTCATCATCGCCCTCACCGAGGCGGCTCTGTCCTTCCGTGGAACGTGCGGTTCCTGCAACGGTTCCTTCGCCGAAGTGATCCTCCGGCACCTCACCGACCGCGGTGCGCAGCCGGTTCAGTGCCGCATCCCAGGGGATGCGCTCCTGTTCGAGACGGACGTTTCCTTCAGCGCGGATCCGGTCGAGGACGCGCCTTTCAGTGCCCGCGAGGTGTGCGAAGGCACCGGTGCTCGGTTTCGGTTCGTCGACCCAGAGGTCGCGGTGCTCGAGCAGCGTCGTTTCGTCCATGAGCACGGATTCGACTTCCGGCAGGTGACTGCGCAGTCGGTTGAGGATCGCGAAACCATGCGAGTCGAGGTCGCCCCAATAGATCACGCGGGCATCCCGAACCCACTGCAGGCGTGCCACTCCGTCGACGGCGTATCCGGATCCGTGCACGGCGACAGCTCCGGTCCAAGAAGGCATGGCGAGAACGGATTCGAGGTTTTCGAAGACGAAGACGATCCTCGGCGCCAGGGGCAGGCCGCTGAGCTGAGAGATCGGTGCGGTGATGTCGTCGAGGGCGGGAACGCCGTTTAAAGCAGGAGCCCCAGCTGTTCCGGAATTCGCCGTGGAGATCAGTGCCGGCTCGAGGATGCGCAGGCGCAGGCGTGGTTCCGCGTCGAGCACACTCACGGCATCGGCGTGCCCGATTCCGCCGAGCAGAGCGGTGACGAGACTGCGGTGGGTTTCGAACCATTTCGAGTCGACTCCGCGAATCGGCAGCTGCCTGGGGCGCAGCGAACCGACCGGGTGCGTGCGCAGCCAGTCGACGACGTCGATGACGATAACGAAAGCATCGTCTGTCAGGGAGAGGACCCGCTTCGCCTGGGATCGCACTGCCGCAGCAAGAGAGTCGCCGTCGGAACCGTTCGCATCGACGTCGCCGGTCGATGCCGATTCGCTCGCCACGGGCCCGAGCCGATCGCGGATCTGGCGGGCCCGATCGCGCAGCTTCCGCCAGTCACGTGCGGTGTCCCCGCCGACGAAGGCGGCCACCTCATCGGAGGTGGTCAGGCGCAGTCGGATGGGCACCCGCTGGCGACCGACCCGAGCCCAGCTGCGATCTTCCCAGTCGATCTCCAGCCCCGAGGCGGCTCCTGCCCTGTCCTCGACGGCCCGCCAGTCACCGGCCCAGTCGACGGCGGCAGACTGATCCGTGAGCACCTGCTTCTCCGTCGGCGCGTGGAGTGCGATCTCGACACGCACCTCGTCAACGGACTCCGCCGCCCACACGGCCATGGACGAGGTGAGACGCTTGCGCGCCTTCACTCGGGCCTCGGCGACGGAGAGCATGGTCATCGGCCGTCGGACTCCCCAGCCTGCTCCGCCGCTCCACGATCTGCCTGTCCTCGGTCCGCCTCGGCGCTCGGCTCATCCCCGAATTCGAGCTCGACCTCCCCGGCGACCCATGTCGGCCGATCCGATTCGACTACGTCAGCCTCACGCTCGGCTCCGGCCACACCTGACTCCATGTCGTCGGACCCGGCAGCGTCACCAGCACCGTCACCATCAACCGCACCGCTCCCGTCACCGGCACCGTCGGTCTCGTCCCACACCATCGTCGAGGTCAGGGTCTTCTGCCGGCTCGGATTCTCGATCGAGGTCGCCGCACCCACATAGGGTTCGATCGTCTGCAGCAGCTTCTGCGGTGTCGCCAGCACCATGTGGAACCCGAACTCGATGAAGATGTCCAGAGCCATTCGGGTATAGCGGGTGTCGGCCTTGTCGAAGGCTTCATCGAGGATGATCGTGCCGTACTTCGAGATCGCCTCGTCCGGATCTGCGAGCTGATAGCGCAGCGCTGCCGTCAGGCAGAAGATCACAAGCTTCTGCTGCTGACCACCGGACATCGCCGCACCCGAATCGTAGGTGGCATGTGCGCGACCGTGATCGTCGATCTCCTCGGCGAGGAAGCTCACGTGCAGTCGTGTGTCCAGACATTGGGTCTTCCAGACCTTGTCGACGTGCTCACTGGAGGCGAATCGGCGCATCACCTCGGCGAGAGTGTCGTACTTCTTCTCCGCAGTCTCCATATCGTCCTCACCCCAGCTGCCGCTCGCCACCAGGCGGAGATCGGCGATGAAGGCGTTGACGGTCTCGGACCGGCGGGTCTTGACCTTCAGCCGCAGGTACCGGTCTTCGTCGAACTGCGAGCGCAGCAACGAGGAATTGATGGGCGCGACTCGATCCTCGATCTCACGCGGAGCGGCATGGATCTCGTTGAGGAGTTCGCCGATGAGGTCTCGGGACCGTTGCTGCAGCAGCTCCCGGAACCGGTTCTCATGATCGGGCAGTCCGTGCGCGAGGATCTCATCGAGCATCGACAAGTAGGCGCGACGATCATCGACTTCTGCTGTGAGCTGGGACGAAACCGACGGCCATGCGGCCTTGAACTCAGCGGCCAAGCGTGTCACGGACTGACCGGCACGGCTGGCATCCGCCTGCGCCCGGTCCTTCTCCTCCTGCAGGACCTGCGAGACCTGCTGGCCCACCTCGGCGAGGTTCTCCCGCTTGATGCTGCGTTGGATCTTCCGGAACCGATCATCCAACTCCTCGACGAGGTGGTCCTCCACCTCCGCGATGCGACCGGCGTTGACGTCGTCCTCGATCCGGGTGATGTTCGAGCGCAACCCCGTCGATTCTTCGTTCGCACGGCGTAGAGCGTAGTCGGCGTCGTTCCTCGCCTTCTCGGCTTCGTCCTTGACCGCCTTGGCTTCGCGTTCGGCTCCGATCGCCTGCTGCAGGTCCCCGTCGGCGTCTTCGAGTTCGGCCAGCTGCCGCTCGAGAGTCGCGACCTTTTCGGCCGCGCCGTCTCGGTCGACGTCGCGCCAGGACTGTTCACGGATGCCGGCGAGGATGCCGCGGCGCCGGTGTGCGGCAGCGGTTTCGGCATCGGCAGCCGCGACCACCTGTTCTGCCGCTGCAAGTTCCGACTGAGCCTCTTTGAGGGATTCGATGAGGGCTTCGAGTTTCGCTTCGCGGTCGCCGAGGACCCATTGGCTGCGATCGTCGATGGCCCGCCGGTCGTCCTTCTCGTACCGGGTGCGTGAGGTTTTGACCTGACCTTTGACGGTGACGGCGCGGTGGTGGTCGTCGAGTTCGTCCGGGTGGTCGACGCAGGCGAAGTCGAAGCGTTCGGACAGGGTGGTCCGGACCCAGTCGCCGAAGCCGGTGTCGCTGACATTCACCTTGTTGACCAGCGACTTCTCACTGCCCACGGGGCGGGGGCTCGGCACTGAGTGCGGGATCTCCTCGAAGACGAGCCGGCCGCGGATGCGGTGGGCATCGACCCAGGTGCGCACGGCCGAGAGGTTCTCGGAGCGGACGAGGACCGTCAGCGCCAGCGGTCGCAGCACGCGTTCGATCGCGCCCGTCCATCGGGCTTCGGACGGGTCGACTTCGATGAGTTCGGCCGCGAACGGCAGCGCTTTCTCGCTCAGTCCGGTGCCGGCGGCGAGCTCGGACCGGATCGCCATGAGGTTGTTCGGCACTGTTGAGCCGGACCGCCGCAGGGATTCGATCTCCCCTTCGAGTTCGCGGACATTCGCCCGTGCCTGGGAGAAGCGGTCGTGGTCGGCGTGGCTGGGTCCGGCCACCTGGGACTCGTCGTCGAGGCTGGACGCGATCTGAGCCTGCAGTTCGGCGAATTCGGCGGCCGTGGTCGGGGCGTGCTCGATGCCGGCCTGCTCGAGTTGTCGAGCCAGCCCTGCCCAACGTTCGGCGATGGCACGGCGTTCGGTCTCGGCGGTATCGATACGCTGCTGAAAGTGTTCGGCCTCGGAACCGCCGAGCTCCAAAGTGGCCCGTCTGGCCAAGTCGTATTCGTCGACAGCGGCGTCGAAGTCACGTTTGGCGCGGTCAGCGGTGACCTCGAGTTCGACGATCTGCCTGGTCAGCGCCGAGAGATCGGCGCGGAGGATATCGAGCTCGCGCCGCTTCTGGTACGGCAGCAGAGATTCGCTGAGCGCGATCGACTTCGCGGCGATGTCGTTGGCGGTCTCGAAACGGGAGGCGGCTTCACGCAGCTGCAGCAGATGATCGCGCTGTTTGCGCAGTTCGACGACATGGTCATGAGCGTCTTTGAGGTCACCGAACTGGGCGACGGCGGTCTCGGCGAGGTCGAAGGTCACCGGGCTTTCGAGCATATGGTCTCGGAAGAGCCGGTCGAGGCTGTCCAGGCTCTTCGCCGACTGTGTCTTGTGCAGCAGCTGGAGCGCGGACTCGTCGGCCATGCCGAAGGTCTTGCGCATCCGTGCATAGAACTTCCCGTGGTGGCCGTTCGAGGTGACCACGGCTTCGGGATGGTCGGCCTTGAGTTTGCGGGTCTCGAGTCCGGACCGGGCGTAGTGCTGCAGGTCGGAGAGGTCGAGGTCCGCCCGCTCGAGGACGCAGGCGTCGGAAAGGTCCGTCGCCTTCGTGCCCGAACCCTTGATGAAGAAGAGTCGCGCCAGCGACAGGGGCTTGTCGCTGCCGTTGTCGTAGCGGAGGATGATTCCGCTCCAAGTGGCGCGTGGACGCAGATATTTGCTGACCACCCGATCTTCTTCGGTGTCCGCGGTGCGCGTCCAGGCTCCGCGGACGTAGCTGACGAGGCTGCGCTGGTCAAGGCGCGCGCCCGCGGTCTGAGCGGCGACGTTGAAGCGCAGCCACTTGTCCGGGGTGAGCACTGCGGCGATTCCGTCGAGGAGGGAGGACTTGCCCGACCCCGAGGGCCCGGTGATGAGGTGACCCTTGTGGGAGACGGGGATGCGATGGATGTCGGCGTCGAAGGTGCCCCAGTTCGCGATCTGGATCTCGCTCAGCCGCCACTGGCTGCCGACGTCGGGTCGGTTCGCTCCGCGAGCACGCGCCTGGTCGGCGACGAACGCCGCGTCGAGCGGGAAGAGTGCCTCGGTCACGCTTCGTCCTCCTCGGTGTCGGCGTTGATTTCACCGGCATCGGTCTCACCGGCGGCGATGCGTTCGTAGACGGCGATGAGCTCGCGCACACGGTCCTCGTCGACGAGGAACTTCACCATCGGGGAGATCTCGAAGCGATCTTCACCGGCTTTGTGGAGCACGCGCAGCCGGTTGCTCATCCGCGACCACGCACCGTTGAGGTTGCGCTGGAACGTCGATTCGTCCCCGGTGCGGTAGATCGCGAGGCGTTCATAGACCTCTTCGCGATCGACGATGACGCGCTTCTCCCCCGGCGCCGCCAGAAGCAGCTGTCGAAGCACCAGCAGCATGGCCGTGTCGAGGAACGTGAGCCGTTCGCTGCGCACCGCAGCTGGGGCGTCTATCTCGTCGGTGACGATCTTGCGGGTGAACGCGAATTCGTCGACCCGGTCGATGACGAGGTCGAGGAACAGATCGTGCAGGCGCGAGCGGACGAGGCCTTCATCCGCAACGAGAGCTGCCCACAGCTGCGGGGCCTGCGTCCCGGACACATACGGCCCTTTGAGCAGTTCGAGCAGCACTCGGCGGGTGCGCTCTCCCAATGTTCCGGTGTCACCGGACCACAGACCGCTGGGGTTGTGGCTGAGGTCATCCGCGGAATCGGTGGATTCCCTCGCCGAGGCGGCTCCCACCTCGGCGAGGGCTGTGTCGTTGTCGTGGTGGGTGGGGCTCATAGGGTGATGCCTTCGGTGAAGTAGTGGCGGCGGATCGCGGCGGTGCGGACGATGCCGTCGACGCCGGCCCAGGTGAGGATTTCGCGGTTGCCGACATCGACGTGGCCATAGGTGCTGGCCAGGGACAACAGGCCGACTACGCTGGCGAGTCCCTGTGTGGCGGGGAAGGTCTCGAGCACGTCGGCGACGGAGGCCTCGTGGGTGGAGGTGACGACGGAGTTGATGTTCTCGGTGAGCTCGGCGAAGTCGATTTCGGATTCGCGGGCGACTGCGATGAGTTCGGCGAAGTCGATCTCGGAGTCCGTGGCTTCGCCGAGTTCCGCTCCGGCGTTGAACTCCTCGGGGTCGTGGAGGATGACCTCGCCGACGCTGCCGAGTGAGACGCTGGAGAGTTCGAGATCGATGCCGATCTCGTCGTAGGGTTTGAGCTCCTGCGACACGGGTGCAGCCGCGGCGAGGCCCTCTTGGAGGAGGGTGCGCATGACGCGGTCGCGTTGGAATTCGTGGGAGTGGACGTAGCGGCGCAGGCCACGGGCGAACTCGGTGAGGATGTCAGAGACCTCGTGGGAGCCGTCCTTCATCTGGCGCATCAGGGTGCGCAGGGAACGGCGGGTGGCCAGGGAGAGGGTGGCGGAGAAGTCCCGGTCGAGGATGGCGGCGATGCCGTCGTCGAAGGCCGCGGACTGTTCGGGGTCGCGGACGAGGGCGGAGAACGCAGAGAACGTGCGGCCTTCGTCGGAGGACTCGATGAGATCGACGCCGCGGAACACTTCGTCGAGGACTTGGGACTGGGAGTCCTCGGCGGCGAGGATCGAGATCCGCAAGTCCTGGTTGAGCTCTTCGAAGCGGGCACGCACGCGGGCGAAGTCGGCGGGCAGTCCCTGCGCCTGCTGGAGGATGTCGGAGACGCGTTCGTTGGCTCGGCGTCTGTCGAGGACGACGGAGCGCGGATCGCCGCGGCGCACACGGGCGATCTCGGCGTCGATGCGGTCACGTTCGGCGCGCAAGGAGGCGAGGCGGCGAGAGCTGTCCGGGTCGGTGTCGATGGCCAGCTGTCGCACGGATTGGGCGAGTCTGACCAGCCGGGATTCGGTGGCGGTCTGTGGTGGGGTGCGCAGCTGCTCGAGCATGAGGATGGCATCGAAGCCGGCGGCGGAGAGTTCGTAGGTTTCGCCTCTGGCTGCGGTGGCGGGACGGCGGACGAGGATTTCGGCGCGACGCCAGTCATCGCAGTAGGCCTTCGCTGTCCGCAGCGAGAGGTCGAAGTGGTCGCGGAGCTCCTCGAGGTCGGCGTCGATGCTTTCGTGCAGATCCTCGGTGTTCATCCTGGTGCCGGGCTTGCCGAGATGAGCGTCGAGGGTTCCGGCCATGACCGCGAGGTTGTCGGCCCGGAGCATGCGCAGGGTGGCATTCGATTCGAGCAGTCGCCGGTAGGCGAGCGCGGATGACAGGGCGGACATAGGAACTATTCTCTGCGCCTAGGCGAGTGCGCGCCAATTCGCGAGTCGAGTGAGGTCAACGGCTGTCGCTCCTCCCTCCGAAGGTGTCAGGGTCAACAGGTCGGTCCTTCTTGGACATCTAGGCCACGACAAGACAGTAAGACTCGAGTACGAGGTCGTGGAGAAGATCGGGATCGAGACGATCGCCGGCAGTTGCGGCGCCGGGTTCGCCGCCGTCATCGCCTCCTTCCCCGGCCACTGTGATCCAGTGCTTCTTATTCATGTGATATCCGGGTGAGATCTCCGCATAGGCATCTCTCAGCACCTCACCGTCGAGGGGATCGATCTTGAGGTTGAGGCTCGGAACTCCCCGCAGTTCGTATGCCATCATGAACATCTTTCCGCGCACTTTGTACACGGCATTGTCCGGTCCGAATGGGTGGTCGAGCTCGACCGAGGGGTACTGCATGGCTTGGTCGTTGGCCAAGCGGAGCACGGTGGCGGGGTCCATGCGTGGAGGCTAGCAAAGGCCACTGACGTAGGAACTGACGTTAGACTCCAATCATGCCTGAGACCTCACTCCACACCGCCCCTCACCTGCTCTTGGCCGCTCTCGGCGGGACCATCGCGTCGACCGCCAATGCCGCGGGCGGGGTTGCTCCAGCGCTCAGCGGCGCGGAGATCGCTGCGGCCGCGGGTCTCGATCAGGTCTGGCCGGATCTGCGGGCTGATTTCACTCAGGTTGCTCAGGTTTCGAGCGCGAATGTCACCCTGGAGATGCTCTGCGACGTCGTCGACCTCGCCCGTACGTCCGGGGCCGATGGAATCGTCCTCACCCAAGGCACCGACACTCTTGAAGAGTCCGCGTTCGGGCTCTGGCTGCTCAATGACTCGAGCACTCATATCGCTGTCACCGGGGCCATGCGGAATCCGACCCTGCCCGGAGCCGACGGGCCGGCGAATGTCCGGGCCGCCGCCCTCACTGCCCTGTCCGACAAGGTCAGTGATCTGCCGTCATCATTGGTCTTCAACGACGAAGTCCACGATCCGAGGTTCGTTTCGAAGTCGCACACCACCTCGACGGCCGCGTTCTCCTCCGGGCCCATCCTCGGCGCGATCGGATGGCTGGGCGAAGACGATCTCCATCTCCCGCACGCGCCCCAGCCTCCGAAATCACCGTTCGCCGGACTTCCCCGTCCGTCTCAGCTGAGCAAGGTCGCTCTCGCCGAGGTGGGGATGGGCGAACCGGTAGAGACCCTTGATCTCATCGCCGGTTCCGGCCTCGCCGGCGCCGTGGTCTCCGGGGTCGGCGGGGGCCACGTCCCCGAGGAGTTGCTGCCCGCTGTCGCTCGACTGGCGGAGAGGATGCCCGTGGTGCTGGCCTCACGCACCGGTTCGGGTGCGAGCCTGCACCGCACCTACGGCTATGCGGGAGGAGAGATCGGCCTACTCGAAGCGGGACTCGTGCCCGCTGGCATCCTCGATGCCCGCAAGGCCCGCATCGTGCTCAACCTGGCGCTGAGCTTCGGCCTTGACCCCGCCGAGGTGTTCGCTCACTTCGCGTGAGTTCGCCGAGGCACATGCCCGTCTGAACAGCAATACCGACTTCACCAACAAAAAAGGCGGCATCGGCCAGAACTGGCCGACGCCGCCTCCTCGTTTCCGATTCAGGGATGAACCGACAGCCTCAGCTCTCGGCGCCCACGGCGACGACCATCTTGCCGAAGTTTCCGCCGGTGAGCAGATCGTTGAAGTATTCGGGAGCCTTCTCGAGTCCGGGGCGGATGTCCTCGCGGAAGCGAACCTTGCCATCCTTGAGCCAGCCGCTCATGTCCGTAAGGAACTGCGGGGTCAGACGCTCGGCGAACTCGGTCTGGATGAATCCGCGCACGAGCAGCGACTTCGACAGGATGTTGCCCATGAGCGCTCCCGAACGGTCCGGCCCCTCGGGCAGCGAGGTGAGGTTGTAGTTGGCGACGAGACCGCACACGGGCACGCGAGCGAACGTATTGAGCCGCGGCAGCACAGCATCGAAGACCTCCCCGCCGACGTTCTCAAAGTAGACGTCGATGCCCTGCGGCACCGCCTCCTTCAGCTCCTGCCGCAGGTTCCCCGTGCGGTGGTCAAGTGCCACGTCGAAGCCGAGCTCACGCAGGTGAGCGACCTTGGCCGGTCCGCCGGCAATGCCGACGGCAGTCGCTCCCTTGATCTTCGCGATCTGCCCGACGACGGATCCGACGGGGCCGGTCGCAGCGGCCACGGCCACGGTCTCACCCTCCTTGGGCTGACCGATCTCGAGCAGACCCGCGTACGCAGTGAACCCGGGCATTCCGAGCACACCGAGGTGGGTGGAGATCGGCGCGAGCTCCGGGTCGATCTTGCGCAGGTGTCCGGTCGACTCGACCGAATACTCCTGCCAACCGCCGTAGCCGAGCACGATCTCACCGGCGGCGAAGCCCTCGGCATTGGATTCGACGACCTCGGACACGGTGGCGCCGACCATGACATCGCCGACCTCGACGGGCTTGGCGTAGGACTTCGCGTCCGACATCCGCCCGCGCATGTACGGATCGAGCGAGAGATAGAGGGTGCGCAGCAGCACCTGCCCCTCGCCCGGGCTGGGCACAGGTACCTCGTCGAGCAGGTAGTTCTCTGCAGTGGGAGCGCCCACAGGGCGCGAGTTCAGGCGAATCCGATGGTTGGTCGTCATGGAGACGGTTCCTTTCAGCAGCAGATCATTCTTCACTTGTGTGCTTCAGTGGGGCGACAGGTGCATCCGCGACGATCACCGATGCTGTCGGTCGTAACAACCATTCGGGATCGCCCGATGTTCCTGATCGAACGATTTTTCTGACACCGAGGCGGCACCCAGTCGGGCCTTCCCCACCAGATCGCGGGCCACCGTCTCCCATTCGGGTTCGAAGGCCCAACCGAAATCGCCGAGGTGGTCGAGAAGGTGGCTGCCATTGTCCCGGATGATCTCCGACCACTCCCTCGGCCACGCCCCGAAGTTCGCCGCCGCGGCGAGCTCGTCGACGTCCTTGAACACTGCGCCTGTCGGATCGAGCCGACCGCCCTCGGCATGCAGAGGCATAGACGCGATCGGGAAGGTGATATCGAGGATGTGATCGCTGGTGAACAGCGCATCATCGGTGCGTTGGTGCGTGGACTCAAGATTGATGTACCACTCGACCCGCACGCCGCCGGACTCTGGACGATCGACATCATCCCCAGCATCTTTGAGCAGCACCCATACGGAGAACGGAACCTCGGGAGGGACGATCTTGAGCACCCCGCGACCCCGCCACGTGCCCTCGACATTGATCCGCGTCGGCGCCTCAGCGATGGGACGAAACCGTGCCTTCAACGGCACATCGTGGGCGTTCGTGTCTTCCCACCCGACGATGCGGGTCTCCTGCGTCGGGGTACCCCCGGCCAACCACAGAACAGAACCGGACGGCCCATCAGCGATGACACGCATCGGGCGGGCCACCTCGGCGAGGTCGCGGTCGAAGTCGAATCGACGGAACGTCCAGGTCACGGTCTGCCCCCTAGTCCAGTACGGCGCCTTCCCCACGGGTCTGACCTGAGACGGAGTGGGGATCGTGAACGGATCGCGCAGGCTCATCCTGGCAGTCTATGCGTCGGGCATGGGCGAGTGCTGAAGACCTGGGCGGCGAGGTCATAGAGTGGGGCCATGAACGACTCCGATGACGCAGCGACTCAGACCGCACCCACTCTCCCAACCGCGAACCCTGCCCAGGGAACGACGATCGGTCGCACCTTCGAGGTCCCCGACACGATGACCGCTCCCCCGCGCACCGACGCCGAGGTTCCCGACTATGCCCGTGCCCTCGGCCTGCCGGGGCTCGCCGACATCCACGTCCATTTCCTTCCGCAGAACGTGCTCGACAAGGTGTGGGAGTACTTCGACAATGCCGCGGACAACTACGGCCGCGACTGGCCGATCAACTACCGGTACGACACGGACACCCGCCTGAATATCGTCCGCGAGCTCGGCCTGCGCGCGATCCCGGCCCTGACTTACCCGCACAAACCCGGAATGGCCGCGTGGCTCAACGAATGGAACGCCGAGTTCGCCGCCGCCCACGACGACGTCATCCACTGCGGCACCCTCTATGCCGAGCCCGAATCCGCCGACTACGTCCCGGCCGCGCTTGCCGCCGGTGCGAAGCTGTTCAAGGTCCACGTCCAGGTCGGTGTGTTCTCTCCCGATGACGAGGTCCTCGACCCTGCGTGGAGGGCACTCGAAGAGGCGCGAGTGCCGATCGTCATCCACGCCGGTTCTGCTCCCCTGCCGGGCACGTACACCGGGCCGCAGGCGGTGGCGGACGTTCTGGCCAAGTTCCCGCAGCTGAAGTTCGTCATCGCCCACATGGGCATGCCCGAGTACGACGAGTTCGCCGATCTCGCAGAGAGATTCGACAACGTCTATCTCGACACGACGATGTTCGCCTCCGGGTATTTCTCCACCCCCGCCGAGGTGACCCCCGCCTACCGCGAACGCCTGGCCGGACTTGAGGACAAGGTCATCCTCGGCTCTGATTTCCCGAACATTCCCTACCCCTACGTCGACCAGATCGCAGGCCTGGCCGCCCTGGGCCTCGGCGATGATTGGATGCGATCGGTGCTGTGGACCAACGGCGCGAAGGTGCTCGGGCTCGACTGAGTCTCAGCCGTCGCGGCGCACTCGGTCGGCGCCGACGACCCCGGTGAGCATCTCCTCGGCGATGGGTGCGCCGCGCCGGATGACGCTGATCTGACCGGTCGATTCGAGGATCACGCACGCCACCTCATCACGGTTGCGGATGCCAGCGGATCGCAGTTTGGCGATGAGTTCGTCGTGATCGACGTGGCTCTTCGACAGATTGTCCGTGAGGATCTCAGGGCCGGCCATGAGCACCACCGCCGGGGAGTTGACGACGCTGCGCACGAATCCGAAGCGTCGGCCGAATCCGCTGAGAGCCTGCAGGATCAGCAGGGTCGCCAGACCCAGAACGCCCGCGGCCAGGGTCGGGGTATCGCCGAGGATGGACCGCCCGATGATCGCGCCCATCGCGATGATCGCGGCGACGTCGAAGCTCGACAGGCTCGCCAGAGTGCGCTGTCCGAAGATGCGCAAGAGCAGAATGATCCCGAAGTAGAAGGCCACGCATGAGAGGACGATCCTCACTGCGTCGACCCAGTTGAGCCCGTATTCCATCCAATCCATGACAACCTCCGGAACGGATGATACGCCGTTCCCCGAGATCGGGGCGCTGGGCTGCGGTCGGGGTCAGCGATTCGCACCGGGATCAGCGCCTCATCTGGGATTCAGACCGAGCGCAGCCATTCGTCGACGGTCTTATCGGACATCCTCGGTGACGGTGGGATGAGTCCGTCTCGGGCCATCGGCCCGGGCAGAGGAATGCCCACGATCTTCGAACGCCTAGCCCCGGCTGTCCGGGCACGTGCCGCGGCAAGTCTGCGGGCGATCTCAGCGAAGTCGCTGATCTCAGGACCGGCGACCTCGATGGTGCCGAGTTCGCGTGCGTCGATGGCTTCGGCCATCATGCGTGCCGCCTCGGCGACGGTCAGTGCCTGCACACGCATCTTCGGCACGAAGCGCAGCGGCCCTGCCTTGACCGTCATCGTGTCGACGAGTTCGAACCACTGAGCGGACCGGAACATCAGCAACTGCTCGTCCGGGACGAGCCGGCGATATATACGCTCCTGCATGGCTTTGCCCTGGTAGTAGCCCGTCATCCGTGATTCGGCTGCCTCGGGGCGGAACGCGATCGAGAGGACGGCCACGGAGGTGCCGGGCTGCTCTGCAGCGGCCTCGGCGATCGAACGGGAGCTGCGGGAGAAGAAGTCGATGGCTTTGTGGGCGTTCATCGTCAGTTGGTTGACGCAGTCCACGAGGACGTCGCTGCCCTCGGCCGCCTCGGCGACTCCCTGCCCGGTCACCGTGTCGACCCCGCTCCCGCGATGAGCTGCGAAGACGGTGTGTCCGCGTTCGCGCAGCTGGGGCACCAACTGTGCGCCGAAGGTTCCCGTTGCTCCATAGACGGTGATCTGCATGATCGTCGACCCCTCAGACGCCGCACGGGCGAGCCCGCAGTCGAGCCCGCCCGTGCGCCGGTCGTTTCTCAGTTCTGGTTGACTGTGACGGTACCAGTATCCGCTGTGGCCGAGACCGGAACGAGGGTCTTGCCCTTGGCTTCCTTCGGGTCGTCCGCCACATCGTATTTCTTCAGATCGGAGGCGAGGTCGACGCTGCCGTCATTGGACTTCGCGTTGATCCGGTAGAAGAAGTCCTCATCCAGCTCTTCTGAGGTGAGCTTGAGATTCGGCACCCGCACGTCGATCGAGCCTTCTTCGGTCTTGGCGATGATTCCGCCGGCGGGCATCGCCTGATTGGTGAAGTCGAGGTCGACGGTTCCCGTCGAACTGACCACGTCGATGCGGTCGCTGACGATGAGGTTCTCACCTTCGATGGCACCGACCCCGGTCTTGGCCGACACGGAACCGAACTCACCGTCCAGATAGGTGGCGCCCCAATCGCTCGTGGTCCGCACCTTCTCAGCCGAACCGGTCACGTTCGCAGTTCCACCACCGGTGTCGGCGTTGATCTCGGCGAAGTCACCGGTGACATCGAACCGGCCGTAGTTGCCGTCGAAGCCCAGGGCAAGGTCTTTCGCCTCACTGGTCGGGATGGTGAAGGTCAACCGGGTGTTCTCCAGTTTCTCATCGTTTTTCACGGCCACCTCGGCGGTATCGGCTCGACTGTCGACCTCAAGGTCCGCGGAGCTGTCGCGGGGACCTGTGCCGGTGAGCTTCACGGTCGCTTCGGCGACGTCGGCGGTCTTGATGTCGACGGCGCCACCGGAGTCGAGACCGATCTTGAGTTCCTTCATCGCCTTCGGCAGCGGTTCGGATGATTCGATCCGCCCGTAGTCGAGGCGGGAAGCACCCTGGGCGGTGCTGACGATGACGGGGACGAGGAGGACGACGGCGGCGAGGATGATCAGGACCGCGCGCAGACCGACGCGGGCGGATTCGCTGATGCGCACTGTGGCAGGCATTCTATGCTCCGAGGAATGTGAGGACGGCGAGGACTCGACGGTTCTCCGAGGTGTCGGCGGTGAGGCCGAACTTCGTGAACACCGAGGAGATGTGCTTCTCTACGGCACCGGCACTGAGATACAGGGTGCCGGCGATCGCGGCGTTGGACTTGCCCTCTGCCATGAGCTGGAGGACTTCGATCTCGCGAGGGCTCAGCGTCGAGAGTCCGTCCTTCTTGCGCGTGCGCACGAGGATCTGGGACACGACCTCCGGATCGAGGACGGTGCCGCCTCCTGCGACCTCGTCGACAGCGGTGAGGAAGTCTTCGACATCGGCGACTCGGTCCTTGAGCAGGTAGCCGAAGCCGCCGGTGTTCTCGGCGATGAGTTCGGACGCGTACTGCTCCTCCACGTACTGGCTGAACACGAGGACCTTGACGTCCGGGTTCTGCTTGCGGATGAGGACGGCGGCGCGGATGCCTTCGTCGGTGAACGTCGGGGGCATGCGCACGTCGATGACGGCGAGGTCCGGTGGATCGTTGTGGACGACGGCGAGGAGTTCGTTGGCGTCGGGCACGGCGGCGATGACTTCGTGTCCGGCGTCGGCGAGCAGCCTTTCGAGTCCGGCCCGCAGGACGGCGGAGTCTTCAGCGATTACGATGCGCATGGCACCTCCACAACTACAGTCGTTGGCCCACCTGCGGGGCTGGTCAGGTTCAGTGTGCCACGAGCGGCTTCGACCCGGTCGATGAGACCGGCGATCCCGGTGTGACGCCCGCTGCGGTCGACGCGTGCGCCGCCGTGGCCGTTGTCGGTGACGACGATCTGCACACCTGTCTCGGTCGGGGCGATGAACACGCTGGCGCGGGTGGCGCCGGAGTGCTTGGAGATGTTCGTCAGGCATTCGGCGACGACGAAGTACGACACGGCTTCGGCCTCGCGCCCGATCCTTCCCTCGAGGCGGACATCGACGTCGACGGGGATCGTCGATCGTCCGGCCAGCGCGGAGACGGCGGCGTCGAGTCCGCGGTCGGTGAGAACGGCGGGGTGGATTCCGCGGGCCAGTTGGCGGAGTTCGTTGACGATGCCCTTGGCTTCGGTATGGGCTTCGGCCACGAGTTCCTTCGCCTTCTCCGGATCGGAGTCGATCTTGGACTTCGCCATGCCCAGGGTCATGGTCAGGGCGACGAGGCGGGGCTGGGCTCCGTCGTGTAGGTCGCGTTCGATGCGCAGACGTTCCGCGGCTGCCGCCTCGAGGCCGGCCATGCGGGCCCGATCGAGTTCGGTGACCTCGGCCTGCAGCGCCACGGTGCGGGCCGGGGCGAGCAGCGCCCGGTCGAGGGCGCGGTCGAGCAGCGGGGCGAACCACAGGATGGCCAGGGAGCTGGCGAGGACGATGACGGCGCCGATGGCCACACCGATGCGGGCCGGTCCGTCGATGGATTCGCCGATGAAGAAGGTGTTGACTCCGTGCGGGTTGATGGCCGCGAAGATGCCGAAGATGGATCCGCAGATTGCGGCGATGGTGCCGGCGACGACGATCAGACCGAGGAGCATCTTGATGTAATGGTGGGCAGTCGAGCGCCAGAAGGCACCGGATTTCACCTGCAGCCAGCGGTTGTGGAGGAAGCGGCTGATGCCGGGTTCGCGGTTGCTGCTTTCGATCTTCGGGACGGGGATCTTGTCGGAGTAGATGAGTTCGGCCCGGTAGCGTTCGGCGTTGTTCGCACCCTGCTGGACGAGGACCCAGACGAGGAGGGCGAGGACGCCGAGGCCGAGTGCGAAGATGCCGCCGATTCCGGTGAACAGCAGTCCCAGCGGGATCCACGCCCAGATCAGGGCGAGGACGGCGGAGAGCACGAGGTTCGCGACGCCGATGATTCCGGTCGGACGCTTGGGCCAGGTGATGGGTCCGTCGGCGGGGATCTCGGTGACCTCGTCCCGGCTCAGCGGCAGTGAGCCGGTGACCGGTGCGTAGGCGACGGGTTCGCGTGGCGGCTTCATTCGCCGAGGCGGCCGCGGGCGTGGCATCGGCTGTGCCGTCGGCATGGGCTGTGGGTGCGGCGCGTGCTGTGCGTTCGGCGAGGGCCGACCGAACTGCGGGCCGGGTTGTGGTGCTGGGCGCGGTCCGGGTTGAGGGGCAGGCCGCGGGTCGCGACCGGGAGGGGTGGGGTAGTTCGGGTTGTTCGAGGGTGCATACCCGACCGGAGGGGCTCCGGCCGAGGGACGGGTGCGAGGTCCCGCCTGCGCAGGAGCCGTCGGGTGAGTGTAGGTGACCGGCCTCGTGGGGTTCATCGGCGGGTAGTCAGGGCGCTGGGCTTGAGCGCCGGCTCCCATGACTCGGGTCGAGCCAGTCGCGAACGGCACGTCGAGGTCGACGGGTTTCGCCCGGAACTCTCCGGCTTCGCGAGCGGTCGGTTCATCTACCGCTGCTGCGTCGACCTCGGTGGTCGCCGGTGCATTGACGATGTCTGCGGCGCTGATGGACTCTTCGCGTTCGTTCGCAGCGGGGTCCGCTTCGCGGGTCTGAGTCTCCTCCGGACCGGGGCCGAGCGGCTCCTGATCCTGCGGGTTCTCGGGGGTCTTCTCACTCATAGCAAATACGCTACGGGAGCCGCGGGCTCGCGAACAGCACGAAGACCTCCGACCCCACGTCGGGTTTTCCCGACACCCTGTGACCGGCCCCACTGGATTTCCAAGTGGACGCTGGAGCCCCGGACCGCATCAGCCGCCCCTTTGCTCGCGACGTGTCTGAGCATCCCTCACCCTTCGCGACGAATCACCTCGCTGCAACGAGGTGGTCTGCCACTTGGGGTGAGGGATGCCGAAGCACCGGGAGGAAGTGTCGCTCCCGGTACGTGATGCCGTCGGCTATACGGGGACCGCAGCCGCTGGAGACGAGACGAGGTGCTGCCCCGCAGGAGCGGTGCGTGCTGCACTGTCGGCAGGACTCGTGCCCGCATCATCGGACGTGGCGTCGAGGGCCTGCGCGAGGTCGGCGAGGATGTCCTCGATGTCCTCGATGCCGACGGACAGGCGGATGAACTTGCCGGAGACGCTGACCTCGCTGCCGGCCACGGACAGGTGCGTCATCGTCGCCGGGTGGTCGATGAGGGACTCGACTCCTCCGAGCGATTCGGCCAGAGTGATGAGCTTCGTGTTCGCCACCAGGGACAGTGCCCGCTCCTCGGTGTCGGTGCGCAGGGACACCACTCCCCCGAATCCGCTCATCTGCCGCTTCGCCACCTCGTGCCCCGGGTGCGAGGGCAGGCCCGGGTAGATCACCTCGGCCACCTCGTCGCGGGTCTCGAGCCATTCGGCCACCGCCTGCGCATTGGCACAGTGAGCCTTCATCCGCACCGGCAGGGTCTTGATCCCGCGCCTGGTCAGCCACGCGTCGAACGGGGAGATGCCCAGCCCGACGGAAGCGAGGTGGCTCTCAATACGGTCGACCACCTCGGCGGCGCGGGGACAGCTCGTCCCGTCACCGGTGAGGACCGCCCCGCCGATGACATCGGAGTGGCCGTTGATGAACTTCGTCGTCGAGTGGACGACGATGTCGGCCCCGAGCTCGAGCGGACGCTGGAGCACCGGGGTCGCGAAGGTCGAGTCCACGGCCAGGAGCGCGTTCGCTCGGTGGGCGATGCGGGCCGCCTCGGCGATATCGATGACGTCGAGCCCGGGATTGCTCGGGGTCTCGACCCAGATGATCGCGGTGTTCTCATTGATGGCGGCGGCGAGCGCCGCGGTGTCGGTGAGGTCGACGGTGCGGATGACCACGCCCCAGCGCACGTACTCGTTCTGCAGGAGTCGGAAGGTTCCGCCGTAGACGTCGCGGGGCAGGATGACCTCGTCACCGGGACGCAGCAGCGCGGAGAACACTGCCACCTCGGCCGAGGTTCCCGAGTTGACGGCCGCGGCGAACGACGCGCCCTCCAATTCGCACAGGGCCTGTTCGAGGTCGCTGCGGTTCGGCGTACCGGTGCGCGCGTAGTCGAAACCGGCGCGGGTCTCTCCCGGGGTGTCCATCATGAAGGTCGAAGTCTGGAAGATCGGGGCCACAACCGAACCTGTGTGCGCCTCGGGCATGGCTCCCGAGTGCACCGATCGGGTCGAGATTCCGGCGGTGGTGGTGGGCTCGAAACGGGGTGAACTCACGGCGGATCCTTCCTTCACTGATGGGCACCGCTACATCTGCGGTGAGCTTCAGTGTGAGTGGCCGAATCCTGTTCGTGCGTGCCCGGTGACGCGCGCTGTCACTGCATGTCATATGTCGCCGATGATTGTCATTTTTCGACGCAGAGAGTCGTCATTCCTCGCCGAGGCGGCCCGCCGTCTCGTCCGGACGCGACGTGATCGTCGATCGTTGCCGCCGGCCCCACTGCGGTTTCGACGGCGCTCATCGGAATACGCAGACGCCGCCCCGGCATCGCGCGACATCATCGCCCGACTGCTCGAACAGGCTACCTAACGGCCCACCCGGCGACCGGAGTTCCACTGATCTCGCGGCAGACCTCTCGCACTTGTCTGCCCTCGATCCATCACCACGCGGCGATTTTTCTCGTCCTCCTCTTCCCATACGCCGCCCCAGGGTGTAATACTTAGCCTCATGGTTAAGTATTCGGATGAGCTCGATGCCATATTCTCGGCATTGGCCGACCCCACTCGCCGCAGCGTGATCGCGCGTCTCGGACGGGGACCGGCCAGCGTCGGAGAGCTTGCCGAGCCGTTGTCGATCTCGCTGCCGTCGTTCATGAAACATGTGCGCAGCCTCGAATCGTGCGGCCTCATCCGGACCGAGAAGTCCGGGCGCGTGCGCACCTGTGTGCTCAACCAGGATCGGTTCCATCTGCTCTCGGATTGGCTCGAAGAACAGCGGCACATCTGGGAACGCGCCACCGACCGGCTCGAACAGTTCGTCACCACGGGTTCCGTCGACTCAGACGGGCCCACCCCCACCAAGGAGGAATCGTGACCACCCATCTCTCTCGCACCCGAAATCAGAATCCAGACCTCGACCTCAGCATCCAGCGAATCATCCGCGCCCCGAAGCAAGCCATCTGGGACGCCTGGACCACGCCGGATCAGTTGGCCCAATGGTGGATTCCGGCACCCCTGAGCCTGCGCGTGGATTCGCTCGAGCTCGCTCCGGGCGGCGCCTTCGTCACCCGGATGAGCGAAGACGGCACCGAATGGCATCCACATGTCGATGCGGTGTTCCTAGTCATCGAGGAAGGCAGCCGACTCGTGTTCACGAACGCCGTCAGCAGCTCCTGGCACCCGTCGCTGCCGGACCCGGTGGCGATGACCACCGAGATCACCCTCGGCGACCAGCCCGACGGCACCGACTACCGCGCCATCGTGCGGCACGGCAGCCCGGAGCAGCGCGCCCGGCACGAGGAGCTCGGGTTCTTCGACGGCTGGGGCACTGTCACCGACCAGCTGGCGGCCGCAGTGGAGTGAGCCCGGCATCCGGGGCGGGCCCGTGGTCCGCCTCGCTCCCGCGATTCGAACCGAGCCCTGCCGACAGGATGAGCGAACCCATCAGCAGGCCAGCCGCCAAGACCGTCCAGATCATCGGCGCGATCCCGACGAGGAGGGCGATCGCAATGCCCATCGTGGCCGCTCCGACCGCGATGATGGCGCGCGCCCGCGAGCTGAATGACTGCACCGGGAAACCCTGAGGGAGGACAGCACGGACGAGCGCTGAGAGGCTGCGACCGACTGCGGCAAGTCGCCGTTCGGAGGGGAACGGGATCCGCTCCGCCGCCATGGCGACCAGCGCGGAGAGTCCCATGACCACAAGCAGCCACGGCAGACGCGTCGCCCACCACCATCCCGACTCGATCTCGGGAAGGATGAACTCGGCGACGGCGCCGGTCGGCAGATCGAGCAGAATTCCCGTCGAGAAGCCGACGGCTGTCTGCGCCAGCCATCCGAGAGCTCCGATGAGGACGATGACGACGCTCATATGCCACAGGTAGACCTGCATTCCGTATGTATTGCCCCAGTCGATGACCCGCTTCCAGAACTGGGCGGTGAGGATTCGGAAGGTGGGGGCCGCCTCGGTGATGGTGCCTCCTGTGGTCATCGTCGACCCTGCGGACAGCCGATCGACGTTGAGCGCCCGATTCAGCCGGGCGTGGAACAGTTGCAGCACGCACAGCTGTGCGACGCCGAGCAGAACGAGGGCACCAGTCGGCGGATTGAGGTTGACGAGCATGTTCGGGCTGTACACCCCGGCCCCAACAAGTCCGCCGAGGAGACCCAGCGCGGCCACCAGCGCCGTCCACACCACGGGACGGCTGATCGGGCGGTCAGCGGCATCGGCGAAGAAGAACCCGAGCTGTTGCACCAGCGGCCAGACGAATAGGAAATTGAGATAGCCGAGGCCGGTGACCCCGGTCATCCGCGTGAGAACGTCGACGGCGATGACGGCACCGGCGAGGACTGCCAGGGACCGCCTCGGCGCTCTTTCATGGAAATGCACCGCAACGGGCACCAGTGAGGACAGGCCGAGATAGACGGCGAGGAACCACAGCGGTTGGCCGATGCGGCGGCTCGCCTCGACGATGAGCTCGGAGGAAACGCCCATGTCAGCGGCCGCGGACAGTCCGATTCCGGCGATGACGACGAGGACCGCTGTGGGTACGGCGAGGCGGCGCAGTCGGGCACGCAGATAGTCGGTCCCGGTTCCGCCTCGGGCACGGGTGCGCCGCCATCCGGTGATGCCCGCGTATCCGCCGATGATGAAGAACAGGGGCATGATCTGGAAGAACCAGGACGTTGCGGCGAATCCGGCGGTCGTCGACAGCGCTACTGTCGGCGCCACTGTGCCGTCGGATCCGAGCACTGCCGCGCTCATCATCGAGTGGAGGATGACCACGACGACGAGACAGCCGAATCGAATGAGGTCGATGGCCTGGTCACGGTGGGGTGCGGCGGCGGTTTGGGGTTCGTGAGTCCGAGGTTCGGCGGGAGGGGCGACCGCGCTCCCGGGGGTTCGACCGACCTCGGTGTCGGCGGGCGAGGCCGGGTCGTTGAGCATGAGTGTCATGGCAGATCCTTGTCAGAGTCGTTCAGTGCCGATCACAGGGAATCGGTGCGATGACACCGAAGTTAGGAACCGCAACTGCCACGGCACATCACGCCGGAGAGCCCACCTCTCCCCCGCCGACCGATACTTCCGAGGGATACTGTCGACCGATCACCTCATACTTGCCACGCCCGGCCATGTGAAAATGGCGATGAGCACGCCCGACCACACGGCCGCCTAGCTCGGCCACAGATACCGAGCCCGGGCCCGCCGATCAAAGGAGAGAACCGTGACGATCGCCTTCGCGAAGACCTCGCTGCCCATCATCGGTGCGCCCATGGCCGGTGGGACGACGACGCCCGAACTCACCGAGGCTGTCGCCCGGGCCGGCGGATTCCCTTTCGTCGCGGGCGGCTATCTCACCGCCGATGCCCTCGCTCCTCTGATCACACGGATGCGTGAGTCGACTTCGAACTTCGGCGTCAACCTCTTCGCTCCGAATCCCATCCCCGTCGATCGCGAGGCCTTCGACGACTTCGTCGGTGCGCTCGAACCGGCCGCAGCCGCCCGCGGGATCACGCTCGATCCCGAACCCGTCGAGGATGACGACCACTTCGACGACAAGCTCGACTGGCTCACCGAGCACCCCGTTCCTCTGGTCTCGCTGACCTTCAATCTGCCCACCGCCGAGGCGGTCGACCGCCTCCACGCCGTCGGCACTCAGGTCGTCGCCACGGTGACCTCGGTTGCTGAGGCCCGTGCGGCCGCCGAAGTCGGGGTCGACGGGCTCATCGTCCAAGGTCCGCACGCCGGCGGACATTCGGGTACGGCCGATCCGACACGGACCATCGAGGACCGCGCGACCGTCGATCTCGTCCGTGACATCCTCGCCGAGGTGGACCTGCCCGTGGCAGCCGGCGGCGGAGTCGACGGTGAGGCCATGGTGGGAGAGCTCCTCGGTGCGGGGGCGAGCTCAGTCGTCGTCGGCACCCTGCTGCTGCGCTCCGACGAGGCAGGAACGGCACCCACTCATCGAGCTGCACTGGCCGACGACGAGTTCACGGACACCCAGCTGACCAGAGCGTTCACCGGGCGCCCCGCACGTGCGCTGGTCAATGACTTCGTGCGGACGTTCGACCCGATCGCCGTCGACGCCTATCCGGCCGTGCACCATCTGACGAAGCAGTTCCGGGCCGCGGCGAAGAAGGCCGATGACCCGCACGGCCTGCACCTGTGGGCCGGAACCGGCTACCGCAGCGCCCAGGACGGATCCGCAGAGACCATAGTCAAGGACCTCGGAGCCGGCTTCGCCCGCGAATAGTCAGCGAGCCGGCGTCCCCCGCAGACGCCCCTCTCCGAACCGCGCCGCTCAGTTCCCGGCGACGACCAACCCGGACTCATAGGCGGCGACGACGATCTGGGTGCGGTCGCGCAGTCCCAGCTTCGACAGGATCCTCGAGACGTGGGTCTTCACGGTCTGTTCGGCGAGGTACAGCTGTTCGGCCACCTCGGCGTTGGCGTGCCCCTTAGCCACCAGGGTCATCACGTCGATCTCCCGGTCGGTGAGCTGACCGAGCACCGCGGTGTCCTTGGCCACGGTGGGCCCGGCGACGTATTCGGCGATGAGGCGGCGGGTCACCGACGGCGCGAGCAGCGATTCCCCACCGGCAACGACCCGGACAGCGGTGATCATGTCTTCGGCGGTGGCGTCCTTGAGGAGGAATCCGCTGGCACCGGCGCGGAGCGCGGAGAACACGTATTCGTCGGCGTCGAACGTGGTGAGCATGATGACTCGCGGGTGGTCCCCGGGCATGTTGAAGATCGCTCTGGTGGCGTCGAGCCCGTTGAGCGTCGGCATCCGAATGTCCATGAGGATGACATCGGGGCTCGTGCGGCGGACGAGGTCGACGACGGCGGACCCGTCATCGGCGCTGCCGACGACCTGCATGTCCGACTGCGCGTCGAGCAGCGCCCCGAACCCCTGCCGCACCATCGCCTGATCGTCGACGATGGCGACCCTGATCGTCGTCTCCGACGGAGGCGGCACACTCGCCGAGGCGGCTCCTCCGTCCCCGTTCCCCGCGTCCTCAATTCCCGGCATGGTCCAAACCTACCGGAAGGCGGGGTCGCGGGACCCGCTCAATCCCCGAGAATCCGCCGCATGGACCCGGTTTCGCGCAGATCTCATCCTCACGGGTGATACGTGCGGCGCTCATTTCACTCCTGCGTATGATGTGCCGGCGCATACCGGCTCCCTAACGTTCGAGTCATGATCATCACCGCCGTCATCCTCGCCACCGCAGCAGCGTTCTGCCTGGCCTTGGGCACCCACTTCCAGCAGCATGCCGTGGCCACCATGGCCCCGGGCCTGCGCCGTCGCGCCACCTGGGCCACCGGGCTCGGACTCATGGGGCTGGTCACGGTGCTCAACGTCATCGCGCTCGGACTCGGCCCGGTTGCCATCGTCCAACCCATCGGCGCGGTCTCTCTCGTCTTCGCCGTCCTCATCGGTCGGCGGTATTTCGGGCTCCGCCTCGGTGCTCCGCTGCTCATCAGCATCGCGGTCACGCTCTTCGGGATCTTCTCCTTCGTGGCCACCTCGGCGAGGTTCGCCCACGACATCTCCGTGAACGCACAGTCGGTGACCTGGCTGCTCGCCGTGCTCGCAGCCCTCACCGTCTTCGCGGGGCTGTTCTCGTTCAGCTCCGCCGGCCACATCCCCCGGGTCGTCATGACCGGGATCGTCTTCGGCACGGTCGCCGCGGCCACGCACGTCCTCGCCCGATCCGTCGTCATGTCGGGACTGCCTGGACTCGATACGTTCGGTCTGCGCTGGTGGGCGCTGTTGGGCGCGGTCGGCCTGGCCTCGGCGGCGGGATTCTGGCTCGTCCAGACCGCGTACGCCTGCGGCCCCGCCGAGACCGTGCTGGCCGGCCTCACCGTCATCGACCCGATCGTCGCCGTCATCATCGGTGCCGCATTCTTCGGCGAGTACACCGGCCTGACTCCGCCGGCCACCCTCGGTCTGCTCGTCTCCGCAGCCATCGGCATCGGCGGAGTGTGGCTGCTCTCGCGCTTCCACCCGAAGGTCCTCGAATCTCGCGGCACTGCCCCCGCCGCCCCTGCGACGGCCGCCTCGCAGACAGCTCAGGAAGGAATCGCGCTGTGAACCACTCCCCCGATCTCACCTCCCCCACACCCACCGACACGTACGCTGTAGAGGTGCCCCGCCCAGCAGAGCCTCCGCAGAACGGTCCGAATGCCCAGGCGGCCGATTCTCAGGCCGCGACCGCGCCGCGTTCGTGGTGGGCCAGGCTGTGGCGCAATCTCGGCCGCGATTCCGTTCTCGTCGCCCCGAGCCTGCTCATCTCGCTCATCGCGTTTCCGGTGCTCATCACCCTGTTCTCCGTCTCGATCGCCACGGTCATCGTCTGGGTCGGCGTGCTCCTCCTGCCGCTGACGCTGACCGTCGCCCGCGCGTTCGGCAACTTCTCCCGGGCCCGTGCCCGCGCATGGGGCGTCCCCATCGCCGAGGCGGCTCCCCGTCCCCGTGGACGCGGACTCCGCTGGTGGTTGGCTCCGTTGTCCGATGCGCGTGCGTGGTTGGATCTGCTCTTCGAAGCCGTGTTCGCACTGCCGATCCGGCTCTTCACGTTCTCCGTCTCGCTGGCTTGGGTCGCCGGCGGTCTGGGCGGGATCACGCACTTCTTCTGGGGCGCGTTCGTCCCCGACGGAGGCGGAAACACCGTCGACTGGGTCGTCGCGTGGGTGACGAACTCCCCGGTCACCGACCTCGGGTTCGCCGCCGAGGCGACCTTCCAGTTCATCGTCGGGATCATCCTGCTGCTGACTTTCCCCTTCATCCTCCACGCCATGGCGCTGCTCGAGATCGTTTCGATCCGCGCTGCCCTGTCGACTGATGGGGCAGCTGTCTCCGCGCAGGCGACTCGCTCAGAGCGGTCGGCTCATCCGGCGCAGTCGTCTGCACTGTCGGCCATCGCCGGGAGTCAGGGGTGGTTCTGGCTCATCGCAGCGTTCGTCGGGGTCGTGCTCGTCGCGGTCGCCTGGCCGGTGACCACCGTGCTCTACGGTGTCCCGACAGTCTTCGCGATGGTTCTTGCGTGCAGTCTCAGCGCCGCGCTCCTGCTGGCAGTGCGCTGGCCGATACCGGCGATCGGCCTTGGCCTCGTCGCTCAGTTGGCGAGCATTCTGCTCACTGCGGACGTTTCGGGAGCAGTCCGACCGTTCACGGTCACTTCGCTGCTGGCTCTCGTGTTCCTCCACCTCATCATCGGTCTGCGCCACCGCTGGATCCACCTCGTCGCACTGTGGTCGGGCAGTGCGCTCATCGGCGTGCTCGCTCTGGTCCTGCCGCATGCCGGTCAGCTGCCCGGGGCACTGTCGAACGTGATCACCACCGCAGCCGTCGCCGCCGGTGCCGGCGTCATCGTCGTCATCGGCAACCTGCTCGTCAAAGGCCGCCGGCAGCTCGAGTCCGAACGCGAACTCAGTGCCGCGGAGCTGGCGAAGCGGCAGGAACTCGAAGAGCGCAACCGGATCGCTCAGGAACTCCATGACGTCGTCGCGCACAGCATGTCGGTCATCAGCGTGCAGGCGACGACGGCGAAGTACCGGCTGCCCGGACTCGATGAGCGCAGCCTCGGCGAGTTCGATTCGATGGCGGGATCGGCTCGCCAGGCGCTGGCGGAGATGCGCGGACTGCTCGCGATCCTCCGCGGCGGCCGGGATGCCGACCTGGCGCCGCAGCCGACCGTCGACGACATTCCCGCACTCGTCGATGTCACGCGCGGTTCCGGCGCGGTCGTCGATCTCGACTTCCCCGCCGAACCTGTCGCGCTGCCGCCGACGACGAGCCTCACCGCGTTCCGCGTGGTGCAGGAGAGCCTGTCGAATGCGCTGCGGCATGCCGTCGGCGCCCCGGTCACGGTCACCGTCACGGCCATCGGACCCCGGCTTGAGATCTCCGTGCTCAACGGGTTGCCCGACGGTGGGACGGATGCGGGTGGGCACAGCCACCTCGGCGGAGGTTTCGGCATCAAGGGGATGCGCGAACGCGTCGAAGCTTTGGGTGGGAGCCTGCAGGTTGGGCCGACTCAACACCGTGGTTTCGAGGTCAGGGCGTCGCTGCCGATGGAGTGAGGGTCCGAGGAAAGCGCTGAGCCGGCGTGGATCCGCACCGTCTCAGGCACGTGTCGAGTATCCGGTGCCATACTGGAAGTCCCCCTCTTGCTTTCCCTTTTGGAAGGACTGTTTCCCCCATGTCACAGCCGACTCCCTCCCCTTCTGTTCCTCGGCCCTCGGCGGCGACTGCCTCGGTATCGGATCCGAATGCGCCGAGACGATCGGTGCGGATTCTGCGCCGCACGATCGTCATCGTCATCGTCGTCACCTTCAGCCTTGCAGCGGCAGGTGGGATCATCGTCCTGCTCGGAGATGTTGAGTCCGAAGCGACCTTCAAGGTCATCGGCACGACGGCTCTGACCGGAGCGGTCAGCGTCGCAGCGTTCTGCGGAGCCACACTCATCGGCCGTCGGGTCCAGTGGTTCGGAATTGGCACGATCGGGCTGGCCGCGGTCACTTTGGGCCTGGCATTGTGGTTCCTCTGGGGTGACCCATTTGGAGGACCAGACAACTATGAATTCTGGGACTTTCTTTTCAAGGCCCTGTCCTCTTTCGCCCTCCTCACCGCTGTCGCCTCTGTCAGCTCGCTCATCCTGCTGCTGACCGTTCGGACGCAGGTGGTGCGCATCGGACTGCCGATCACTCTCGGCCTGCTGGCTGCCGGCACATGCCTTACCCTCGTGACGACCTGGGTGGAATCAGCTTGGGAGCTTGAATGGCTGAACCGCATCAACGGCATCGTGTGGATCCTCGCCGCACTCGGGGTCGTCGTCGTGCCGCTGACCTCGCTGCTGCTCAAAGCCGGGACGAAGCCAGCAGAGGCGTCGCCGACTCTGTCTCCCTCGATGCTCGAACGCGTCGACGCCGCGGCTCGCGCCGAGGGCGTCACGGCAGACGCTCTCATCGATCGGCTGCTGACCGCGGAGTCTCGAACCCCTTCGGCAGACGAGTGTCGATGAAACCTGCGACGAAGGCGCCGATGACGAGCAGGACGAGGAGCGCGATCATGCCGGCGAAGTTCGACAGCACGGGGTTCATGAAGTCGAACAGTCCCGGCCAGAGGGCGTAGACGACCACACAGCACATCCCCACGACCCCGAACCCGTTGAGCGTCGCCTGCCCTGTGGACCGTGCGCGCTTCCCGCTGTGATTTGCAGCCGCCTCTTCGGGGGTGCCGAACTCGGCTTCGGGTGTCGTCCCTGCCGTCTCAGCTGTGTCTTTGACCTCGTCGAGAACGGTGAGGACCTGGTCTTCTTCACACCCGCGCTTGCGCAGGTTCTGGGCGAGTTCGCTGTAGTAGCTCATGACAGGTTCGCTTTCGTTTCGGTGTCGGCATTCACGTCGCTGTCCGCCGCGGTTTCCTCGTTCTCTGGGCTGTCCCTGCGGGGACGCATCGGTTCTCGGTCGGTCGGGCCGCCTCGGCGAAAGGACGATCCGCTTCGGCGGCGATGATCGAGGACGATCCGCTTCGGCGGCGATGATCGAGGACGACGACGGTGCCGAAGATGATCGGAGCCGCTATCGACATGACGACCTCCATCGTCGGTGCGCTCGTCGCATTGAGGTCGGCACCGGCGAGCACACCCAGACCGAACGCAAAGACGTTGTTGACGATGTGGAAGGCGATTCCGGCCTCGAGACCGCCGGTGATGATGGTCAGGGTGCCGACGATGACGGCGAAGATGCCGACGTCGATGAGTCCCGGCAGGTCGTAAAGGTGGCCGGCGACGAACATCGGCACGGGGATGAACACGGCCCACGCGGGGTGGCGCAGCCATGAGCCGATGATGTTCATGGCCAGGCCGCGGAAGACGATCTCCTCGGCCGTCGCCTGGAACGGAACGAGGAGGATGATTGCGATAAGCATGGCGAGCACTTGGCTGTTCCACACGATTCCCGAGGTCAGGTTGCCCATCGACCCGTCGGAGAAGGCGACCATCACGATCGCGCAGACCACCCATACGGCCGCACCGACCAGCAGATACCGGCCTAGCTGCCCCCATCGCATGCCGCCGCGGAGCGAGATCATCGAGGAGAAAGAGCGTCGGTAGATGCATAGGGTCGCGAGCTCGGCGGCCGGCCACATGAGGATGACGCTGACGAGTCCGAAGAGGACGCCCGTGGTCGTGTTCATGTCGATGAGCTGGTCCGACCATGCATTGAAGTCACCGTCGGCGCCGAAGGCGAAAAGTGCCCAGACGAAGAGGCCGACGAATAGGACGACGATCGCGATGAGGTAGAACATGAGGGTCAAGAGGGCCACAAGGATCGGCTTGAACCACCGGTTGCTCGGCAGCGCGGCGAACTGACGATGATAGCGCCGAGGCGGCTCGACGGAACCGGGTCCGGGCAGGTTAGGGGCCGGCTGGGCTGCTATGGTCATGGGCGACCGAGTGAAGCGGGGGAGATTTCTCATGCCTCCACCCTCTCGAAACCGGCGGCCACTGACCATCGGCCGAGGGCATGACTTCTTTCATCCTTTCGGGCGACAGACCATCCGTCTTCTCACCGGTAGGCTCGAAGGGTGACATCTCGCCCCGCCCGCCGCCCGCTCGCGCGAGCCCTTCTCTGGACCGGCATCTCCGCTGTCACCGGTGTGCTCCTGCTCTTCATCGTCGTCGGAATCGAATGGCCGGATCTCGAGAGCGCAGAAGCCCAAGATAACGCGCTCTTCTTCGAATTCCTCGTCCATCTCGCCTTCGGGTTCGTCGGTCTCGTCTGCCTGCCCATCGTCCTCGCGTTCGACGGACGCCGAGTTCCGCGCACTCAGCTGAGACCGAAGGTCCTGGCCGCAGAGAAGCTGCGCGAGTTCCTCACTGTCTCCGGCCGCGGCGGTGAGGAATACCTCGCCGCCGACGGATCCGTCGAATCGCTTCAGCGGCGACCGGGAGGCTGGATTCCCGTCACAGTCGGGATCATCGGCATACTCCTCGGCACGGTCAGCATCCTCGGCGCCTTCGCCGCTTCGATCATGCTCATCTCACTGTCGGCCCGGCGCAGTTGGGCCCTCGACTTCGTTGCACTCGCCGCCACACTGGCAGCCTTCTCAGCGACCTATGTGCTCACTCCACAGGCCGCGGGAGCCTTCGATCTCCCCGTGTTCGTCTTCGGCGGCACGATGTACGCCGTTATCGTCATCGTCGGTGTCATCCGCGGTGCCCGCGAGCAGGGCTTCATCGACTCCGCCGCCCAGACCCTGCTGCGCGAACGCTCCCGGCAGGACCGCGCCATCGCCGAGGTGCGACGCGGCATCGCCCGCGATATGCACGATTCCCTGTCCCACCACCTCTCCGTCATCGCCATGTATTCCGGTGCGCTGTCCGTGCGGCAGGACCTCGACCCCGACGAGGTGCGGGAGAACGCCCGCCTCATCGCCGATGCCGCCCGCCGCTCCGGCGTCGAACTCCGGGAGGTGCTCACCATGCTCCGCAGCGACGATCAGGGCACTGTCATCGACCCCGACATCGACCGCCTCGTCGCGGCCAGGGGCGACACCGCTGAGCTGCGCTACCTCGAACCGGTGACGGGCGCGGCGCTCCACCGGTGCGGGGCACTCGAGCAGACGACGATCTACCGCTTCGTCCAGGAGGCGATCACGAACGCGGTCAAGCACGCACCAGGCCAGACGGTGACGATCAAGGTCGGCTTCGATGAGGCCGACGGTCACCTCGTGCTCGTCGCCAGCAATCCGCACACAGGCCTGGCCCCGGCCTTCCGCGCCGGAGCGCAGCAGCTCGTCTCCGGATCCGGGTTGGGACTGCTCGGGCTGCGGGAGAGAATGGAGGCCATGGGCGGCGATCTCACCGTGACGACGACCCCAGAGTTCACCCTCCGTGCCCGCATCCCCGTCGACGCCGACATCTTCACAGACGGCGACGCCCCGGGAACCGCCGGTACGATCGGCTCCCCCGACGAGCAGGAGACGCAGCCATGAGCATTCGGGTAATCATCGCCGACGACGAATCGCTCATGCGCTCGGGGCTCAAGCTCCTCCTCGGCGCGGCGACCGATATCGAGGTCATCGCCGAGGCGGTCGACGGTGTCGAAGCCATCGACCTCGCCCGTCGGCTGAGTCCCGACCTCGTACTCATGGACATCCGGATGCCCCGTCTCGACGGCCTCGAGGCCGCGCAGACGCTGCTGTCCGATCCCGAACATCCCCAGGTGCTCATGCTCACGGCCTTCGGGACCGACGATTTCATCCACCGCGCCCTGCAGTCCGGGGCGGCTGGCTACATCCTCAAGGACACCCCGCCGGAAGAGCTCATCAACGCCGTCCGCGCGGCAGCCGACGGCACCCGCACCCTGTCGGCAACCGCCCTGGCCACGTTGATGTCGTCCCGTCCGGCCGCCTCGGCGTCGGGTCAGGATCCGCTGGCAACTCTGTCGACCAGGGAACGGGAGATCGCCGAGGCGGTTGCTCAGGGATTGACGAACGCCCAGGTGGCGCGGTCGCTGTTCGTATCGACGGCGACGGTGAAGACCCACCTGGCGCGCATCTTCGACAAGCTCGAGGTGACCTCGCGGGTGCAGCTGGCGCTGCTCGTCAACGCCCGCCGCTGAGAATTCCACTCAACCGCAGAGCCGCCCCTCCGCGACTGCGGAGACGGGCGGCTCTGTCGGTTGGACTCTCCTCGGGGAGGACATCCTCGGTGAAGGTGTCAGTCGATCATTTCGGGGCCATGCGGATGGCGCCGTCGAGGCGGATCGTCTCCCCGTTGAGCATCGGGTTGGCGACGATCGCTTCGAGGAGCTGCGCGTACTCGGCGGGCTTGCCCAGCCGGGCCGGGTGCGGCACGGACTTGCCGAGGGATTCCTGCGCCTCGGCGGGCAGACCGGCCATCATCGGGGTCTCGAAGATGCCGGGGGCGATGGTGACGACGCGGATGAGAGAGGCGGCGAGTTCGCGGGCCATCGGCAATGTCACGGCGGCCACGGCACCCTTGGACGCCGAGTAGGCGATCTGGCCGATCTGCCCGTCGAAGGCTGCGACGGAGGCGGTGTTGACGATGACTCCGCGCTCTTCGCCGTCCGGCTCCTGCTGCTGCATGGCCGCAGCGGCGAGGCGGCAGACGTTGACGGTGCCGACGATGTTGATGTTCAGCACCTTCTGGAATGCCTCGAGCGGCAGCGGACCTTTGCGGGAGACGAGCTTTCCGGGGGTCGCGACGCCCGCGCAGTTGACGACAACGCGCAGAACGCCGAGCCCGGTCGCGGTGTCGACGGCGGCCTGAACCTGCTCTTCGTTCGTCACGTCGGCGGTGACGAAGTGGGCGGATTCGCCGAGTTCGGCGGCGACCTGCTGCCCCACCTCGGCGTTGAGGTCGACCATGACGACCTGGGCGCCGGCGGCCAAGAGGCGTTCGGTGGTGGCGCGGCCGAGTCCGGAGGCTCCGCCGGTGACGAGGGCGACGGTGTTCGTGAGATCCATGAGTGTCCTTTGCATCGCTGAGCGAACAGTTGATCACTGCGACTCTAACGCAGATGTGGGGACGGTCACTGTGCATGGTCGGGGGGCCGCCTCGGCGAGGGATCACCCTGACGGCGGCGTCGGTCGCGACGGGGACGATGTCGGTCGACGCGGGGACGACGAAGCCCGCCGGTCGGGTAACCGGCGGGCCTGTCTCAGCTCAGCTGCGAGGGCGGACTCAGGCGGCCTGCTCCTCGGCACCGGCTTCGCGCACGGACTTCAGGGCCTCGCCCCAGGCGACGATGTCGTCGACCATGGAGGCGAACGGGGCGGCCGAGACCTCGGTCGGGGCGAACGTACCGTCGGCGACGTCGGTGAAGATCGAGAACGATGCCTGGTCGCGGACGACGGCGAGCTTGTAGTTCGCGAGGATGTGGCGCAGGTGCTCAGCGGCGCGCACTCCCTTGTCGGCGCCGTAGTTCACGATGCCGGCGACCTTGTGGTTGAACTCGGTGGCGACGAAGTCGAGGGCGTTCTTCAGCGAACCGGAGATCGAGTGGTTGTACTCCGGGGTGACGAAGATGAAGGCGTCGAACTCTTCGAGCTTCGCGCCCCAGGCCTTCGTGTGGTCGTTGGCGTACATCTTCGCACCGGCGGGGATCACCTCGTCGAGGAGGGGCAGGTCGAAGCTGCCGAAGTCGACGACCTCGGCGCGGACGTCATCATTGGAAGCCAGCTGCTGCTCGACCCAGCTCACGATCTGCGGGTTGAGCGCCTGCGGGCGGGAAGTTCCGGGAATGATGGCAATATTGAGCATATGCGTCCTCAAATCGTTCAGCGGTGTCCACCGGCCGGGCGGCCGTGGCGGTCGAATTCACGGGCGGAGCCTGCGACCTCGGCGAACCGGGTCGGCTGCAGCTCCACCGTGACCAACATTGTTGAACACTCAATCATTCCCGGCGATCGAGTGACCCTGATCACCATGCCCGGCGCCGGTCGGATCAGGTTCCGGGAACGGTGATACCGTAATTCCGCGCGAAATCAGGCCCGCAGAGACCACCTGTCGTGTATGGTCGTTGGGCAAGTGAAAGACTGTTCGTTAAAAAGTCGGCTTCAACGGAAAACAAGGCAAGGAGTCCGGTCATCGTGCGCTCAACCAACGGCCGCAACAATATTCTCCGCTCGGCCCGGGACACCTTCGCGGACAAAGGATTCGACGGCGCGTCCATCCGCGATATCGCACAGACAGCAGGTCTGAGCCTCTCAGCGCTCTACTACTACTTCCCGTCCAAGCAGGAAGCTCTCTACGAGCTCGTCCACACAGCGTATACCTGGTACGTCGAACACTGCCGAGCGGTCATCGCCGACGTCGATGATGATCCGGTCGATCAGCTGGCCGTGGCCGTACGCTACCTCGCCCGCTATCGCATGGAGAACGTCTCGGTCTCCACCGTGTTGCTGCGCGACACCGAACGCCTCACCGGCGACAACGCGGTCCGCGTCAAGGAACTCCAGCGGGAAGCTCGCGAGATCATGGGCGATATCGTCCAGGCCGGCATCGACTCGGGTAAGTTCCGCGTCGGCAGTGCGGCTCTGGCCACTCGCGCCATCCACTCGATCTGCAACTCGCTCTCGCTGTGGTACCGGCCGACGGGTGACCTGACTCCTGACATGATCGAGCGCGACTTCACTCAGTACTCGATGCGCATCCTCGGTATCGACCCCGATGAGGCCGAACTCGATCGCCTGCTGGCCCTGCCGGTCAACCAGGCTGGAATGCTCGACTTCATCGCCGACACCAAATAACCCCTTGCTACCTGACGGCGGCCCAGCAACCTGGCGCGAGGTTGCTGGGCCGCCGTCAGGTAGTAATTAGGGGGTTGGGCGGAGGGTTCTGGCCAGCTCGCGGCGCTTCGCCTGCTCCTTCGGGTCCGGGACCGGCAGCGACGCAATGAGGCGCTTCGTGTAGTCCTCCTGCGGCGCACCGAGCACCTGCTCACCCGTGCCCTCTTCGAGCAGCTCGCCCTGGAAGAGCACGCCGATGCGGTCGGAGAGCATATCGACCACGGCGAGGTCGTGGCTGATGAACAGGGCCGCGAAGTCGAAGCGGTTCTGCAGCTCGACGAAGAGCTCGAGGACCTTCGCCTGCACGGACACATCGAGCGCCGAGGTCGGCTCATCGGCGATGAGCAGCTCCGGATCGAGCGCCAGACCGCGCGCCAGCGACGCCCTCTGCCGCTGACCGCCGGAGAGCTCATGCGGATACCGCGCCGCATACGCCTTCGGCAGCTGCACGGAATCGAGGAGTCCGAGCACTCGCTGCGACCGGTCGTTCGCGCTCATCTCCCGACGGTGGATCGCGAACGGTTCGGCGATGCACTCCCCGATCGACAGATGCGGATTGAACGAGGCCGCCGGATCCTGGAACACGAACCCGATCCGTCGCCGGATCTTCGAGAACTCACGCTCCTTGAACCCGACCATCTCGTGCCCGAGAACGGAGAGACTCCCGCCGCTGGCCCTGGTCAGGCCCGCGATCGCGCGTCCGATCGTCGTCTTGCCCGACCCCGACTCACCGACGAGCCCGTAGACTTCGCCGGCCCTGATGTCGAAGCTGACCTTCTTCACCGCGTGGAAGTCCGACTTGCCGATGCCGCCCGGATAGACGATATCGAGCTCGCGCGCGTTCACGATCGATTCGCGTGCGTCCCCGTTCTTCGCCGAGGCGGCTCCCTCCTTCGCCGAGGCGACCCCATCCGAGGTCTGCCCCGTCGCGTCGGTGCGCGCCGAGGCGGCGGCCGCCTTGCGGCTGCCGGCCACGGTCGATCCGATCCGCGGCACAGCGGCGAGCAGTTCGCGCGTGTACTGCTCCTGCGGATCGTTGAACAGCTGCTCGACGGACGAGACCTCGACGAGGTCCCCGCGCAGCATCACGGCCACGCGATCGGCGAGGTCGGCGACGACGCCCATGTTGTGGGTGATGAGAACGATGGCGGTGCCCGTCTCGTCACGCAGCTCACGCAGCAGGTCGAGGATCTCCGCCTGCACGGTGACGTCGAGGGCGGTGGTCGGCTCGTCGGCGACGATGAGCTTCGCCCCGAGAGCCAGGGCCATGGCAATGACGATGCGCTGCTTCTGCCCGCCCGAGAACTGGTGCGGGTAGTAGTCGAAACGGCTTTCGGCATCGGGGATCCCGACCTGCCGCATAGCCTTGACGACGCGCGCCTTGAGGTCGGCCTTGCTCGCCTTCCTATCGTGCGCGCGCAGACCTTCGGCGATCTGCCACCCGACCGTGAAGACGGGGTTGAGTGCCGTCGACGGCTCCTGGAAGACCATCGCCACATCCCGGCCGCGCATGGCTCGCAGCTCATCGGCGGAGACGTTGAGTACGTTCTGCCCGGAGATGACGATGGCCCCGGTTCGCTGCGCCGTCTCCGGCAGCAGCCCGAGGATTGACCGGGCGGTCACGGTCTTGCCAGACCCCGACTCACCCACGATCGCCAGCACCTCACCGGGCGAGACGCTCAGCGACACGTCCTTGACGGCGTGGACGTCCCCGCCATCGGTGGAGAAGGTGACGTCGAGACTGTCGACATCGAGGATGCTGCCGGTCGCCGAAGCGGTCTGCTCGTGTTTCTGCTCGCTCATGCCGTGACCTCCGCAGGCTTGACGTTCTTGACCTTGGCTTTGCGCCGCACGCGCAGACGCGGGTCGTTGAGGTCGTTCATCGACTCACCGACCAAGGTGATTCCCAGCACCGTGAGCACGATGGCCACGCCCGGGAACACCGCCGTCCACCACACGCCGGAGGTGACGTCCGGCAGTGCCTTGTTGAGGTCATATCCCCATTCCGACGCCGAGGTGGGTTCGATGCCGAATCCCAGGAACCCGAGTCCGGCCAAGGTCAGGATCGCCTCGGAGGAGTTGAGTGTGAAGATCAGCGGCAGGGTCCGTGTGGCATTGCGGAAGATGTGCTTGGAGATGATCCGCGTCTTCGAGGCACCGAGAACGATCGCCGATTCGACGAACGGCTCGGCCTTCAGCCGCAGGGTCTCGGCACGGACGACGCGGAAGTACTGCGGGATGAAGACGACCGTGATCGAGAATGCGGCCGCGGCGATGCCGCCCCACGCACTCGACTGACCGCCGGAGATCGCAATCGACATGACCAGCGCCAGCAGCAGGGTCGGGAAGGCGTAGACGGCATCGGCGATGACGACGAGGATGCGGTCGAGCCATCCGCCGATGTAGCCGGAGACGAGACCGAGGATGACGCCGGCGAAGATCGACATGACCACGGCCACGACGATGACGGCCACTGCGGTCTGGGCGCCCCAGACGACACGGGAGAAGACATCGTAGCCGCCGACGGTCGTGCCCCAGATGTGGGTGCCGCCGGGTGGCAGCTTCGACCCGAAGTTGCCTTCGGAGGTGCCCAGCTGGTTGAAGCCGTACGGGGCGATGAGCGGTGCGAAGATCGCGCAGATGAGCACGATCCCGCACAGCACGAGACCGGTGATGAGCATTCCGCGCTGCAGGCCGACGGACTGGCGCAGATGCGAGATGATCGGCAGGCGGGAGAACCAGGATTTCTTTGCCCGGTCGTCGAACGCCGCTGCCGGGACTCCGGAGCCGGGAGCCTCCTCGGCGAAGGTCTGGGCTTCTTCATCCGGACCCTGGTTCTGCGGGTTGTCTGGAGTGGACATCAGTACCTCACTCTCGGGTCGATGAACGCGGCGATGACATCGACGAGGAAGTTCGTGACCGCGACGATGACGGCGAGGAACACGACGATTCCCTGCACCGCCACGAAGTCACGGGCGGTCAGGTATTCGGCGAGTTTGAAGCCGAGTCCCTTCCACTCGAACGTCGTCTCGGTGAGCACGGCACCGGCGAGCATGAGCGCGATCTGCATACCCATGACCGTGATGATCGGGATCAGCGCGGGACGGTAGGCGTGCTTGGTGACCAGGCGGTATTCGGAGATTCCGCGAGATCGACCGGAGTCGACGTACTGCTGTTCGAGCGTGCCGATGAGGTTCGTGCGCACGAGCCGGAGGAACACTCCGGCGGTGAGCACGCCGAGCGCGATCGCCGGCAGCACCGCATGGGCGAGCACATCGCCGAGGACCGAGAAGTTGCCGATGCGCAGGGCGTCGATGAGGTAGAACCTCGTCGGCCCGACGACACCGGACATGATGTATTCGGTCTCTGTGGTGCCGCGGCCGGCGACGGGCAGGATCGGCAGGAACACGCCGAAGACGAGCTTGAGAATCATGCCCGCGAAGAACACCGGGGTCGCGTAGCCGAGGATCGCGAGCACACGCAGTGCCGCGTCCGGGGCCTTGTCGCGGTGGTAGGCGGCGAGCATGCCCAGCGGGATGCCGAGGATGAACGCGACGATGAGAGCGTAGAAGACGAGTTCGACGGTCGCTGCCCCGTAGTTGAGCAGGATCGACGAGACCGGCTGCCCGTCAGAGACGGCGGTGCCGAAGTCGCCTTTGAGCAGATTGCCCAAGTATTCGAAGTACTGGACGAGGATGGGCCGGTCGTAGCCGGCGGCATGGACGCGCTCGGCAAGCTGGGCCTTCGTCAGGCGTCCGCCCAACGCTGCGGTGATCGGGTCTCCGGTGATGCGCATGAGGAAGAACACCAGAGTGGTGAGAATGAAGATGGTGGGAATGATGAGCAGGAAGCGGATGAGGACATAACGTCCCAGACCGCCTCCCGAGGGCTTCTTGACCGCGACCGAAGTCTCGGCGGCCTCAGCCCCTGGTTCGCTGATGGCAGCAGACATGTGTTCCTTATGGGATGTGTTTCGATGCACCAGCGGCAGGGGACACCTCGGCGAGGGTCACTTCAGGTGTACGGACCTGACCGCGGACGCGCCACGAGGTGCAGGCGGCCTGATCGGCTCACCTGCACCTCGTGTGGGTGATCACTTGCTCAGCAGTGCCAGACGGAACTGGAAAGCGGGGTCGAGGGTGTCATCGACGCCCTTGACGTCCTTGCCGGACACGGCGATCTGGTTGCCCTGCAGCAGCGGCAGGGTCGGCAGTTCGTCGGCCAGCTCACCCTGGATCTTCTTCAGGGCATCTTCGCGCTTGCCCTCATCAGCGATCGAGGACTGAGCATTGAGCTCCTTGTTCATCGCCTCGTCACGGTAGTGGTTGGCGAGGAACGACGGAGTCTCATCCGTGTCGTAGAAGAACGGCACGAGGTAGTTGTCGGCATCCGAGTAGTCCGGGAACCAGCCCAGCTGGTACATCGGGTAGACGTCGTCGGTGCGGTCCTTCGAGTACTGCACCCACTCGGTCGACTGCAGCTTGACCTTGAACAGCCCGGTCTTGTCCAGCTGGTCCTTGACCAGGGCGTATTCGTCACCCGAGGAGGGACCGTAGTGGTCGGGGTTGTACTGCAGCTTGAGCTCGACCGGGGTCTTGACACCGGCATCCTTGAGCGCCTTCTTCGCCTTCTCGACATCGGCGCCGCCCTTGCCGTCGCCGTATTCGGACTTCAGCGGTTCATCGGAGCCGGGAAGCCCGTCGGGCACGTGCGAATACAGCGGTGTGAAGGTGTCCTTGTAGACCTGGCTGGCGATCGCCTGACGGTCGACGGAGTCAGCCATGGCCTTGCGGACGGCGAGCGCCTTCTTCTCGTCGGCGTCGTCGGTCTTCGCACCGAAGGGCATCGTGTCGTAGTTGAACACGATGTAGCGGATCTCGCCGCCGGGCCCCTTGTGGACCTTGAGGTCCTCGTTCTTGCCGAGGTCCTCGACGTCTGTGGCCGAGAGCGAACGCCAAGCGACGTCGATGGTGTTCTCCTGGACGTCGAGCTTCATGTTGTTCGCGTCCGAGTAGTACTTCATCTGCACGGTCTCGGTCTTCGCCGGCTCGATGAAGCCCTTGTAGTCCGGGTTCGCCTTGTAGGTGATCAGCTCGTTGAACTTGAAGCCGTCGATCGTGTACGGACCGGCGAAGGCCTTGCCGTCGACGATCTCCTGGTCCTTCGTGACCTTGTCAGCCGAGAACACGTCTTCATCGACGATCGGTCCGGCAGCGCTGGCCAGGACTCCGGGCCAGGTCTGGTCGTTCTTGCGCTTGAGGTTGAAGACGACGGTCTTCTCATCCGGGGTCTCCACAGACTTCAGGCCGCCGAGCAGAGAAGAGGGCCCGTTGGGGTCCTGGATCTTCAGCTGACGGTCGAAGGAGAACTTCACGTCCGAGGAGGTCAGTTCGTTGCCGTTGGCGTACTTGAGTCCGTCCTTGAGCTTGACCTCGTACTTCGTCGGCTCGGTGAAGTCAGCGGACTCGGCGATCGAAGGGTTGAGCTCGGCCGTACCCGGCTTGTAGGCGAGGATGTACGGGTAGATCTGCTGTTCGACGAGCGAGCTTCCGTTGTCGTACGCAGCAGCCGGGTCGAGAGCCACGACCTTGTCCGTGGTTCCGGCCGTGAGCATTCCGCCTTCGTCGTCCCCGCCGCCGCCTCCGGTCGTCGAGGTCGAGCAGGCGGAGAGGAGCAGAGCGCCGGCCGCAGCGATGGCCACGGCCTTTGCACCAGTTCGTCGTTTCATGGTGTTCCTGTCTTTCACAAGTGCTCTTCGTGTCTTCTTTGCTCGAAGAGATCCGCACCACATCTTACGGTTCTCGTCCCAAATAGTGAACTGACGCACATGAAGTGACCCAGTTCGCAACGACTTCGCAACAATTCGCCGAGGCGGCCCTGCCCGGCACAGCGCAACGGGAAGCCGCCTCGGCGAATGCGATTTGCGTCACCGATGACAATCGGTTTCACTTATGAGGTGCATCACAGAGAACGCTAGGAAAACTCTCGTGAATCCGGTCGCTCAATAGCTGACCGGCGCTCTGGCACAGACGCTAGATAAGCAACACCGTGTCGGCGATCCCGGCACGGAAGAACGAATGGAGAAGCGTGTCCGCTTTCATCGACTGGCTCAACGGGGTCGTGTGGTCGTCCGCCCTCGTCTACCTGTGCCTCGGCGCGGGTGTCTATTTCACGATCCGCTCCCGCGCGGTACAGATCCGTCAGATCCCCGCCATCTTCAAGCAGATGTTCACGGGCAAGAGCTCCAATGAGGGAGTCTCGTCCTTCCAGGCCCTGGCGATCTCTCTGGCGGGCCGCGTCGGCGTCGGCAATATCGCCGGTGTCGCCACCGCCATCGGCTTCGGCGGCCCCGGTGCCGTCGTCTGGATGTGGATCTCGGCACTCCTCGGCGCCTCGACCTCGTACGTCGAGTCGACGCTCGGCCAGATCTTCAAGGAACAGGATCCCCGCACCGGTGAGTACCGCGGCGGCCCGGCCTTCTACATCGAGAAGGCCTACCGCCACACCAAGGCCCGCGGGCTGTTCAAGGTCTACGGCATGGTCTTCGCGGCCGTGACCGTCATCGCCATGTCCTTCATGCTGCCGGGCATCCAGTCCAATGCGATCTCCGGCGCCGTCGAGAACGCCTGGAGCGTTCCCACCTGGGGAACTGCCATCGCGCTCGTCATCATCCTGGGCTTCATCGTCGTCGGCGGAATCAAGCGCATCGCGCACTTCGCCTCGCTGGCGGTTCCGTTCATGGCCGTCATCTACATCATTGCAGCCATCGCCGTGACCATCATCAATGCCGACCAGATCGTTCCGGTCTTCCAGCTGATGTTCAACTCGGCATTCGGCATCGACGCCGGTCCGGAAGCCGCCTTCGGCGGAATCATCGGCATGGCGGTCCAGTGGGGCGTCCAGCGCGGCATCTACTCGAACGAAGCCGGACAGGGCACCGGACCCCACGCAGCCTCGGCGGCCGAGGTCTCACACCCCTCGAAGCAGGGACTCGTGCAGGCTGGCTCGGTCTACATCGACACTCTATTCGTGTGCTCGGCGACCGCGTTCATGATCCTCTCGACCGGTATGTACCGAGTCTTCGACGCCGACGAGACGACGATCATCGGCACCGGCCGCGGACAGATGGTCGAAGAGATCGCTGCGACCCCGGGCGAGAAGTGGCCGCAGGCGGGACTCGACTCGATGATCCACGGCTTCGGCGCCAGCTTCATCGCGATCTCGATCTTCCTCTTCGCCCTGACCACGATCGTCGCGTACTACTACATGGCAGAGACGAACCTCGTCTACCTGCTGGGCAAGGCCAAGAACACCTTCGTCCTCGCGGTCGGCAAGCGCGTGCTGCAGCTGCTCATCCTCATCGCCGTCGCCGTGGGTGCGATGTCGACCGCAGGCAGCGCCTGGGCGCTCGGCGACATCGGCGTGGGCCTCATGGCCTGGCTGAACATCGTCGGCATCCTCATTCTGCAGCAGCCGGCGTTCAAGCTCCTGCGCGACTTCGAGCGCCAGACCAAGCACGGTCTGGATCCGGTGTTCGAGCCCGAGAAGGTCGGCGTGCGCAACGCCGACTTCTGGGATCAGCGGGTGGCTCGCCTCAAGGCCGGCGAGGCGGTGCCCAAAGGCTGACGCGAAGCGCGACCGGGCTGCAGGCCACTCGGCAGGCAGTCCGATCGGCAGACAACTCGTCCGCCGATCCGAGGGACGATACGAGGCCCGGGACAATGGCGTCCCGGGCCTCGTGCCATCCACAGTGGAATCTCGCCGAGAAACGGGCTGACTGTCGAGACACGGGTGTCCACGTGCGTTTCTCGACGCTTGGCCCGTTTCTCGACGGTTCAGCATGCGCAGCGGCCGCCGCCCGAAATCGGGCGACGGCCGCTGTCGGTTCGTGAGGCAGACCCTGCTGCGCTCCGGCCCACTAACCGAGCCGGCTGAGGCTCACTTCTGCAGGCTGGTGCCTGCCGAGCCGAGGTTCTGGCAGGCTTCGACGATGCGCTCGGCCATGCCCTTCTCTGCGGCCTTGCCGTAGGAGCGCGGGTCGTAGAGCTTCTTGTCGCCGACCTCACCGTCGATCTTGAGCACTCCGTCGTAGTTGCGGAACATGTGCTCGACGACGGGGCGGGTGAAGGCGTACTGGGTGTCGGTGTCGATGTTCATCTTCACGACTCCGTGGCGGACCGCCTCGGCGATCTCTTCCGCACTCGATCCCGAACCGCCGTGGAAGACGAGGTCGAACGGAGCCTTCTTGCCGACCTCGGCACCGACCTTCTCCTGGATCTCGCCGAGGAGTTCGGGGCGCAGCTTCACATTGCCGGGCTTGTACACGCCATGGACGTTTCCGAAGGTCAGAGCCGTGAGGTAGCGGCCCTTCTCGCCGGTGCCCAGCGCGCGGGCGGTGGCCAGCCCGTCCTCGACGGAGGTGTAGAGCTTCTCGTTGATCTCGTTCTCGACGCCGTCCTCTTCGCCGCCGACGACGCCGACCTCGATCTCGAGGATCGAGTGAGCTGCCGCCGAGAGCTCGAGCAGCTCCTCGGCCAGCGTCAGGTTCTCGTCGAGGGGAACGGCCGAGCCGTCCCACATGTGCGACTGGAAGTAGGGCTCGCCGCCGTTCTTCACGCGTTCGGTCGACGCGGCCAGCAGGGGTTTGACCCAGGCATCGACGGCGTCCTTCGGGGCGTGGTCGGTGTGCAGCGCGATGTTGACGTCAAAGTTCTTGGCCACCTCGGCGGCGAAGACGGAGAACGCGATGGCGCCGCGCACGCGGTCCTTGACCGTCGGGCCGGACATGTATTCGGCACCGCCCGTGGAGATCTGCACGATGCCGTCGGAACCGGCCTCGGCGAAGCCGCGGATGGCGGCGTTGATCGTCTGCGAGGAGGTGCAGTTGATCGCGGGGTAGGCGAAGCCCTGGGTCTTCGCGCGGTCGATCATCTCGGCATACACTTCGGGGCTGGCGATGGGCATACATGCTCCTTGGTCGGGGTCGGCCGTTTCTGCTGCCACCAGCCTACTCGTTCCGTCCCGCCCATGGCAGGGAGGCCCGGAGGGCGGCTTCCCTCGCCGAGGCGGCCCTCCCCTGGCATCGGCCGTGAACGACGCAACCGCCCGACCGGATGGTCGAGCGGTTGCGTCGGAGGCGGGGCGCCTCGGTGAGGGACCCTGCCCCGTTGTGGAGGGCAGGCAGCGATCCCTTACCGAGCCGCCTCGGTGCGGGTCAGGACTCGGTGTCCGGAGGTGTCTCCGTCTCCCGGGTCGGAACCTCACGCACGCCGCGCTTGTTGTCTCGGGAAGAAGACTTCGCACGCTGTTTGCCGAGCAGACCCTGGGAGCTCTTGAGCCGGTAGTCGATGCGTTCGTCGACTTTCTCACCCAGGTATTCGTCGAAGTCGTCGGCCAGGTGCTCGCCGACCGCACGGTAGCGTGCGGCGCGTTCGATCGCGGCCGTCCGCTTGGCCTCCATGCTGAAGGCCTTGAGGGTCGAGACGCAGACGAGCAGCAGCACGATCGAGAACGGCAACGCTGTGACCAGTGACCCCGCCTGCAAGGCGGTGAGTCCGCCGGCCATGAGCAGTGCGATTGCGATCGCGCCCTCCATCAGCGCCCACAGCACGCGCGACCAGATCGGCGGGTTCGGGTGACCGCCCGAGGCGAGCATGTCGACGACGAGGGAGCCCGAGTCCGAGGAGGTGATGAAGAAGATCGCCACGAGGATGATTGCGATGACCGAGAGGATCGAGCCCAGCGGCAGGTCTCCGAGCACGTCGAAGAGGACACGCTCCGCGACGACTCCTTCGTCCGGGTCGACGAGGTCGCCGGAGCCGAAGATCTGACGGTAGATACCGGTTCCACCGAGGACGGAGAACCAGAAGAAGCCGACGATCGAAGGTACGAGCAGGACGCCTGCGATGAACTCGCGGACGGTGCGCCCGCGGGAGATGCGGGCGATGAAGACACCGACGAAGGGTGCCCAGGAGATCCACCAGCCCCAGTAGAAGAGGGTCCAACTCGAGTTCCATTCGGCGCCTTCCTTGCCGGAGTAGGCACCGATGTCGAAGGTCATGTTGAGGACGTTCGCCAGCCAGACGCCGAGCGATTCGACGAAGTTCTGGAACAGGAACAGAGTCGGGCCGAAGACGAGGACCGTGACGAGCAGGACGCCGGCCATCGTGAGGTTGATGTTCGACAGCCACTTGATTCCTGCGCCCACACCCGAGACCACTGAGGCGGTGGCCAGCAGGGTGATGATGCCGATGAGGATGATGAGGAATGTGTTGTCGTATTCGCCGACAACGCCGATGTGCTTAAGCCCTGCGGAGATCTGCTGGACGCCGAGACCCAGCGAGGTGGCGATGCCGAAGACGGTGCCGAAGATCGCGATGATGTCGATGACGTCACCGGCCCAGCCTTTGACCTTGTTGCCGAGCAGCGGTTCGAGTGCCCACCGGATCGACAGCGGGCGACCGCGGCGGTGGATGGCGTAGGCCAGAGCCATACCCAGCACGGCATAGAGAGCCCAGGGGTGCAGACCCCAGTGTACGAAGGTCTGTGCCATGCCCATCTGGGCGTTCTCGATCTCGCCGCCGGGCCAGCCGGGCTTCGGTCCGGTCGTCGCATAGGTCAGGGGTTCGGCCACACCGTAGAAGACGAGGCCGATGCCCATGCCGGCAGCGAACAGCATGGCGAACCAGGACATGACGCCGAATTCGGGTTCGTCGTCGTCCTTGCCGAGCTTGATCTTGCCGAACTTCGAGAAGCCGACGACGATCGCGAAGCCGACGAACAGCCCGACGACGAGCATGTAGTACCAGCCGAGCTGAGTGACGATCCAGTTCTGGATGTTCGAGATGACATTGCCGGTGCCCTCGGGCAGTGCCACGGAGAATACGACGATGCCGACGATGATGATCAGCGCCGGCCAGAAGACACGCGGGGCGATCATGCCCTTGCCGATGCGCACTCCCTGGCGCTGCAGCTTCTGAGTGATCGCGTCATCGGAATCGGATTCGCCGATGTGGAGTTTCTCGGGCAGATGAAGTTCTACGGGGTCGGGTTCACCGAAGAGCAGCTGCTCTTCGGGGCCCGGGCCCAACCCGTTTCCCTCTTGGGAACTCGTGTCGGGGTCGCTCATGTCGCCCTCCTGATCGTATGATTGGATTACCGCTTCACTCTGCCGTATTCCCCAGCCTCCTTCAAGGCAACTTTCAGCCCGAAACCCCACAACAGGGTGATATCCCTGGTCACGGCGGGATTTCGAGGCTGCAGGGATCAAGAAATGAACCTTGTGGAAATGATGATGCGGAACAGTTCTCGGCCCTTTTTCGGCCGCGGCATTCAGTACAGTGGCCTCATGGCCTCGACGCTGACTCCGCCCGGTTCGGGCACCGGTTCGGGCAATCGCCTGCGCATTTTCAATTGGGCTCTATGGGATTGGGGGTCGGCGTCCTTCAACGCCGTGATCATCACTTTCGTCTTCGCCCCGTATCTGACGAAGTCCGTGGCCGCCACCGAGGAGGCCGGATCCTCGGCGCTGGGCTGGTCGATGGCCGCTGCCGGTTTCGTCATCGCCGTCATCGCTCCGGCCGCCGGCACCCGTGCCGATGCCGGGGGCAGACATCGCCTGTGGCTGGGCGTGCACACGGGAATCGTCGTGCTCACGATGTTCGGCCTGTTTTTCGTCCGCGATTCCCCCGTGTACCTGTGGCTGGGTCTGTTGCTCCTGGCTGTGGGCAGCGTGTTCTTCGAGTTCGCCGAGGTGTCCTACAACGGCATCATGGTCCGCATCACGAATCCCGACAACGTCGGCAAGGTCTCGGGATTCGGGTGGGGCATGGGCTACGTCGGCGGGCTGGTCCTGCTCGTCATCCTCCTCGTCCTCGTCATCCAGCCCGAGGTCGGCTTCCTCGGAGCCAGCGACGAGGAGGGACTGAGGTTCCGCATCGTCGCGGTGCTCTCGGCGGTGTGGTTTGCGATCTTCGCGATCCCGGCCGTGGTCTCCGCACCGGGCGCGAAGGTCAAGGGCACCTCGGGCGGGCACCCGATCCGGGCGTTCTTCGCCGATTACGCGGCGCTCGTGCGCCGGCTGATTCGGATGTGGTCGGCGGAGCATCAGACGCTGCGGTTCTTCATCGCCTCGGCGGTGTTCCGGGATGGTCTGGCTGCGATCTTCTCGTTCGCCGGTGTGCTCGCGGCCGGCAGCTACGGGTTCTCCGCTTCGGAGATCATCATCCTCGGCGTAGCCGCGAATGTCGCCGCCGGATCGGGTGCGATGATCGCCGGATGGTTCGATGATCGGCTCGGGCCGAAACCCGTGATCATCGCGGGTCTCATCGTCATAATCCTCGGCGGGCTGCCGATCCTCTTCAGCGCCGAGGCGGCCGTGTTCGGGGCCTGTGCCCTGATACTCAGCTTCTGTGTCGGTCCGGTCCAGGCTTCGAGTCGGTCGTTCCTGGCCCGCATCACTCCGTCGGAATCGGCAGGGGAGAACTTCGGGCTCTATGCCACGACGGGACGGGCCGTGAGTTTCCTGGGACCTGCGATGTTCGCCTTGGCGATCCAGTTCTTCGGCTTCCAGAGGGCTGGGACGTTGGGCATTCTCATTGTCCTGGCGGTCGGCCTGGCGCTCATCATTCCCGTCCGACCCGACGCCCCGGCGCACTCCATGCAGGCCGCGCGGAGGCTTAGCCGACGAGCAGATCGTCGATCTGGTTGATGGCACCGGTCGAACCTTCGACGACGCCCATCTCTATGACGGTGCGCAGTCCTTCGACCGAATCGAAGACCGATTCGTAGGTGGCTCGGGTTCCGGTTTCGGTCGCCACGAAGGTGTAGACGCAGCTGCTGCCGGGCATCGATTCGACGATGGTGAAGTCCTCATCGGCGAAGTAGTCGCGGAACTCCAGTCGTGTGAAACGATCGACGGCGGTCACTTCCCACAGTCCGCAGAATCTCTCCCCTTCCGGGCTCGTCATGAAGTACGTGACTCTGCCGCCGGGTTCGAGTGAATGGTCAACGACTGTGGCCGAGTAGGTCGGAGGGCCCCAGATCTGTTCGAGCTGGCGCGGATCGGCGTAGATGTCCCACACCCGCTGGGGCGATGCCGCGAATTCGGCGACGATCGTCAGCGTCAGTGTCTCTTCGTCATGAAATGTGTCGTTGACCGGCATGGCTGCTTGTCAAAGCGTGTGATGGTCAGTCTCGCGACCCGGCCGGCTCGTCTTCGGCCAGAAGGTCGTCGATTCTCTGGACTCGTTCGACCCAGTGGTCTTCGAGTTCGGTGAGCAAGCTCGTGATGGTGCGGAGCGGACCCACCTCTGCGTGGGCGATCTGCCGTCGGCCGACTCGGCGCTTCGTCACCAGTCCCACACGTTCGAGAACGGCGACATGCTTCTGCACCGCGGCGAAGCTCATGTCGTAGTCGGCGGCCAGATCGGACACCGAAAGCCCCTCTCCTGCGACCCGACGCACAATGTCACGCCGGGTGCGGTCGGCCAATGCCTGGAAAAGCGCATCGACCTCATCGTCGAGAAGTGCTTTCATGCACCCAATCATACAACCAGATGGTTGTACGTCTAGAGCACGAGGCAGATTTTCGGAAGCATCCATTGACTTCCTTCATTGAACACGCGTTTAATATTAAACATGCGTTCAACATCATCTGATTCCACCTCGCGCCGCTCCCCCAACTCCTCGCCGGAGACCGCGGAGAAGATCCTCTCCGCAGCCGTCGCGGAATTCGCCCGCCACGGTTTCACGAAGACGACGATCCGGGCAGTCGCCGCCGCTGCCGAGGTGTCCCCCGGCCTCGTCATTCACCATTTCGGTTCCAAGGAGGGCCTGCGCAGCGCATGCGATGACCACGTGTTCGAGGCGATCACGGATTCGAAGGCGAAGAACGCCGGCTATGCGGCCATGGCCGTGCAGATGATGTTCGACGACCCGAAGATGACCACCGCCCTGGACTACCTCATCAAGTCCCTGCTCGATCCCAGCGATCACGGTCAGCGCTATTTCGACCATTACGTCAACCTCGTCGAGTCCTACATCACCGAGGGCTTCGCCGGATACACCTTCCGGCAGAGCGAGGACACCCGCGGCCAGGCTGCGACGATCGCGGTCATGGCCCTCGCCCCGTCTCTGCTCGACCAGCGGCTGCGGGCCAACCTCGGCACCGCGGACACCACCGCAACGATGACTCGACTCGCCCCGCACCTGCTCGATCTCTACCAGCACGGTGTCCTCGAGACGATCGCCGACGACTCTGCACCCGAAGAATCCGCACCAGGAGAAGAGGAACCATGAGCACCCTGACCCGCACCCGCCGCACCGACGACTCCGGCAGGGCCGCCTCGGCGGCGCTCTCCCTTCGCGAGGTCGGGAAGTCCTACGGCCGTGTCCGCGCCCTCGACGGCCTCGACCTCGAGGTCGGCCGCGGCGAGGTCCACGGTTTCCTCGGCCCCAACGGTGCCGGAAAATCGACGACGATCCGGATCCTGCTCGGCATCCTCCGCCATGATGCCGGGACGGTGCGCCTCCTCGGCGAGGACCCCTGGTCGAAGGCGGTGGCCCTGCACCGGCGCCTGGCCTACGTTCCCGGAGACGTGGAGCTGTGGCCGGGCCTGACCGGGGGCGAGGCGATCGATCTGCTCGCCCGGCTGCGCGGCGGGGTCGACACCCGCCGGCGCGATGAGCTCATCGACGCGTTCGACCTCGATCCCAGGAAGAAGGGGCGAACGTATTCGAAGGGCAACCGGCAGAAGGTCGCGCTCATCGCAGCACTCGCCTCCGACGTCGAGCTGCTCCTCCTCGACGAACCGACCGCCGGGCTCGATCCGCTCATGGAGGCGGTGTTCCAGGACTGCATCAGAGAAGCGAAGGAAGCCGGACGCACGGTGCTGCTCTCGAGCCATATCCTCGCTCAGGTCGAAGCCCTGGCAGATCGCGTGTCGATCATCCGCTCCGGTCGCATCGTCGAAACCGGGACCCTGACCGAACTGCGGCACCTGTCGCGGACGACGATCACGGTCGGGCTCGAACACGATGTTCCCGTCCTGTCCGAGATGTCAGGGGTCCACGATCTCGTGCGCGAGGGTTCGCGGTTGCACTTCAGCGCCGATACGGCACAGCTGCCACGTATCATGCGGGCGCTCGGTGAGCATGACGTCGAGTCGCTCACGGCCACCCCGCCGACCCTCGAACAGCTGCTGCTGCGCCACTACGGCAAGGAGGAATGAGCGATGAATCTGCTGGCTGCGCACACAGAGGACGGTGATCGTCCCGACAGCGATCCCATCCGCGGCGGAGTTGCCGCCGCACCGCGATCCGGGCGTCACCACGGTGCACATGACCGCGAACGGGGCGGCCGCCTCGGCGCGGGGAACCTCACGGGGCTCGGCCATCTGCTGAGGTTCATGCTGCGGCGGGACCGCCTGTGGCTGCCGATCTGGGTGCTGTCCCTGGCCGCGCTCACTGCGTACTTCGCGAATGCGATCGCCGTGGTCATGGATGCGGAATCGCTGCAGGCGATGGCGGTGTTCGCGAAGAACCCGGTCATGGTGCTCATCACGGGGCCGGAATTCGGCGACGATGCGATGACGGTGCCGCGGTTCGTCGTCGGCAAGTACGGGGTCTTCCTCATGATCGGTGCGGCCCTGATGTCGATCCTCACGGTCTCCCGGCACACCAGGGCCGAGGAGGAGACGGGCCGGGCCGAGCTCATCCGCTCCGGAGCGACCGGGCGCCACACTCAGCTCATCGCGGCCCTGATCCTCACCGTGATCATGAACGTCCTGCTCAGCGTCGGTATGGTCGCGGCATTCCAGTTCTCACAGGCCGAACCCGATCCGCTGACGTCGACCCTGCTGTTCGCGGTCAGCGTCGGCGTCGTGGGGTGCGTCTTCGCCGCGATCACCGCCGTGACGGTGCAGCTGAGCGCCTTCGCCAGGGCCGCCTCGTCGATGGCCGGTGCGGTGCTCGGGCTCAGCTTCGTCCTCCGCGGGATCGGCGATATGTCCGATGTCTCCGGGGGCGGTCTCGCATGGCTTTCGTGGCTCTCTCCCCTGGGGTGGTCGCAGCAGACGGCGGCGTTCACGCTCGATCGGTGGTGGCCGCTGCTGTACTCGGCCGGCCTGTTCGCGGTCCTCGTCGTCGCTGCCCTGCTCCTGCAGTCGCGGCGCGACCTCGGTGCGGGCATCGTCGCCGAACGCCTCGGGCGGGCACATGCGCGGCCCGGGCTGTCGACTCCGCTGGGGTTGGCGCTCCGGCTGCAGTCGACGAACCTCGCGTGGTGGTCGGTGAGCATGCTCGTCATGGGCGCGGTGTTCGGCTCATTCACCGGAGCGATGGATGCCGATGCGGCAGCGATGCCGCCGGAGATCATTGCGATCATGGGCGGTCGTGCGGGCATCGTCGACGGCTACCTCGGGTACATGGCCCTCTATTTCGCGATCATCGTCGCCGCCTATGCGATCATCGCTGCGGGTGGGCTGCGGGCCGAGGAGACCGCGTTCCACACGGAACCCGTGCTCGCGACCGCGGTGTCCCGCACCGGCTGGTTGGCCTCATGGGCCGTGGTGACGATCTTCGGTGCGGCCTGGCTCATGGCCGTGGCCGGGTTCGGCGAGGGTCTCGGCGCGGCGGTGTCGATGGACGACTGGTCCCTGCTGTGGCCGACGGTCCTCGGGCATCTCGCACAGGCGCCCGCCCTGTGGGTCCTGCTCGGTTTTGCGTACCTGCTCTATGGCCTCGCTCCGCGCCTGATGAGCTTGAGCTGGGTCGTCTTCGCCGCCTCGGCGGTGCTCGCGCTCTTCGGCCAGCTGCTCAAACTCGACGACGCCGTGCTCGACCTGTCGCTGTTCACCCATATCGGCCAATATCCGGCGCAGGATCTGTCCGCCGAGGCGGTGCTGTGGTTCGTGGGGATCACTGCGGTTCTCATCGTGGTGGGGATGATCGGATTCAGGAGAAGGGGCCTCGTGACGGCGTGAGGGTGCGGCGTCAGCGCAGCGTGAGGTGAGCGTGGGGTGGGGCCTCATGGCGGCGTGAGGGCAGGCTGACGTGCACGCGCGGGCTGAAGTCATGATCCGAGCGGAGAATCGAAATGGGTTCGTCACCCGGAATGACTCCGCGAAGAACTACGCTGAAAAGTGCTCGGGCCGTCGTCGACGGCTTCTCCCCCGTCGCATGAAGTCCCCGGCATGTGCCCAGTCGCATGGGCTCTGCCGACCGCACCCCGCTGAGGAGGCGTCCCATGATGAGCAGCTCTGTCCCGTACGAGACAGACATTGCGATCCTCGGCTCCGGTGCGTCCGGATCCCACGGTCTCCTCGAGATCCTCACACGTCTGTGCGACAAACAGACTTCACTGCTCGCGCCCATGCGCATCACTGTCATCGAGCGTGACCGGCAGTTCCACTCCGGTCTGCCCTACGGACACCGCTCGGGACGTTCCTCGCTGCTGATCTCGGACCTCGAGCATTTTCTCCCCGACCGCGAGCGCAGCGATTTCATCGACTGGCTGGAGGATCGGCGAGAGGAAATGCTGCGGTGGGCCGCGACCGGCGATGCTCCCGCGTCCCCTCTCGCCGAGGCTGTCGAAATCGATTGGATCCTCCGGCACGAGCACGACATCCGGCACAGCCGTTGGGAGGGCCTCTACCTTCCCCGGCGTCTCTATGGTCAGCATCTTGCCGAGCTCGTCGCCGACGCCGTAGCGAAGGCCCGCAATGTCGCCTCGGTCGACTTCGTCCACGGAGACATCGACGAGATCACGCACCCTGCCGAGGGCGGGGTCCGCCTGCGTGAGCGCATCGGCGACGGCGGGACCGGATTCGAGCTGCACGCGCACTCCCTGCTCCTGGCGATCGGATCGCCTCCGGTCAAGGAGCTCACCGTGCTGGGCGGGAAGCGCGGTGCGGTGTTCGAGCGGGACTCCCTGGACGCGGGCATCATCGCCGACCTCCACGAACCGAGCCTCGAGCATGTGATCGAGCGGACCTGGGCGCGGCTCGAATCCCTGCCGGAGGACCAACGAGACATTCTCCTCGTCGGCGGCAACGCCGATGCCCTGGAGTTCATCCTCGCCTCCCACCGTCTCCGGCGGGCCACCGTCGCTCGGTTGCACATCCTGTGTTCCCGTGGACGACCGCACTACTGGCATCATGATCGTCCGGGAGAGACCGCGTCGACGCCGCACCTCGACCGACTGTTCGCCGCCGCCGAGGCAGGTGTGCCGCTGCGCGCACAGGAGCTCAGCCGCACGGTCGCGGAGGAGCTCAAGGCCGCGATCCGCAAGGGCAACGTCAATTCGACGATCGCCGCGCTCATCGGAGCAGTCGGTTCCTCTCTCGCCTACATGGACGACTACGAGCGGTACTCGATGGCCACCGAACACGGTCTGATCATCAACGACGTCCTGCGCCGCGCAGGCGGCGACTCTCTCGACCTCCTCATCGAGGGCATCGATGACGGCACCATCGATTTCGTCACCGGACGCTTCCGCGATGCGCGGATCGCGGCGGACCGGGTGCATGTGACGTTGGATCTGCCCGCGGACTCGACTCGAGCGGCGGACTCCTCGGCTAACTCCCCTGACAGGGACTATGCGGTCGTCGTCAACGGGACCGGGTTCGAACGGGTGACGGACACCCGATCCGCCCTGCTGCGACAGATGCTCGGTACTGGCCTCGTTCGCGCCTCCGCCTCACGGACCGGTCTCGTCCTGGACTCGTCGTTCCGGGCCGCCTCGGGGGTATTCGTCCTCGGGCCGCTCATCGCCGGTCACACTCAGGGTCGCGCCGCGTACTGGCACATCGAGAGCGTGATCAGGATCCTCTCCTTGGCCGGCCAGGTCGCCGACGAGCTCGTCGCGGACCTGCTCGATCGACAGACAGCGGAGACGCGTATGCGGATCCCCGCACAGTGACCTGGCAGCGGCCAGTAGGCAGTCGGGAAGCGGCCGGGCGGCAGTTGGTTCCTCGGCTACGCACCGCCGGCATCGAGATAGCCGAGAGTCCGGGCACGCGCGACCGCCGCGTCCCTGCTGTTGACTCCGAGCTTGCGGTAGAGGGACGAGAGATTGTTCTTGACCGTGCCCTGAACCAACATGAGGTCGCGGGCGATATCCGCAACGCTGGCTCCGCGTTCGAGACTTTCGAGCAGCACCATCTCGCGGTGGCCGAGCGTCGGGAAGTCCACGACACCGGCAACGGCTGCACCGAGCTCGCCCAACCGCGCGATGAGGGATTCCGGCGTGCCCCCGCTGCTGAGGTCGCCGCCGCTCACCGGTGAGGCGATCCGCGTGATCTTCTGCCACACCAGGCGGTCCGCACTGGCGCGGAGGAGTTCACGTCGTTCGATGATGGGCATCTGCACCACCGGCAGCAGCGACCCCACAAGCACCGAGAGCTCCAGCAGCTCCGCGAAGGAGTTCAGCGCTTCCTCTCTGTCGCCGAGGCGCAGCAGCGCCGCGGCCTTGATGCCCGTGAGCTCGGCTCTGTCCCGAGTGCAGATGTGGTTCTCGTAGTACTGTGCCTCGGCGATCCTTACAGCCGCGCCATTGCGTCCTGCGGCCAGTTCGCCGCGGGCCTGGAGCACCTGCCCGATGCCGTAGGGTCCGGTGATCGACTCCAGCAGAGACTCTGCCCGGTGCAGCTGTCCGAGGCTGATGAGCATGCCGATGCGTGAGGCGGCCAGCGACTCGATCCGTCTGTCGGTCGCTGCTGCCCGGTGAGCGTGCACCTCGATGGACTCTTCCGACCTCAGCAGGGCCGAGCGCGTGGTCGCGGTCAGCTGAAAGAGCTTCCGCTCGATGATCGGCACGTGGTACCACAGCTCGCCCATGTCCGGATAGTCGCGCATCCGACGCACCACGGCTTCGACGTCCGCCAGGTTCAGGGCGTCGAGACTGCGGTAGGCCTGGACGACGAGGGCTGCCGGCCGGAAGGTCTGCTCCTGCACGAACGGCGGGTCGTCGAACAGTGCGAATTCAGCGAGTTCGGCATCGGCACGCTCTTGGTCTCCCGCGAGATACGATGCCAGTGCCGACCACGCGATGACGGCCGGCGGCAGGAAGTCTCCCGGCGCCGCCTCCGCCTTCACCTCGTCCTCGATCGACCGCAGCAGTGCCAGCGCACGACCGGGTTCCTCGGCCAGCACACTGTGGATCGATGCCTGCAGACGGACGACTCGGTGGGATCGCCGAGCCACTCCCCCGGCGATCCAGGAGGCACCCGATTCGGCTGCGGTGCGATGCTCGCCCGCGCCGCCGAGTCGTGCCATTTCGTTCATCACTGTATGGAATCTCATGGAAGTTCCGATCTCCTCGATGGGTTGGGACTCGTCCTCCGAGTCACCTTGATCCGGCTGGACCGCGTATTCGGTGTGTGATGCCCCTGGGGCGGTGAGTCGAGCCACGCAGATGCGGGCAGAGTCCGGGCTGCCCTCCCCGGGACCGAAGCTGAGCAAGGTCTCTTGAACGATGGTCGCCACCGTCGTGATCTCTTCGAGTTCCGGAACAGCGCGCAGCGCCGATGCCGGCAGACGGGCGAATGTCGCAATGCCGGACCGGGGAAAGAGGTAGAAGAGCGGGTATCCGCAGGTGAGGAATATCCGATCGAGCAGCCTCCAGCGGCGTGTTCTGCGCGCCAGGACAAGCGCATTGTCCAGCAGCAGAGCGTCCGGAGTCCCCACCAGCTCCACTTGTGCGGTGAGAGACTCGGCCAGAGCGCTCTCCGCTGTCGCGCTCTCGCCGTTCGGCGTGCTCTCGGCAAGCGCTCTGCGGGCCCAGGCCGCGACGAGGACTGGCACGTGCCACGGAGTTCCCGCAGCACCGGAGGTCACAGCCCCGGAGATCTGCAGGCGCAGGAGCACCGTGGGAACATCGGCCCGCAGGTGCTCCGGCCACTGCTCGAAGGCCACCTCCAGAGCGACCGCGGCCATATCGTCGTCGAATCCGTCGAGCAGCGACAGCACCCCGAGCGCACGCTGATCCGCGGGTGAGAGCGACAGTGAGAACTCGTCCGAGTGCGCTACGACGAAATCTGCCAGAGCTGCGGAGCTCACGAGTTCGCTCAGAGCCCGGCCACTTGACTCGACGGCATCGACAGCCGCTCTGGCGAACGACACCCAGCCGCCGCTGGCGGACTGCAGCGCCGCAGCCTCGTCCTCCGCGAGATCGAACTGATCCTGCAGCTGGGCTGCGGTCAGACGCCGTGCGGCTTGGTCGATCATCGGCGTCGCACCGTCGCTTCGGCGGCGAAGTCGTCGACGGAATCGTCAGCGATCGATCGTTTCAACTCCTCCAGGTCATATCCGTCCGCACGCAGCTGACCATGGTCGCCGCCCGTGGAATCGTCGCCTGAGCTGTCGTCGTCTGCAGCAGGCAGGGTGATGAAGTCGATATCGTCCTCACCGATCGCCCCCAGCTGCGAGCCGAACTTCACCAGCGTGCTGGCGTCGAATCCCGAATCCACGCTCAGATACGGACTGAGCTCTCTGACGGCTGCCGACAGTTTCAGGGGGTCGGACAGGTGGCCCGTCGACACCAGTTGAGAACCGGCGGCACGAATGAATTCCTGGCGGTTGTGGATCCGCTGCAGCGTCCCGTCCGGGAACGCACCGTGTCCGCTGAAGAAGGCGAGAGCGGAGGAGCTGTCGAGCAGGTTCAGCCCCGAGGTGAAGGCGTGCCCCTCGGATTCGAACGCCGCCGTCGACTCGACCTCGACCCCGCCGAGGAGGTCCACCATGGTGTCGAGCATGGCCAGATCGATGAGCACCACATGGTCGATTTCGGTTCCGAGGAGATTCGACACGGCTCGCACTCCCATCGGCAGGCCGAGAGAGACTGCGGCTCCGATCGTGTCGCGGCCGCTTCCCGGCACACTCACCGAGGTGTCATTCGGAATCGAGACGAGCTGGACTCCGCTGCGATCGGCGGGGATGTGGGCGAGCATGATGAGATCGGAGTCGATCTCGTCGGCACCCGCCGCTCCCGCCTCGGTCTGCGGGTCCACCGTGCCGAAGAGGAGTATGTCGACGGGTGAGGAGCTTCCGGACGTCGGAGCTTCGGCCCGTGAGGCCAGCTGCTCGACCAGATCGGGATCGTCGATCGTCGTCACGCCCCTGTCCCAGGCCATCGCCAGGTACCCGTTGTAGGCACCGACTCCGGCGCCGAAGACGAGCAGTGCGACGACTGTGATCCCCGCGCACAGGACAGCAGTCCGCTTCCTCATACCGTGACCGCCTCTCCGATGGCGGCCGCGATCTCCGCCGCGACCGTGTTCCTGTCGTCCGTGGTCAGATCTGTGCTCGAGGGCAGCGCCAGACCGGTGCGATACAGCGCTTCGGCGCGTCCGGTGATATAGCGCAGATCGCAGCCGGCGTGGACAGGCTGCAGATGCATCGGCTTGAACACCGGACGTGTTTCGATTCCGCGCTGCAGCAGACTCTCTCCCAGGGTCCACGCATCCGTGCCCGAATCCGGGCCGACGATGAGGACACTCATCCAGCAGTTGCCGTCAGCAGGAGTGAGCAGGTCCAGGCCGGCCACGTGAGCCAGCGCTCGAGCATATCCCTGGTGGTGTTCGCGCTTCTTCGAAACGATCGCCCCGAGCCGGTCGAGCTGTGCGATGCCCACAGCCGCGAGGAGGTTGGACAGGCGGTAGTTGTACCCCACCTCGGTGTGCTCATAGTGGAGCACCGGCTGCCTCGCCTGTGTAGAGAGGTAGCGGACCCGTTCCGCGGTCTCCAGGTCTGAGCACAGAACCGCTCCGCCGGACGACGTCGTGATGATCTTGTTGCCGTTGAAGGACAGCGCCGCAACGGCCCCGAACGATCCGGCGGGGGACTCGCAGGTTCCGGCTCCCAACGACTCGGCAGCGTCGGAGACGACGACGGCGCCGTATGTCTCGGCGATGCGCACGATCCGCTGATAGTCGGCCGGAGTGCCGTAGAGGTCGACAGGAAGCACCGCCCGGATCGGTCGTTCCGAGGACAGCGCCTCAGAGCAGGCCACTTCGAGGACGGATGTGTCCATCAGCCCCGCCTCGTCGCAGTCGATGAAGACCGGTTCAGCGCCCACATAGTGCACGGCGTTGACCGTCGCGGCGAAGGTGAGGGTCGGAACCGCCACTCGGTCGCCGGCTCCGATTCCCTGCGAGAGCAGCGCAAGGTGCAGCGCCGCGGTTCCGGAGCTCACCGCCACCGCATGCTTACGGCCCGTGACAGCTGCCAGCCGCGACTCGAACTCGTCGAGCTGGGGACCGGCCGGGGCCACCCAGCCCGACCGCAGTGCAGCGACGATCGCCTGTTCTTCCAGCACGCCCACGGAGGGCAGGCAGAGGGGAATCCGCATCTCCATCACGCCCGTCCCTGAGCGCTCAGCCCGAGGGTCTGAGTGCCGTGATCGACGTCGATGACGGGCAGCTCCCCGGAGTCCGTGACCGTCGATGCCGGTGCGTCGACGCCGGGGCCGTCCACCGGCCCGACGGCCGCAGCCGCCGACGGTGCTTCCGCGGCGTCGACCGTGCTGAGGTAGCAGCTTCGGATGTCCTCGAGCGAGGCTGCCGGTTCAGGCACCGAATCAGGATCCAGCGGAGGCACGTCGACGGTCCACGACACTCCGTTCGTCGAGGTGCGGTCGAGCTCTTCCGGGGAGAAGAGCTCTTCGTTCAGCTTCTCCCCGACGCGCAGCCCTGTGTAGATGATCGGGCAGGTTCGTCCCGTCACCGCCATCAGCCGCTTCGCGAGATCGACGATGCGCACAGGTTCGCCCATGTCGAGCACCTGAGTCTGCCCGCTGCTGCCCAGAGCCGCGGCACGCAGGACCAGCAGGCATGCCTCGGGGATGGTCATGAAGAACCGTGTGACATCGGGGTGCGTCACGGTCAGCGGTCCGCCGCGTCGGATCTGGTCGGTGAACGAGATGAGCACCGATCCGCGAGAGCCGAGGACGTTTCCGAACCGCACCGAGACGTAGGGAAGACCGGTTGCCGCAGCGAAGTGTGCAGTGAATCGCTCAGCGACGAACTTCGACCGTCCCAGCTCGCTGCTGGGATTCGCGGCCTTGTCCGTGGAGATGTTGACGAAGCGTCCCACACCGTGTTTCTGCGCTGCTCGCAGCACGTTGAGAGAACCGTGCACATTGGTCTTCCACCCTTCGGCGGGGTAGCTCTCGAGCATCGGCAGATGTTTGAGAGCGGCCGCGTGGACGACGATGTCCGGTTTGAGTTCGGCGAATGCACGGTCGAGAGCCTGAAAGTCGCGGATATCGGCGAGGACGAGATCCGGAGAATCCATCAGAGCTCGTCCCTCGAGGCTCATGCACAGCGCGTGCAGCTCGGACTCATCACGGTCGAGCATGATCAGCCGACTGGGGTTGTGCCGGGAGATGATCCGGCACAGTTCCGAACCGATCGATCCGCCCGCACCGGTGACCAGGACGGTGCGTCCTTCGACGAGCCGAGAGATCTGCTCGCTCTCCGGCTCGGCCGCCGGTCTGCCGATGAGGTCGGTGACGTCGAGGTCGCGGATGTCGGAGATGCCGACGTCCGAAGAGAGCATGTCCAGCGGTGAAGGCACGGCGCGGACCCAGATCTGCTCCGAGTCGAGACGCTGCACCAGTGATGCGAACACCTGTGCGGGAGCTTCGGAGATGCCGACGATCACACCGGCGGCATCGGAGGCGGCGACCACCTCGGCGATAGAGGAGGTCGACCCTCGGACGGGAACGCCGTGGATGAGCTGTCGGAGCTTTCGGGGGTCGTCATCGACGATCGCGACGGGCCGGTACGGGCTGAGCGGATCGGCCATCATCTGCGTGACGAGGGAGGCCCCGAGGTCTCCGGCGCCGACGATGACGACCGGCTCCCCGGAGACCGGAATGAGGCGCAGCTGCCTGAGCACCCGGATGAGCTGTCGGCCGAAGACCATGATCGCCTGCGCGAAGAGAAGCGCCAGCAGCAGCCAGGGGATGTCCTCGCGGTATTCGGCCACGACACCCGCCAGAGAAGTGCCGGTGAAGAGGATGGCTGCGACCATTCCCTGATTGCGCAGCTCGTGATCGGAACCGAGCTGGTACCGGTTCCGGTACAGCGAGAGCAGATAGCCGAGAACCAGCTGACCGATGATCAGCATCGGCAGAAGCAGGAAGAACTCACCTCCCCAGACCCGCCCGAAGAGAGAGACGACGAGGAACCACGACACGATGAGGGCCGCCGCGTCCATGCAGGCGAGCCCGAAAGAGCTGGAGTAGAGCCGGCGGCGCTGAGGCTCGCCGGGAGCTGGCAGGGGCGCTGGGAGTTCATTGAGAGTTTTCACGAAGCCCAGAGTTCCCCACCGGAAACTCGGTCACTAGGGGGTAGGCTCCGGACAGCTTCGTGTCACTACTCTGTCACGTTCGGGTCATCACTGGTACCCGATACTCAGCCGCTCGGGGCGTTCCCGAAGTTCGCAGACGATGGGGCCATCACCGCAGTTCAGAGCCGTGCAGATGCCTCTGCAGTCGGGTTGTGACGGTGAACCGCATCGCGTCTGCGGGAGTCCGTACTCCGCACCGCCTCGACAGCGATCCGCGGCTTGCGCCTCATAGTCTGAGAAGGTCGATCGCTGCGGATGTCGACCAGCGCGCAGACTCAAGAATGGGGCACAAAGTGAGAATCGGACTGTTGGCCAGCACAGGTGGGATGTTGGACTCGTTCTTCATCGAGATCGCGGAGTCATGGCGCTCGCACGGCCATGATGTCAGCTTCGCAGCGGGAACGCCGATGGACGCGGCTCGGGCGACGGTGATCCCCGGGCTCTCCCGCCGTCCCGATCTGCGCATGCTCAGAGCGCTGTCCGGACTGAGTCAGTGGTCGAAGCGTGAGAGTCTCGACGTCATCGTCACAAACTCGGCGACCGCCTCGGCGCTGGTGAGACTGGCCGGCGGAACTGCCCCGGTCGTCTACTTCTGCCACGGTCTCCATTGGAATGAGACTCGCTCGATCGGAGATCGGGTCTGGCCGCTCATCGAACGCGCTCTGCTGCCGCGCACAGACGGCATCATCTCGTTGAACTCCGACGATCAGCGCTGGTTCGCCGCCCGATTCGCCGGCCGTCCGCAACTGCACCTGTCGACAGGAGTCGGCCTCGATCTGCTCGACTATCCGGTGAGGCCGTTGCCGGAAGGCCCTCTCCGGCTCTGCTGGATCGGGGAGTTCTCCGACCGGAAACGCCCCCACCTGGCCCTCGACATCGCTGCGCACCTGCACAGCACCGGTCTGACCTTCCGCCTGGAGATGCTCGGAGACGGCGAGTTCCGCCCCGAGATCCGCGCAGAGATCGAGAGTCGGGGCCTGTCCGGAATCGTCACCGCGAACGGGACCGGCGATGCCGCGGCCGCTCTCGAGCGCAGCCATGCCTTGGTGCACACCTCGCAATGGGAGGGGCTCCCCCGAGTCATGCTGGAGAGTCTGGCGATGGGATGTCCCAGCTATGCCTTCGATGTCAAAGGGGTGCGCGATATTCCGCTGGCACGTCTGACCGCCGATGGCGACACCGAGGCGCTGGCCGCCCGCATCTGCGCTGATTGGACGTCAGGTCGGCTGCTGGAGCCGATCTCCTTCGATCGCGGCGCCCTCGACTACTCGCATGCGGCCGATGGGATTCTTCGGTTCCTGCCGTCCCTCGTCGGGAACGGAGCTGACTCACCGGCGGGGGGAGAGGCAACATCATGTCGAATGAGCTGATCTCGGTCGTCGTTCCCGTCTACAACGGACAGCGCTACCTCGCGGACTGCCTGCGATCGGTGCTCAGTCAGTGCCATGGGGAACTCGAACTCATCGTCGTCGATGACGGCTCCACCGATTCCACACCGGCGATCATCGAGGGTTTCGCCATGGCAGACGACCGCGTGGTGCGTCTTCTCGCCGACCACGGCGGGGCGTCGAGGGCGCGCAATGCCGCTCTCGACGTCGCCCGCGGCGAATGGGTCATGTTCGTCGATGCCGATGACGAGATGCTCAGCACCTGTCTGCTCACCGCCGTCGCCGGCGTCGACTGTTCAGGAGTCGATGTGGTCACGTTCGAGACCACCGGCGACCCGCTCGACCTCGCCGAGGCGCGCGATCGGGCGCTGGTTCCCCGGCATATGTGCGCGAGCGAGAGGGTCCGGAGCAGCCGCCCCCAGCGAGTGCTCGATCCCGACTATCTGGTCCCGCGGATCGCCGACGAATCACTCAACACCGTCTGGAACAAGGCCTACCGCCGTCGGACCCTCATGCGGTCCGGCGCGCGTTTTCCCGTCGGGATCAGCCTGGGCGAGGATCTGCTGTTCAACCTCGCGGTCGCTCGCGGGGCAGTCTCCGCGGTCCATCTGCCTCTGCTCGGGTACTACTACCGCCGGGACAACTCGGCATCGGTGACTCGACAGTTCCACCCCGGCAAACACGAAGAGCTGATGGGCGTCAACGATGCGCTCCAGGAATTCGCCTCCGAACTGGGTTCGACCAGGCTGCGGGCCGCGGCCGGCTACATCAGGGCCAAGAACGCGGTGTCCTCGACCAGGGACCTCCATCATCTGGAGTGCCCATTCACCCTGCGGAAGAAGCTGTCGACTGCCCGAGGGTATCGAGATTCGGCGCCGCATGTGAGCGTCGGCGGTTTGGGAACGGTGCAACAGACCTTCGGGACCGCCTACAACCTCGTCGGCCACCGTTCGCTGTTCGCCCTCACGTGGCTGTTGGCTGCGCAGGGACTCCGGAGGCGAGCCGCAGTGCGGTCGGCCTGAGCCACGGCACGGACGGCCCCAGCCACGGCACCTGAGCCACGACGCCGCCAGGCTTGTCCCGGTCGGGCCGAGGCTCGCGCTCTCTCCTAGAGTGCTTCAGGCCTTGAGCATGTTGTCCATGAGGCCGATGTACTCGCTCCAACCAAGGAAGCCGGCCATGAGCGCCACGCTGCTCCACCCCTGCTTCCACCCTGTGAGGGAGAGTGCCGGCACTACCAGGACCAGTGGAACGATCGACCAAGAATATGCCGCCACTCTGTCGCTGTAGTAGACGAACCCCAGAGCCAGATAGTACGTGTTGAGCAGGACGAAGGCGTGGAACAGCTGACCATACCACTCGGGCAGATTGTCGAACTTGCGCAATACGACATAGCCGAATACAACGACACAGAAACCGAGGATCCAGAAGTCCAATCGGTTCGTACCACCTGTGTAGAGATCGGCGTTTGCCGGGTCGGTATAGGTCTCGAGTTCTTCGGACGACGATGCGAACGGCGCCAACAAGGTCGCGTTCAGCCCCGACAGGTACAGCAGCGAGAACAGCGTCCATACTGCAATGAGGAAGGCAGTCGGTGCTTTCGGCAGGAGGCGGACACCGAGGATGAATAGCGCCGCAGGAATGGCCGACCAGTGGAACAGAGACGCAACAGCCAAGAGCACGAGCATCTTCCACAGTCGCGTACGCCGGCACAGCGCGACGAGCCCGAGAATGATGAACGCCAATGACAGCCCCTGCCGCAGAAGGTAGCTCGAATAGCCGGTGAAGAAGCCGAAGCAGAAGGTGATGTAGTACACCAGCGTGACCTGCCACGCAGATCGCAGCAGCCACAGCAGCGCCGCAGCCATGATGGTCGACCCCAGCAGTGCGACGACGAAGAAATAGACCTTCGGGTCGTGAGTGAACAGGCCGATGAGCCAGCTGAGGATGAGGAACGCCGGCTCGCGCCCTTCGGCAGTGTAGGTGTAGAAGATCTCATCAGCGGGGGCGAAGCTGAGGATCTGAAACTCCATCGAGTAGATCGCCTTATCGGAGATCTCGTAGTTGCTCACTGCCGCGACGATCGTGTTGATGAGCACGAGGGACACCAGCGGAAGAACCGCGTTGCTCCAATGCCTCAGCTTCGGGATTCTCCAGCTGAAAACCAACATGAGCACCCAGACCGTCGTCAGGGCGAACCAGATCGCGATCATGATCGGGAGAAGCCCTCGTCGGGAACCAACGGCATGGGCCTGGTCTCAGTACCGACTGCTTCCTCCCCGGATGTCCTCACCGAGGCGGCCGATCGTTCTCGATCATCCGAGTATTCCGCCTCTTGCGGCTCATCCGGTACCACGGCGCGGATTCCGTAAGTTCTGTGCCGATCGACTTCCGCACTCGACATCTGCACTCGGTTGAGCACCAACCCGATCGGAGCCTCCAACTCATCGAGTGCTCGCACCGACTCTGCGACAGTCCTCGCTTTGACCTGTCCGGCTGCGGCGACGAGGAGCGTCCGACTGGCCAGTTTGGACAGGACGAGACCGTCAGCCACCGGCAGCAGCGGTGGACCGTCAATGATGACAAGGTCGAATCTCCCTGCAAGTTCGGCCACGAGTTCGGCCATCGCTCGCGTTTCGAGCAGCTCGGTGGGATTGGGCGGAATCTCACCAGCAGCCAATACGTGCAGATCGTCGTCGCCCCATGTCTGCAGCAGCTCATCGAGACCGAGTCCGCTGACCAAGGCGGTCGTCAGCCCTGCCGCGCCCTCCAGCCCCAGACGTGGCGCCACGGACGGTCGACGCAGATCGGCGTCGACGATGACGACGCTCTGTCCGGCGCGGGCACTGGCGACCGCCAGGTCGATCCCGATCGTCGTCTTGCCCTCACCCGGCCGTGAAGACGCGACCAGGAGCACCGTACTGTCTTCGTCGACATGCGCGAAGCGGAGGTTCGTGCGCAGCCGCAGAATGGATTCACCGCGGACTCCTCCGATCGCGGGCTCATCTCTGTTCGAGCGGTAGATGATCTCGCGATCTTCCGGCACAGCGGCCAACAGAGGTGCCTCGGTGACCGCCGTCAGATCAGTCTTCGTTCGTACGACGTTGTCGTAAGTTCCCCGTATCACCGCGATGGCGATTCCCGCCGCCAGGCCGAACAGAGCACCGATGGGAATGAACAGCCAACGCGGCAGTCCGTCAGGCCGCTGAGGCGACACAGCCTCGTTCGCTTCTATGAGATCGATGGCCGATGAATCGGTTTTCCCCGGATTCTCGAGCATGCTGATCCGCTCCGTCAGACTGCGGGAGACCGCTGTCGACAGTCGCGCGGCACTATCAGCATCGCCGGCGCTGGCCTGGACTGTGATGAGCACTGTCTCCGGATCGCTGATCGCCTCTACTTGTGAGGCCAACTCCCCCGGAGTCGTATTGAGCTCGAGGTCGGTGATCACCGGCTCGAGTACGGATTCGGTGCCGACCATTCCCACGTAGGTCTGAATCCTCTCCTTGATGAAGTCGGAGGCCATGCGCATTTCGTACGGATCGCCCGAAGTCGGCACGGACACGAACAGTTCGGTCCGCGCAGAGTAGGAAGGCGGCAGAAGGGAATAGACCCCGAACCCGGCTGCTCCGCCGGCGAGCAGCATGACGATGAGCATAATGAGGTGACGGCGGAGAAGGCGAAAGAGCTGTGGGATTTTCATCAGACGTCATTTTCGATCGGGCCGGAGAACCGGCAGGAGACGACATCGCAGCGATATTCGATGTCCAGGGTCGTGCTCACGTACTCAGCCTAGTGAGAACAGAACAGTTGTTAACGGGATTCGAGAGTCGCTACGGTTCTCCGCGCCGAATGCACGGAATGCCGCACTCGTCATGCATACTCCCGCAAAGAGTCTGCACGATGGGCTGGTCGACAGCCGGCTGGCACCATACTGGAATTCGGACCCGCCGATTCGAAGGACACCACCGTCTTGCACCGTCGGGAAGCAGGAGGATACCGCAGGTGAATAGCTCTCGTTCGGCTTTCCTTCTCGTCACCGTGGGAAACATCGCCGTCGCAGGTGCGCAGTGGTACATCGTTTGGCTGTTCGCCCTGCAGAGCGGACCCACTGCTGTCGGTCACTATTCGACCCTCATCGCGATGATGACTCCCGTCTTCATCGCCTCCCAGCTGGGATTGCGCAATCTCTTCGTCACACTGCAGCGGACGGTTCGCTGGCGAATATACCTTGGCTGTCGATTGTCGACCGTCGGGCTGTCGGTGCTCATCATCGTCGGGCTGGTCATATTGGGGCCGGATCAGATCGACAGTTCTCTCGCGTGGCCTCTGCTGCTGATCAAGGTCAGCGATTCGATCGGAGACCTGTTCTACGCGCGGCTGCAGAAGACCGAACGTCTCTTCGCCTTCGGTCTCATTCTCATCACCGTGGCTCTTGTCAGCGTTGCTGCTGTAACCATAGTCGTCGTTGCCACCGGTTCGCCGGTCGCCGCCTTGTGGGCAGCCGCAGCGGTTTCGTTCGGAGGAACGGCGGTCACGATGTGGACCGCCTCTGCTCGCCCTCCTGAAACGGCGAGCGAGGTGAAGTCTCGGACCACGGTCAGCAACGAGATCAGGGCACTCGTCTCCGCTGGCATCCCGATGTCGATGATGCAGGCAGTCTATTCCCTGCTGTCCTATGTCCCCTTGGCAGTCGTCGCCTGGTTCGGTTCGCCGGAAGATGTCGGTCGCTATGCCTCGGCTGCCTATCTGGTGGTCTTCGCAAATCTGGTGGGTGCCTCGATCGAGACAGTGGTGTTGCCGCGCTTTCGCGCCGTCTATGAGTCCGACGGCGCACTTTTCCTGCGCACAAGGGTCAAGAGGCTGTGTACGATCGGGCTGCTCGCCCTCGCCCCATTCGTCGTTCTCGCCGTGTTCATCGGTCCTTGGCTGCTGTCTGCGGTCTATGGTGCTGACTTCGAGCTCAGTCGAGTCTCCGTGCTCTATCTTTCCCTGGCAGCCATCTGCACACTCCCGACCTACCTGGCTTCGGCGAACCTGCTGGTCCTCAACCGATATTGGGCGACCTTCTTCGTCGGTGCCGCAGCGATCATCGCGGTACTGTGTGGCGGGGGTGTCGCCGGGTCGGTCGGGATGCCGGCGGTCGCCGCAGGCAGCCTCGCAGTGCTCATCGGTTCAGCGGTCCGGCTGATCGGAGAGATCCTGTGCTCGAAGCCTCGACCCGACAGGATTCACACCAAGCCGTCCACAGACGGTGCACCGCTAGGTGCCTGAAATTCGGAAGCTGTTCACTTCGCGAGCACACTGCACCGGGGTGGAGCCGACCATTCGCTCGAATTCAACTCCTGAGGTAGAGAGCCGACGGGCTCAGGCGGAGTTGGTCCTCAATTCGATGATGATTGCGCAGTACTTCGGAACTCCCAGTCGACGATGTCGAACACGCCTGGAAGCATCTGTTCGATCATCGTTTCGCTCAGTCGCGACCAGTCGTCATGGGGGTCCACGACATCGTCGCACTCGGGTCCGTCGACATGCGGCATGCGTGATCGCTGAGCCCGCTCGACCAACTCTGTCCAGCGCCGCCTCGAGGTGGCTCCGTACGCAGCCGCGAGGGGGCGGATGATTCTCGCGAACTCACGCAGCGTGAAGGACCGTTTGAGTGCGCTGGGCTCGAGGGTCACGGCTTGGCTGCGGTGCCACCGATCCATGCCGAGGACGAGATCGGCGTGGATGATGTCGGAGCTCTGCAGCCGTCGTGCCCTGAACTCGCTGAGTTCGAGACCCCATTCCGCCGCCAAAGACTCGACGTCATGTGTCACTGGCGCTCCCTCCACTCCGGCCGTTCCGGCACTATCGACTCGGAATCGGCCGGGGGCCACCTCGTCGAATCCCTGCTGGAGAAGTCCGGCAGCCAATGGCGAACGGAACAGGTTGCCGGTGCAGATGACGAGGATCCTGAACTCAATGCGGCCCCGGTCAAGCGATCTCCGGGTCGGTTCGCTACTCAACGCAGTCGAGTTCCTCACGGCACTCAGCTCCGATGCTCAGGTCCGGACCGACGCTTCGCTCGTTTGCCGAGTCTTCTCGCAAGCGTCGCTGAGCGCTGGTTGGCCGTTGCGTCTTGCTGTCGTCCTGACCCTGGTTCGGTTACGGGCCACCTCCGGGGAATATGAGCCGTGGAATCCGAGCCGAGCTGATCCGACATCCAGTTGCCTGAAGCTGTTCGCTCCGCAAGAATCGTATGCTCGTGCCCCGACCGGCCGCCGGACGGCACCAACTGCGGCTCTGCCGTTCGTTCCTGCGGAGCCGAAGTATAGGACACTGTGTATCCGTTGAGGTCGGCATGGCCGAGGGGAACCTTGTTGACGACGAGGCTGAGAGGCGTGTCGACCACGGAAAGATCCTGCAGAGCTTCGTCGAGTTCATTGCGGGAAGCTTGGTTCACTGCGACGACGTGGACGATCCGTCCGGCGGACTTCGCGAGAAGCAGACCGTCCGTGACCGGCAGCACCGGTGGGCAATCGAGGAGGACAGTGTCGAAGTCGTTGCCCAAGACTGCCATGAGTTTGGCCATCGCCCTTGATTCGATGAGTTCGACAGGATTGGCGACGCTGTCTCCGGCGGTGAGGACATAGAGTTCGTCCTGACCCCAGGGTTGCAGCAGATCGTGGACGTCGGCGGCCCCGACCAGCGCCGTCGTCAGCCCGGCTGAGTTCTCCAATCCGAGTCGATCGGCAACGGCCGGCTGACGCAGATCGACGTCGACGAGAGCAACGCGCTGCCCGGACTGAGCCAGAGATACGGCAAGTTCGATGCAGGTAGAGGTCTTTCCTTCTGATGGGATCGACGAAGTGACAGCCAGGATGTTGCTCGAGTCCTCGACCCGCACGAAACGCAGGTTCGTCCTCAGCCGTCGTATTGCCTCGTCGTATGGGGTGTCCTGGCGAAGCGCCGGCAGTCCAGTCCGGGACGAGGAGTCGCTGTGCATCGGCAGTGATCCGAGGATCGGCGCGTTCGTGATCTCTCGGATACCGGAGATTTCGCGGATCTTCGAGTCCACAGCCGACCGGAACAATGCGCCGGCGATGCCGAGGGCGGCTCCGAGCAGCATGCCGATGGTCACGTACAGCCACCAGGCAGGTCCGTCTGGGGACACCGGTACGATCGCGTCATTGGCAACCGCCAGCCTGATTCCCGACTGGGCTTTGCCATGCCTGGATTCGAGGTCGGTGATCGTCTTCGTGAGATTGTTCGCCACCGACTCGGACAGCAGCGCTGCTTGGCCCGGCGAGGCGGCGGTGGCGTCGACAGTCAGCAGAACGGTCCCGTGATCCGACGAAGCCGAGACTTTGTCGTCCAGTTCCACAGGAGTGAAGTCCAGGCTGAGCTCACGAATGACCGGTTCGAGCACTTTGCGTGAGTTCGCAAGGTCGACATACGTGCGCAGCCGTTCTTGGACGAAGGCGGAGGCGATCTGCTTCTGGTCCGGATTCGCAGCTTCGACCGTCGAAACGAACAGTTCGGTCTGGGACGTGTATTCACGCGGCTGCAAGAGGAACGCGGCTCCGGCGCACAGTCCGCCAACTGTAATCATCACCGACAGCAGAACGGCGTTCTTGCGCAGGATCCGCACATAGTCGACGATACTCATTTCGGTTCCAATCGGGTCGAAAGACGGACAGCGGCGTTGGTGATCGTTTTCAACTCTACTTTCGCGTGTTCGAGGACGGCCGGTGTCACGGTCGAGCTTGCGGCGCCCCGCAAAGAACCTGCGGCGGACAGCAGCGCGCCCGACCGTCGGAGTTCAGCCATGACCTCCGTGGACGTGCTCCTGCACTTCCCAATGCCCGATCGTCGAGACAGCCTTGTAGATCTGCGAACCCATTCGTTCAAAAGTCCTCAGCGACCGGAACAGCGGATCTATGACATCATCATCGCTGCCGTCGCCTCTCGGAGCGGTGCGATAGCGCGGGGCCAGCGCGGCCAGAGACTGCCACCTCCCGGCTGGTGCCGCCAGCCGCTCGGGACGAATGGTCGGGAGAATGCGGGCGAATTCCCGCAAAGTGAACGTGAACCGCAGGGCCTGTGGGACACGATTGACGACTTCTCTGCGGATCACCCGATCCATGACCAGGATGAGATCTGCTTCGAGGGCAGCAGCTTCATCGAATTCACTGGCGACGAAACCATGCAGTCTGATGTTGCGTCGTGCCGCCAATTCCAACACCTCGACGACCGCAGGACGTCCCATGACAGCTTTCGTGCCGGCACTGGAGACGGCGAACTCGCCCGGGGCCGTGTCGTCGAGTTCTCGCTGCAGAATACGTGCGGCGAGTGGAGAACGGCAGGTATCAGTGGATCCGACCACGAGGATCCGAAAGCCTGCGGGGATCACCGCCCAGTCTCCGTTCGACTCCGTACGGGTCATGAGGCCGTCTCCACCGCTGAACCGGTCTCCAATGGCCGGAAAGATTGAGATGTCCGCGTCCGGCGGAGCATTCCGTTCAACCAGTGCGTGGGCGGTGTGACCTGCGACGAGCCGATGTGATGTCCGGTTTCCGGCCAAAGAGTGCAGACCGCGAACGCCTGTTCGGGATGCGGACGCTGCCCGAACCTGGACAGGTCGGAAGGATCGTCACAACCTTCGAATCCGACTTCAGTGAGAATCGCCAGATCTTCGCTTCCCAGCGGCAGGATCCAGACCGCGAATGTCGCTTCGGTTGCCCGGGCACGGTTCGTCGCGAGACGGACGACCTCGCGTCGGACGACCACATCGTTGTCAGCGTCCGGATGCGCATCGAATCGAATCACCACCGCGTCACCGTCGGCAACCGAAATATCACAGCGCCCGACCCCCTTGCCGGATGAACTTCGCACCGACCACGTCCGAACATCCTCGGTGCGCCCTACTTCGTCGAACACCAGAAGTTCGGACTTCAGCGTTCCCCCGAAGTTGTCAGCGGTCACCTCGCCGTCCTGACTGATCCCGTCGGCGCGCAGCACAATTCTGATAGTTCGGAGGATGATCCGCAGGTCGACAGCGAGACTCGCCGTATCGACGTATTCGACATCGAGATCGAACCGATCATCCCAGCGCACTTGATTGCGTCCGCTGACTTGAGCCAGCCCGCTCAGTCCCCCGCGGATCAGGTGCCTCCGACGCTGATGAGGAGAATAGTGAGGAAGATAGCGTGTCGGCAGGGGCCGCGGGCCGATGAAGCTCATCTCACCCCGCAGGATGTTCCATAGACTCGGGAGTTCGTCCAGACTGCTTGAGCGCAGCAGTCGGCCGAACCGAGTCAGCCTCTGGGCGTCTGAGACCAGTCCCTGCGCGGGGGCGGCATTGCGCATGGTGCGAAACTTCCAGAGCCGGAAGACCTTCTCTCCCTTCGTCACTCTCTGCTGAGTGAAGAAGATCGGCGACCCCAGAAAGACGAACACCAGGACGGCGACGACGATGAAGACCGGTGAGAGAACAACAAGGGCGACGAGGGCACCGATGACATCGAGCATCCTCTTGGCGGAGTGATATCTCGTCATCATCTGTCGGCCTGCGCTGATTGGTCGATCTGTCTGACGGCGCTGAACCAGTGAACACGGGATTCGATGCGCCCGTCCGTTTCGGTTGGCGGCATAGCTGTTCGCTCCTTCGCTCTTCATCTGTCTCTCATGCTAGGCATCTGCGCCGGCCTCGAACGTCGGCATGCGGCGAACCTGCGGGTTGCCGCCTATCTGTTGTGGTCGTCGTTGGACTCACGCCGCAGGAAGCTCTGAACCCCTGGTCAGTCGGGCGATGAGTTCGGTGCGCGAGCTGACATCGAGCTTGCGGTACACAGAGGTCAGTCGCAGCTCCACGGTGCGCAGGGAGACGAAGATCTGCCCTGCGATCTCCCGATTCTTCAGCCCTTCGCGCACCAGTCCGACCACTTCTCGCTCATCTGGGGTCAGCAGGTCCAGGAGACTGCTGCGCGCAGGTTGTTCGGGTGCGTCCACGGACTCGAGTCGCGCCGCTGCGGCGAGGTGGTCGGAGCCGACCTCCCGGAAGATTCCCGCTGCCAGGCGCGATCGTTCTGCGGCAGCCGCGTCCGCCCCCGATTCAGCCAACTTTCGGGCCATGACCAACAGCGTCACTCCCTTCTCGAATTGCGAGTCCTCAGGGCGCCATGACCCGAGCAGGCGTCCCATAGCCTCCAATCTGCCTTCGGCCGGAAGCAGCAGAAAGCGAGACCGCTCCAACGCCAGTTCTGCCCACCGTGACGGGGCCCGCTCGACCTTTCCGTGAAAGACCTGGACCAGCATTCCCGCGTGTTCCCGACGGCCTGTTGCCAGCAGTGCTTCGATGAGGTCCGGCTCATACCGGATGATATTGGGGTTGAGCTCATTCGATGCGAGCTCCTCGCATCGGTGGAGATGCCGCACCGCTTCCGCAGGGAGTCCGACCCGAAGGAGATAGTTGCCCTGGAGCGCGTTGAGCTCGGCCAGCAGACTGCGGTTCTGTGAAGCCATCGCGTGAGCGGTGAGCTCGGACTCAACGACCTCCGCATCGCTGGCACGTCCTTGCGCGAGAAGTCTCCAACACCGGAGGAGCAGAAGTCGGTCACGACGGATCATCTGCTCGCTGTCGCCGGCAGATGCGCATTTGTCAATGAGCGCGATCGCAAGTCCGATATCACCGCGTCGGATTGCAATCTCGGCACGGACGTACAGCGATTGGATGTCCCAAGCCTCACCGCGGCCCCCACCATCGTCAAGGCAGTCCAAGGTGGCCAGCGCAGAATCATATTCTTCGGTCATCATGAGCCCGCGGGACAGCAGCAGCAGGCTGATGGGATCGACCTCCCCTGTGGCGTCGAGCCTCTGGAACGCCGCGATCGCACTTTCGCGAAGTCCACGCCCGCAATCGAGCAGAATCCCGAGGAATCGGGAGAGCTCACGTGACCGCCGATCGAAATGGGCGCCAAGGCTGCACGCGGTTTCCAACAGTTCCTGCGCCTCGGCCGTTTCCCGCCTCAGCGCATGGCACAGACCTAAGACCAGCTGCAGTTGGGCGACCTCCATGGGCGCCTCTGCGATTTCGCTGCTGCTCCACTGATTGCGCAGCCGAAGCGGAACTGACTGGTGCGTGAGGAACTCGGCCCAGATCCGCAGTGCCCGCGCTCGGAGCATCTCCTTGACCGAGCCGCTGCGGGAGGCGTGGTCGAGGTAGCGAAGGGCGAAGGTGATCTGTCCACGGTCCAGCAGTGCCTCGGCCAGGTCATTCAAAAGGGTCGAGGTGCCTTCTGCGTCCGGCCCCAAGCCGAGCGCTCGCTCCGCGAATTCGATGCCCGCCCACACCATTCCCTCCTGGACCAGATGACAAGCGTCGTCGAACAGGGTCAGCGGCGTATCGTCGGTGGCTTCGAAGAAGGACCGGTGCCAGTGATGCAATTCCGGATAGAGTCCCTCGCAGTGTTGCGCCAACAGCATGTGCCCGCTCAGCCGCGCATCGGCGGTCGACTGTCCGTATCTGATGGCTCGAATCAGCTCCTCCGAGCAGCGACTGAAAGTCCCGTCTCTCTCGACGACTCCGCGGGACTCCAGCTCCGAGAACCATTCCCAGCTGTCTTGCGAAGCTCCGAGAACGACGGGCCGTGGAGACAGCGGAGCCAGTGACATCAGATCCAAGAGCTCTTCCGCGCCTTCGCTGAGACCGTTCATCGCGGTCTTGACCATGTCCTCGGCATTCGGCTCGACGCGCAGCGGCAGATCGAGAGCCTGGTCCCCCTCCAACTGGTTCCGCGGCAGACGCTCGATGATTCCGCACAGTGCGGCGGGGCGTCCTGAAGCGGTGCGCACCGCCGTCGCGGCGACTCCTGCGGCAGTCCGGCCCCCTGTCAGCCTGTCTGCCAGGTCAGCCATCCGACGTTCGCTCACTCGCTTGAGTTCTATGCTCGGCATACCGGCAAGCAGACTGCTCGGATTGAGCTCTCCGGTCGAGACAGCGAATCTCAGCCGACTTCCCGCAATACGGCGCAGCAGATGTCCCAGAACCAGTTGTGACGGCCGATCCATGACGTCGGCATCGGGCACGATCGCCAGGGTCGGGTGTTCAAGGACCAGGCCGGCGATCAGCGAAGTGACTTCGTCGGCGATGGTCAGTGCTGCTGCCATGTTCTCCCCGGAGTCCTGTCTCAGCCGGCTGTCGAGGAGGACAGACCCGAAGCTCGTAGGCTCCAATGCTCTCAGTGCGGAGAAGATGATCTCCAACCCGGAATAGGGTCTCGCGTCCTCGGCCTGCCCGATCGGAACCCTGATAACGGGCCCTTCGGCCTCGGCCTCCAACGCGGCGAGCATCTCGTCGCCGCCCATCCCCGGAGGGCCGATGACTGCGACCGCACTGTGTCGCTCCAAGAGGGTGCGCATCTGCTCGAGCTCGGCAAGACGGATCTGCATAGTCATCGTGAGCTCCGCTTCGTACATGGGTCTTCGTCGACGTGCGACCGCGCACCCAGAGTCATTGTGGTGTTCATGACCTCATGATCGTGCGGTGGCCGGGGCTGCGGACAGGTGGTCATGCCCGGACATGTTCGAGTCAGTACTCAGTCACGATCGAGGCAGCACTGGCGCAGGTACTCAGTCACGCTCGGCTGCCGGCATGAACTGCGGTGCGGCTGCTCCGGAAGGCCTCTGAACGAGCGTCGTCAGCTCGCAGCAGTTGTCGCTGAACCGGCCGAGAGCGTCGACGGGCCATGCGACCAGCCATTGCACTGCAGGTAGTCCTCGACGTCGCAGCGACGCCGGATGAGTGTGAGCAGGCCGTCTTCGTGACGGAGGTATACGGCAGGAGGGTATTCGATGAACGCGGACCCGTAGGACATGGTGTATGCCCCGACCTTTCGGAACACGATGCGATCACCTTCACTCAGGGTCGGGTAGTCAGTGAGCACCATCAGCCGATCATCCTCCATGCAGGTGAATCCTGCCAGCACCTGCTCCGGATGAGTCTGGTCCGCCGACTCGGCGCTGATGTCGAACGGAGTGGTCTTGCGGAAGAGCGGATCGAGATCGACTCTGCTCGTATCGGTGATGACGAAGCGCTGCCGACCGATGTCCTTGACGTCGAGCACCTGTGCGTGGAGTTCCACCGGAGCGGCGATCACCGACCCTCCCGGCTCGATGACCAGCCGAGTCCGCCGTGGGTCGACGACATCGCTGAGAGTCGAACGGATGCCGGAGAAGTACTGGTCGAACAGTTCGGTATCTTTCAGACTGCCGAAGAACCCTCCGCCGATGTCGAGCCAGTCCAGCTCGAGTCCGAGAGTCGAGATGATCTCAGAAGCCACTCCGGCGGATGCCTGAAATACCTGTGGGCTGCTCGTCCGGGAATTGCGGTGCATATGCAGACCGACGACTTTCGCCCCCGCCCCGGTCAGCTGGGCGATGTTCGCACTGAGATCACCGTTGTCGAAATCGAAGCCGAAACGACTCGCCGCATCGCCCACGGTGCTCTCTCCAGGGCACAGCCCTTCGAGATCCCAATTGACACGCAGCCCCACCCGCACGTTCAGGTCGGGCCTCTCCCGGGCCAGTTCCGCCGCCCACCTGACCTCTCTGCTGGAGTCCAGGTTCGTCAGTGAGCCCTCTCGCAGCGCGCTCCGCAGGAGCGCACGGCTCTTGACCGGGCCGTTGTACACGATCCGTTCCGGTGGAAACCCGAGGACACGCGCCAATCCGTATTCGGAATCGGAGACGACTTCCGCCCAGATTCCTCTCTGCTTCATGTAGCTCAGCAGCCACGGGAGCGAATTGGTCTTCACGGAGTAGGACATGACGGAGTTCGGCCAATTCCGGTCCAACGCCTTTTGGAATCGGGTCACCAGAATTTCGAGAGCCTCCTCGTCGATGACGAATGCCGGAGTCGGTGGGCCTTCTGTGATGGGTTTTGGTTCTGACGAACTCATGTCTGCCTTTCTTCACTGCATATCGGAACTCTGCTGACCGTGGGCGGTCACACGAGTCTCCTGGTATTTGGCGGCGACGACCCCGTACTCGTAGTGTCGCCAACTTGCATCGATTGCGATTCCGAAGATCTGGCTCAGGTAGTAGAGCGGAACATCGGCCCCGGCAAGATGAACGAATGGATAGCCGCCTCCGAAGCGGGGGTTGATGTCGATCACCGAAACCGTGCCTGCACTGTCGAGGAAGATATCAAGGTCGATGAGCCCGGACAGTCCTGCAGCGCGAGCGATCTTCGCCGCAGCGTCTGCGAAGGGCGCGGGATCGACGGTCACGGCTTTGTCAGTCTCCCCGGCGCGCATCCGAAGCTTGCGTCGTGCGAAGACCCCCGACAGGGATCCTTCGTCCACCAGACTCGAGACGATGTCCACCCCGTATTCACTGCCCGGCGCACACGGCTGCACTATGACCTCGTCGAGGACGTCAGTGCTGTCGGCCCGGCGTCTGACGCTTTTCGCAGAACTCGCAACGGCTTCATCGAGATGATTCGCGGTGACCACGACAAGCCCGGAGGACCGAGAGCCGAAACGATGTTTGACCACGAACTCTCCGGAGGAGCCTGCCGCGCCCAGGAGCCGGTCCACTTCATTGCCTGTGACTGTCATCGGAGTGTTCACTCCGATGTCTTCGAGCATGTGCGCCATATGGAGCTTGTCTGCGCAGCCCTTCTGCCAAGCGGGCGAGACCCCGGGGACGAAGATCCCTCGCTTTCGCAGGCCAGCGGCGATATTCGTGTCCACGTGCAGATGCATCAGCTCATAGTCGTTCGCGGACAGAAAGAGCTTCGGCTCGAATTCCTCGATCAGCCGCAGGAGCTCATCGGCATAGGCCGGGTCGGTGTAGGGCGGCAACAGTCGCATCTCATCGCCATAGGACGCGGCCGCGCTTGTGGGATCGTTCTCGGCGACGATGATTCGTCCGTTGAGGCCGAGTGTCTCAAAGGCCGTTCGAAACCAGTCGATGAGGTAGAGCCTTCGCCCTGCGGAGCCGATCACGATCGGCGCATCTTCAACTCCCAATGATCTCTCCCGACGCTCGCGACTCCTGTTGGACGACTCATCGGGTACCCGCCTGCAATTCGAATTCTCTGAGACCGACGAAGACTTCCTCGACACGGTGATCAGACCATTTCGCCTGGTCTCGACGTTTGCCGTGAGAGTTCCCGATATCAGTTCAGATTAGCTTCACAACAGCAGCACACCGGCTGAATGCAGGCATCTTTGCGGTTTACCGAAAGGCAGAATGCGACAGTTACTCGGCTTTCCTATGACGATTGCAGCTCACGTCCTGTCGGTCTTCTGCCGTGCTCTTCCCATGGCGTCGATATTCAGCCGTGCGAACGCCTCGGCGACTTGGTGCCGGCGGGTGACTCCCAATTTCCGATAGAGGCGATACGCATGCCCTTCAACGGTGCGAACGGCAGCTCCGAGCTGCTCGGCGATCTCGGCATTCGAACGACCTTTGACCAGAAGTCCGCAGATTTCCCGCTCACGTTCCGTCAGTTCGATCGGCGGTTCTGAGGAGACGACCGTCGACGGCACACTGCCTCGATGCTTGAGCCGATCCTTCGCCAACTGCACGCACCGTGCAGCAACATCGGGAGCCGCCGTCCGTTCCTCCTCGGCGATTCTCAGCAAGCTCGCCGCGTCCTTGTCCCGCAATGCCGATCCGACTGCTCCTATGAATCGGAGTTCCTTACCTTCCCCCAATTCGGCGAGCCGACACATCGCTTCCACATCGACCTCGCCGAAATGGCGGAAGAGCAGGTAGCGAATATGAGCGGCCAGCCCAAAGACCTCTGCCCTCTCAGCGTCCTCGAGCAGCTGATGCAGCTGTCTCTCCGCCTCTGAATCGGAGTTACGCAGCCGCCGAGAGATGAGCGCGTAGACGGATGCTCGCCTGTATTCCATCTGAAAGCTCGAATGGACGAGGCGAACGAAGCGGCCATCGAAATCCTCCGCCATCTGCGATTCCCCATTGAGCGTAGCGACGTACTGTGCCAGACCCAGGGCGGAGGCGAGAGCGGTCGACTGATTCCAATAGTCCAGCGCCTCGACCCCCGCACGAGCGAATCGCAGCGACGATTCGAGTTCGCCTTCACGCAGCCGGATCTCGGCTTCCACGATGTCGCTCGCTCCGCTCCGCGCTGCGAGCTGGGCGATGTCGTTGGTTCGCGGCACCTGCAGTGAAAGTCGAGCCGCGCCGAGGTTTCCCAGCTCTATCTGGGAGCGGGCATCCAGGATTCTCAGAAGATGGTCTCCCATACCCTTCGATCGAAGCTCGCGCTTGACGAGCGCGAGGATCTCGGTTGCCTTTCCAGGGCGACCACTCTCCACTTCGAAGGAGCCGCAGACCAGTCCCGCGCTCATTCGGTACACATCTGGTAAGGAATCGTCGAGAGCATGGCTGCGCAAGAGCTCTGCATCGGGCCGTCGAGAGAACGACCCCTTGTCATGGCGAATGCCGGAACCGACGACGGATCGAATCGTCTGGAGCAGACCCTTCGCCGCCTCGACGCTGAGGCTATCGGCCGCAAACCATTTCGCCGCCTGGCTGCGCTCTGCATGGTGGTCGGCGCACCTCCCCTCGGAGCAGCAGCTGCGTTCGTGGGCGGCGATTCTGTTTAGGGCGGCGACGAAGTCTGTTGCTTCGACAGCGACTGACCTGTGTGTGGCCTGACGGTTTGCCCAGACCACGGCGGCGGCGATCACCAGTCCGGGACAGCACGCCTTTTGCAGGGACCGCGCGAGCAGGTCGAGCCCGAGCTCGACCTGTCCGACATTGCAATAGAGATAGGCCAGTTCGTAGAGTTCCGCGGCGTTCAGGTCGGCGGTGTGGACGTCGGCCATGATCCGCAGGGCGCGATGCCATTCGGCAGCTTCGATCGCAGTCATGGCGGCATCGATGATCTGTCGTTCTTCGACTTCTATCCCGCAGCCCAATGCCCATTCCGTCCGGAGCATCCGAGATCGTTCGCTCGGATCGTCCGGATAGTCGCGGACGATTCCGTACCACTTTCGACTGCGGCCGATGGGAATGCTCACGCGCACCGTCTCGGACGCGTGGTGCTCACGCGCAACATAGACTCGACTCGAACCGCTGACGATCCGCAGATCACCGAGATCGACAAGCCGATCTGCCGCTGCTCCGAGCCCGAGCGAGAGCATAAGCCCGATCTCGATCTCACCGGCCATGACCACGAGTTCGAGGACGGTTCTCTCGTCCTCCGAATACTCGTCAAGATCTATGCGCGCGAAATCACGCGCCCGACCGTCGAAGTCCGTGTCGAGTCCATCGAGTATGACCACACCGTTGCGCAGCAGTAGCCGGTTCTTCCGCTTGCAGTATCCGAGGAGTTCGAACAACTTGCCGGGATTGCGTCCGGAGTGGAAGTCGACGATATCCAATACCGCCTGGGAGACTATTCCTCCGAAGCTGTACTCGATTGCATTGCGCAGTTCATCCGAAGTCAGAGGGCCGAGGGTGATCTGAGCCATGGCCTGTTCGTCAACGAGCTCGGCGAATGGCCACGAATTCCTCACAGCGGACTGTCGTGTCATGGCCACAATCCGAATCGTGCCGTCGGAGGCCAGTTGCGTGAGGATGCGAATACTGCGCTCATCGAGGTAGTGAGCGTTGTCAACGTACACAGTCGGAGTCTGAGCACTTCCCGTCAACGCGTCGATCACTCGTCTGGGCAGACCGACCGGATCGTCGAGGTCGACGATCATCGCGAAGACGCCGAAGGGCGTTGCGCCCAGCACTCGATCGCCGCGCAGCCAAGTCTCCTGCCCGCCTCGCCGCCGATGGATTTCCCTCGCCAATCGGGTCTTGCCCATTCCGACAACGCCGTTGATGAGGACTCCGACCAAGGATCGGTCGGTCAACGTCTCTTCGATGACCCGGAGTTCGTCTTCGCGCCCCAGCAGAGGCGGGCGGTGCAGCATCATTCGTCCGGTCATGCCCGCCTCCAGGCGATCTGCTTGAGTTCCTGACGATCGCTGACGTGCAGCCGACGATAGATCCGACCGAGGTGCCATTCCACGGTCCGAACCGACAGATGCAGCTGCGCACCGAGTTCGGCATTGCTGGATCCATCGGCCACGCCGAACACCAGCTTCTTCTCAATATCGGTGAGCATTGTCGACAGGTCGACACCATCGGCGTCGAAGGTGATCGCGCGCAGACTGGAGTCCAACAACGCGCGGGCAAGTTTGACGCCGACCGCGTCACCTTTCTGAACTGCCCTGTCCCGTGCGGTACGAGCGAGGTCGGCGGCAATCACGACGGCGCCGAAGTCCAGCGCCGCTGCTGCAGCATCGATCATCGCTGTCTCTTCGCCGTCGCCATATGCACGCGCGACGGCTGCCGCCAATCTGCCGAGCTCTCCGTCAATCTTGTCTGCGACACGGCTGAGATCCGACTGTGCCGACGTGTCGCCGTGACGGCTCGCCTCCATCCAGGCATAGCCGGCCAGAGTGTGCGCGCCGAGCGCATAGGCGTCCGCACCGAGTTTGTGCAGGTCCGCAGCCGTCTTCTCCGGACTCGACAGTGCGAAAGACTGGAGTTCGTAAAGATCAATCATAAAGTCCTGCAACCAGGTGTAGTCGGGGTGCGGCACTCCTTGGATCGGCTCGGATGCCCTCCTGGCCGAGAACGGGTCGAATTTCACTTTGTCACTGCGCCTTGTACTTCGCCCTCCCTGATCTGTCTTCGTCGCACGGGAGGTCGATGCCTCGCGCAGCCGCAGATAACCCTCTGCCAGATGCAGTGCGGCGATCCTGAGTGTCTCGTCCTGCTCCGGCACTTCCCGACCGCGGGGTGTTCTGTCCAAGTTCTGGTGGGCTCGCGTGATGTGTCCCGTCCACAGATCGACGAGAGCTGTTGCTGTTCCGATGTCCATCCCCGAAGGCGCATATCTCAGAGCCGCCCTCGCTCTGTCCCAGGAACCTGCAAGATAGTGGCCGGCGAACAGCTGGGGGGTCGAATCCTCGATTTCGAAACTAGTGTTGTCGGGAAGCTCGAGCATCGCCTCTGCTTGGACCAGATATGTGGTTCCAAGTTCGATCCGACCTCGTATGACAGCCGCAAGCCCGAGAAGCGTACAGGCGCGCTGCCGGTGTCGCGGCAGGCAGTTGAAATCGCGGAAGACCCGCTCAGCAATACTCTGCGCAGAGTCGAAGCGACCGCCTCGCATCTCGAACTGAGCTTGGGTGACTTCGAGTCGGCCGATGTCCACTGAGCTGACCAGACGATCTCGAATCCACCCGGTTCGCAGACTCTGAGGTTCGCGAGGGTCTGTGATTCGCAGTTCGAGACATGCGAGGCGTGAGAGGTACTGATCGGAGCCGTCTCCGTCGGATGATGCGGCGATGAGACGCTCGAGGATGGCCTCGGCGTCGACGTTCTCACCTCGGCCGTACTCTGCGCGCGCCAGTTCGAGCTGAAGCTCTGGATGATCCGAATTCGCACCTCTCAAAAGCCGCGCTGCACCGGAATGGTCTCCACACGCGTTGGCCCACAGCGCCGCTCTCAGAACCGTCTGAGAGTCGCCGGGGACCCCCCATTCCTGCATCCAGATGACCTTTCCGAACAGCGCAGCGCCGTGGAGCGTCATGGAATCAAGGGATGGGAGGACCTCCCGGAGCATCTCCAGGGAACGCGACGGGGGGATGCTGTCTCGCACTACCAGAGCCAAGGCCGGTTCGAGCAACGACACTTCGGATTGTTTGTCCCGGCCGATGGTCAGGATCCCCCGCTCGACGAGATTGTCCAGCAGATCGACATCGCACATTGTCTGCAGAGCGTCGTACGGAATTGCTCTGATCATTGCGACGAGTTCGAGAATTCGGCGCTGAGAAGGAACGACGTTCCACATGACTCGGTCCTCAGCACCTCGCCGCGCAAGTGGAGTCGATTCTATGTTGGTGAAGAGACGACTGAGCAACCGAGGATTTCCTCGTGACCTCGTACGGAGGTCGGCGATCACCTGATTGTCGACTTCGTAGCCGACTTCTCGTGCGTAGGCTGCGATTGCCGAGCTGTCCAGGCCGTCCAAGTCGACACGAACAAGCTTTCCGGCACGCCACAGAACTGCAAGGAGATCCACGGGTTGACGAATCGATTCGGCAGCTGCGAGAACCCTGATCCGTCCTTCGGCCGCCAGCTGCGAGATGATCGACAGCGACTGTTCGTCCACCCGATCAGCATTGTCGACGACGACAATGGGAACCTGCGTGACCACGGCACGCGCAAAGAACCGCGACACTATCGAGAATGCCGCGCCCATCGAAATCTCATCAGGAGCTGCCCCCTCGGTGGTGAGCAGAATCTCAAAGATTCCGAGATTCCTGTGAGCTATCAGATTCGAACCCCGGAACCGGAATACCGGGGCTTCGGGTGCGAGGTTCGCCGCAACCGCGTTGAGAACCGTGGTCTTTCCCATTCCTGTCGCGCCGATCACCAGCACCCCATCAGCGGTCGAATCTGAAAGGACAGCGACGATGTCGGCGATTTCGGACTGCCGCGCCACAGTCGAGCCGACAGCGGAAGGGCGCGACACGACAGGCGAGGTCATTTCATCTCACCTATGCGGACAGCTTCATTCGACTCCGCATCGGAGTCCATGATCGAGACGTTGCGAGTAGACGACCGGCATTTCGCAGTACAGCATTGTCTGATCACGAACTGGCTGAGCCCACGGATCGCAACACCCGTCTCACCCGATTCGCCGCAGCCGTCGACATTGACAGCACTCAACGCCCCATTGCACGAGGCGCAACTACAGCAGGATCCGCGATCGGACCCGAGGGGATCCACACCCGGCGTTTCGCCAGCGGCACAGCCGCTTGGGGATTGGGCAATCATCCGTCCACTTCTCTCAGTGATTGCATTTCGAGCGACATAGGGGGAATTCGCTTTTCCATGCTCCATATGTAGTTGAACTATTTGATCATTCATCCGCGACCGGCGGAAGCAATGCCTAGATAATAGGACCACGGCAGCGATTCGAACCCGCACAGCGCTGCAATGTTAAAATTCTGTTACCTGCCAAAGGGCTCAACGTAACAAATCTGCAATACTTCGCCTGTATTTCAGATTACACGCTCAAATGCTCTTTCATCGCGACCACAGCGATTACTCAGCGTCATTCACCGCCGCATACCGGATCAACCCACCGCCGATGCCAAATTCATCGTCTGTTCTATTCGCGTGCGGCACCGGCGCCCTTGTACCGCCGACGGACCCGTCTCCCACTTGTGAGCCCGAACACCGGACCGTACCATTGGAATCAAGTTACTGAACGATCTATAAGGAGTTCGCATGGACACCCTACTGAATGCTGAAGAGCGCGAGTTCGCGCAGCAGATGCGTCAGTTCTACCGCACGGAGATCCCCGAGGAGCTCCGCTTCAAGGTCGCCACCGGCCAGGAGCTGAGCAAGGAAGACATGGTCACCTCGCAGCGGATCCTCAACCAGCACGGCTACGCCGTGCCGAACTGGCCGGTCGAATGGGGCGGCCAGGACTGGACCCCCGTGCAGCGTCACATCTGGCTCGAAGAGATGCAGCTGGCCTGCGTTCCGCAGCCGCTGCCGTTCAACGTTTCCATGGTCGGACCCGTCATCGCCACCTTCGGCTCGCAGGAGATCAAGGAACGCTTCCTGCCCGCCACCGCGAACATCGACATCTGGTGGTCGCAGGGATTCTCCGAGCCCAACGCCGGCTCGGACCTCGCCTCGCTCAAGACCACCGCGGTGCGCCGGGGAGACAAGTACATCGTCAACGGCCAGAAGACCTGGACGACCCTGGGCCAGTACGGCGACTGGATCTTCAACCTCGTGCGCACCGACCCGGACGTGAAGAAGCAGGCCGGCATCTCCTTCCTGCTCATCGATATGAAGACCCCCGGCGTCACCGTCCGTCCGATCCAGCTCATCGACGGCGGCCACGAAGTCAACGAAGTCTTCTTCGACAATGTCGAGGTGCCCGTCGAGAACCTCGTCGGCGAAGAGAACAAGGGCTGGACCTACGCGAAGTTCCTCCTCGGCAACGAACGCACCGGAATCGCCCGCATCGGCGGCTCGAAGGTCAACCTCGCCCGCGCCAAGGCCTATGCCGCGGTGACGAAGACCGCTCGCGGCACTCTGCTGGATGACCCCCTGTTCTCCGCTCGTCTGACGAAGATCGAAGCCGAACTCACTGCGCTCGAGATGACCCAGCTGCGGATCCTCTCGACCCAGGCCGCCGGGTCCGACAAGCCGGATCCGCGCTCCTCGGTGCTCAAGCTCAAGGGCTCCCAGCTGCAGGAGGACATCTCCGAGCTCCTCGTCGACGTGCTCGGCCCGCAGGGTCTCGACTTCGTCTCCGACCGCGTGCAGGGCCAGGGTCTGTCCGACCTGCCCAACGGCGCTGTCGACGCTCTGCCCGGCTACTTCAACACCCGCAAGGTCACCATCTACGGCGGTTCGTCCGAGGTGCAGCGCGGAATCATCTCGAAGGCACTGCTCGGTCTCTGAGATACCGACGCTCACTCGATCTCCCAAGAAGGACAACAATGGATCTTGAACTCAACGACATTCAGCAAGAACTCGCCAGCACACTGAACAAGTACCTGCGCAGCGAGTACGACATCGCAAAGCGCGAAGAGATACTTCGCAGCGACGAGGGCATCTCCCGCGAGAAATGGCAGGCCTTCGCCGAGATGGGTCTGCTCGGACTTGCGATCCCCGAGTCCTACGGCGGCGCGGACATGACCTTCAACGAGGTGGCCGTGGTCGCCGAGGCGTTCGGTCGCTCACTCGTCCTCGAACCGTTCCTGGCTACCGCAGTCCTCGGTGCCAATGCCGTTCTGCTCGGCGGCAGCGAGGAGCAGAAGCAGGCCATCCTGCCCGGTGTGGCAGAGGGCCAGACCTTCCTCGCTCTCGCAGCGCTCGAGCCCGGACTGCGCTACGCGGTCGACGCTCCGCAGACTCAGGTCTCCGGTGCAGACGGCAGCTTCACCCTCACCGGTGAGAAGAACAACGTGCTCGGCGGAGACGTCGCCGATCACTTCATCGTCACCGCCACGCAGAACGGCGAACTCGGCCTCTACCTCGTCGCCGCCGATGCCGAAGGTCTGACTCGTGTGGCTCAGCGCCAGGCCGATGGCCTGGGCAGCGCGAACCTCAAGCTCGAGGGTGTCGCCGCCCAGCGCCTCGACGCCGCCGATGCCAACGCCGTGCTGTCCGAAGTCCTCGACCTGGGCAACGCCGCAATCATGGCTGAGGCCGTCGGTGCGCTCGAAGCCTCGCTGACGATGACTGCCGAGTACCTGAAGACCCGTGAGCAGTTCGGTGCACCGATCGGTGCGAACCAGGCTCTGCAGCACCGCGCCGCCGACCTCTACGCCGAACTCGAGTACGCGCGCAGCATGGCTCTGTACTCTCGCCTGGCCGTGACCTCCGAGGTTCCCGGTGCCGAGAAGGACCGCCACCGCGACGTCATCGCCGCGAAGATCATCGTCGACCGGGCTGCCCGCAACATCAGCCAGGAGTCGATCCAGATGCACGGCGGCATCGGCATGACCATGGAATACCCCATCGGTCACTACGCCAAGCGCCTGACGGTCATGACCCGCACCTTCGACGACTCGGATTCGCTGACCGCGGAGCTCGCCGAACTCGGCGGACTCATCGAACCCCACGCCGCCGACCTCAGCTGAGGCAGCGGCACTTCAGCGCCGCACGTTCGACCCCGAGCGTGCGGCGCTGCGTCGTCGGGGCCTATCAACGCCCACCGAGGCGGCCGGATCCCGGCAGCACGGAAGCGCCGAGGCGGCACGATCATCGTCGTGCCGCCTCGGCGCTTCTTCGTCTCAGTATGCCGCTCGGCAACCTCCGTGACGGCGACGGGCTCCACTGCACTCGGGCAGAGTTGGATTGTTGGGGCGATCCGCGGCGATCTGAGCGCGGATAACACCGTGGATCGACCCAACAATGCCGTCAACCGCACGTGCGCAAGGAGGACAGAGCCTCCTCGGCGAGACCACGGCCTCCTGCACGAGGAGGACGGGACTTCCTCAAGGGGACCAGGTCCTCCGTTGCGAGGCCTCAGCCGCCGGCAGCGAGCTCAGCTCACGGGCTGGTCGTAGACGTGGCGGCGGATCCAGGAGTGCATGGTGATCGCGGCGGCGGCTGCGGCGTTCATCGACCGCGTCGACCCGTACTGCGCGATCGAGAGCACGTCCCGGCTCGCCTGATGCGCTTCCTCGCTCAGTCCCGGCCCTTCCTGCCCGAACAGCAGCAGGCAGCGCCGAGGCAGGTCGTAGGTCTCCAGCGGCACGGAGTCCGGGAAGTTGTCGATGCCCAGCAGCGGTACGTCGTTCTCGGCGCACCAGCTGAGCAGGTCGTCCACACTCGGATGGTGGATGACGTGCTGGTACTTGTCGGTGACCATCGCTCCGCGCCGGTTCCAGCGGCGTTTGCCGACGATGTGCACGGCGGCGGCGTTGAAGGCGTTGGCGGTGCGCACGACCGAACCGATGTTGAGATCGTGCTGCCAGTTCTCGACTCCGACGTGGAAGTCGTGCCGCGAATCATCGAGATCGGCCACGATCGCATCGTGCTTCCAATACCGATACTTGTCGACGACATTGCGCCGATCGCCCTCGGCCAGCAGCTCCGGATCGAAGTGCTCGCCCACAGGCCAGGGGCCGGTCCACGGACCGACCCCCACCTGCGGTTCAGCGCTTTCGGTCACTTGTCGTCGCGGGAATCATCCGCCGACTTCTCGTCCTTTTCGTCTTTCCCGCCGGACTTCACGTCTGACTTATTCGTGCCGGATTCCTTCGCCGAGGCGGCCGCCGACTTCTCGTCGTCTGCGGCGTCCGAATCGGCATCATCCGCATCATCGGCGCTCGAGTCCGACTTCGCAGATCCCTTCGCCGAGGTGGCGGCACCGACCTTCTGCGCGCGCTTGCTCATCTTCACGGTCTTGCCGCCGCGTCCGCCTCCGGACAGCACCGAGCGCACGTACGCGCCCGAGGCCAGAGCATGGAGGATGACGGCGAGGACCAGAGCGATGCCGGCGGCGACGAGGCCCTCCCACCACTCGGCCTGTCCGGCGAAGGAGCGGCCGGCGATGCCCAGCGGCGAGGTGAACGGCGTCCACGACAGCACCTTCGCGACGGTGCCCGAGGGTCCGATGAGGACCGGAGCGAAGAAGCCCGCCACGGTGATGACGCCGATGATCGTGAGGAAGGTGGCGCGAGCCTTGGAGCCGACGACGGTCGAAGCCCAGACGAGCAGCGCGAACACCGACCAGGCGGTGAGCAGCAGGGCCAGCGCGAACCAGCCGAGGCCCGGCAGCATGGCGAACGCCAGAGACGTCTTGCCCGACAGCGAGAGTCCGAGCTCGGTGATGACGGCTGCTGCGACGAGGTGGACGATGACCAGGGTCAGCATGCCCGTGATCCGACCCGAGGCCGAGGCGCGAGGCGGGATCGTGGCTGCGATGATCTCGGTGATCCGGTTGCGCTTCTCCAAGCGCAGGTTCTGATACAGCGCAGTCCCCAGAGTGGCGACGACGAGCAGCGACAGCGCGACCATCCCCCACAGCAGCGGGGTGGCCACGGCACCGTCGACGGCCGGGGTCTCGAGCAGCGTCGCCTCGGTCTTCGGCGCAAGCTTCTCGAGCAGGGCATCGGGCTGCTTGTCGAGGGCGATGATCGTCGGCTGTCCCTGACCGCTCGGGTCCTGGATGAATGCGGCGTCGACTTTGCCCTCACGCACGAGCTTCTCGGCGGCGGGGGCGTCCTTGGCGTCGGTGATCTTCACACCCAGCTGCTGTTCGTACATCGCCGCCTGCTCGCCGACTCCGACCATCGCCATGGTCGGGGTGCCCGAGTCCTTCTGCACGTCGGCGACGATTCCGGAGATGATCGCGGCCAGCACGCCGAGGATGATCACGGCGGCCGTGACCAGGAAGTAGGGGCTGCGCATGGCCGTGGTGGACTCACGGTTCGAGACGAGCCATGCGGCCTGACGGTTGCCGACATCGACGAATTCCGAGACCAGTCCGGTCTCCGGCAGCTCGTCGGGATCGGGGGTGTCCTCGGCGAGTTCGAAGGGAACGTCGTCGAGGCCGGCGGTGGCGCCGGACTCGACCGTTTCCTTCGCAGCTGGAGCCTTCGCGTCGGTGTCCTTCTTCGCCGAGGCGGCCGACCCCTTGCTCGCCTCGGCGGCGGTCGCCTCGTCGTCCGAGTCGCCCTCCTCGGCGGTGGTCTCGTCTTCGATCACATCGTCGTCGACGGGCACACCGAGGTCGTCGATGCCTTCGCCGGCCGTGCCCTTGGACACGAGCGGTTCCGGGGACTCGTCATTCGCACCATTGTCTTTGCGCGCCATTACAGAGCCTCCTTGTACTGCTCGGCCAGTGTCGGGCGGACACTTTCGAAGTTCTTCACATTCTTCAGCTCGGCCACGGCAGCCGCGGCTGACTTCGCATCTTTCGCGCGGAAGCTCACCGCAGAGCCCTCGCGTCCGGCGGTCTTCACATCGCTGATTCCCGTTCGGGATTTCAGCGCCGAGGCGGCCGCCTCGGTGTTCGTAGACTCGACGCGGTAGTGCGGGTCACCGAGCAGCTTCTCGACGCTGCCCGAGGCCGTCACCTTCCCCTGGTTCAGGATGACAACGTCATCGGCGAACGTCTGTGCGGCCTCCCAGTCGTCGGTGGCCAGGATGACAGGCACTCCCGAGGATGCATGGGCCCGCAGCAGGGACGTGACCAGGCGCAGCGAGGCGGCGTCGAGGCCGGCGAAGGCATCGTCGATGACGACGACGTCCGGGTCGGCGGCCAGGGTCGCGGCGATGTCGACGCGGGCGATCTCGGCCCCGGAGAGGTTCTTCAACGGTGCGTAGCCGCGGTCGGCGAGCTCGAGGTGGCCGAGCAGGGTCAGCGCATTCCGTTCGGCCGCGCCCAGGGTGATCCCGTGCAGGCGGGCGAGGTAGACGATCTGGTCGAGCACGCGCATGTTCGGGTATCCGCCGCGTTCCGCGGGCAGATAGCCGAAGTTCTGCCGGTCGCCGAAGTCGAGTTCGAAGTCCTCGAGTTCGATGGTGCCCTCATCAGCGGCGATGAGGCCCATGATGATGCGCACCAGTTCGGTGCGGCCCGCCGAGCGGGTTCCCACGATTGCGGTGATCCGGCCCGCCTCGGCGGTGAAACTCACCTCGTCCAGATATGTCCGCTTCCCTTTGCGGAGGGAAACCTCTTTCAGTGTGAGCACGCGTCATCCTTTACATCAAACAGTTCTTGGGGAGTGTCTCATCTATCGTGTTGAAATAAGAGACTTGTTTCAAACCACGTCCTCGATTTCGACAGAATTGCCAGTCGAGTCCCAGGTCGTGATCGGTGAGCCGAGTTCGCCGAGGCGGCACGGTTTCGCCCCGCCTCGCCGAGGCGGGTCTCAGTCGAGTCCGAGATCCGCGGTCGTCAGCGCGGTCAGGTACGGAATTCCCGTGGCTTCGACCCGTTCCTTGGCGCCGGTGTCGCGGTCCATGACCACGGCCACGGCGACCACCTCGGCGCCGGCTTCCCTGAGTGCTTCGACGGCGGTGAGCACGGACCCGCCCGTCGTCGAGGTGTCTTCGACGGCGACGACGCGCTTGCCTTTGACATCGGGGCCTTCGACGCGACGGGACATTCCGTGCTTCTTCGCCTGCTTGCGCACGACAAAGGAGTCGATCGGGGTGCCCCGGACCACGGAGCGGTGCATGACCGCTGTGCCGACGGGATCGGCGCCCATGGTCAGGCCGCCGACGGCGTCGACCTTGTCCAGCAGGCCGTGGGAGTCGAGCAGATCGAGCACCACGTCACCGATGAGCGGAGCCGAACGATGATCGAGGGTGACCCGACGCAGATCGAGGTAGTAGTCGGCCTCCTTGCCGGAGGAGAGGGTCACCCTGCCGCGCACCACGGCGAGTTCGTCGATGAGGTCGAGCAGTTGTCGGCGAGTGTCAGTGCTGTCGGTCATGGTCTCCAGTCTAATGCGCGGGTTTCGGGCGACCGTTCAGCGCCGTCTCAGCGACGGCGGCGGATGCGGACGTGACAGACGGCACAGATCTGGAGCGTGAGGATTTCGTCGCGCCTGCTCCTGTACCGACGCTATAAAGAATCAACACACCTTTCGACTCTCGACTACAGTGAGTTGTAGAATGTCAACAACACCGCGCAACCCAGCCGGTCAAGTGCTTTCAGGAAGGACGTGAGCAACATGGGTTTCATCGCATATCTCATCCTCGGACTCATCGCCGGAGCCATCGCTAAGGCGATCCTGCCCGGCAAACAGGGCGGCGGCTTCTTCGCCACACTGATCCTCGGCGTGATCGGAGCCATGCTGGGCGGCTGGCTCGGCGGCATGATCTTCGGCGCCCAGATGGACAAGTTCTTCTCACTGTCGTCGTGGCTCTGCGCGATCGGCGGCTCGCTTATCGTGCTCATCGTCTGGGGTCTCATCACCGGACGTTCGAAGAGCAAGGCCGACTGACCCGTCGGCAACGGCACAGAAAAAGGTGGATAGCCCAGGTTCAAACATGGGCTACCCACCTTTTTCTGTGCCGTTCACGTGCTGCGGCGCATCACCCGTGCGGCCGCATTGGCGATCATGTCGCGCAGCCCCGGCGCCAGGCCGGTGACCCCGTCGACTCCGGTGACGGATTCGGTCAGGCGAGCCGAGACCGCCGCCTCGTCGAATCCGCGGACGGTCTCGTTCTCAGCCATCGGCTTCTCAGCCATCGGCGGCCTCCTCGTCGACGAATACGTCCTCGACGGTGACGTCGATCCGCAGTGCGGGCGGTCGCCGCCGACCTCGAATCCACCGAAGGGGTCTCGGCTGCCCAGGTGATCCTGCGGGGCACCGCGCGGAGCCCGGAGCCGCTTCACTTCGGACCCGCTGGTGCAGTCCTCACGTCGGCGGCTGCGAAGAACGGCTGTGAATGACAAGAACCCCGGGGCGCGTAATCGCGACATCCCGGGGTCCTCGCAGCACTCCCCTCGAGTACCCGGACGCATCCCCATACGTCCGTTATGTCCACCCGATCCCCACCGGGCGAACACATTAATTTGACCACACTTTCGTGTCGCTTGTAAAGAATCTCACGCTCCGTCTTGAATCCTGTCGGGCTCTATAGCATAGAAGCGATCAGAATAAAACCCCTGGTCACAGGCCCAGCTCCAGGTAGTTCAATCCTCAACTCAGATGTGACGCTCCTGCCGAAAATTGCATATAGGTCACATCCCACGGGTGCGGGCGAAGGAGAATCCGGTCGACCCCCAGCGCATGAGCGGGCGCGGCACCACCGGAGCGACGAGCGCGGCCAGACGGTA